>NZ_JBWKEC010000030.1:0-99720 GCF_056435645.1 Amycolatopsis sp. NPDC043889
GAGGAACACACAGGTCCTCTTTCCCTGGGGAGACCTGGGGGGAAAGGGGAGGGGTGGGGTGCCCCCCGGCCGGCCCCCCCCCCTCCCCCCCCCCCCCCCCCCCCCCCACGACCGGGGCACTCAGGGCCACGCCGAGTTCCCGGAGCGCGGCCAGATCCAGTTCCTCGCCGAAGTTGCCGTTCACCGGGCACGCGAGTTCGCGGACCAGCGCGGCGACGTCGTCCCGGCGGCGCACCCCGATCGGATACACGCAGTCGGCGCCGGCCTCCCGGTAGAGCCTGCCCCGCCGGATGGCCTTGGCAAGCCTTTCCGGCTCCGGGATCCCGCGGTCGCCCAGGAACGCGTCGACCCGGGCGTTGACGACGATCGGGACGCCGGCCTCGGTCGCGGCCGAGCGGATGTCCGCGAGCCGCTGGGCGTGCCGATCGGCACGCCCAGCTTGCCGGTCCGGTGATCGGTGTCCTCCAGGTTGCAGCCGACGGCGCCGGTCTTCGCCAAGCCCAGCAGCTCGTCCGCCCCCATGCCCGGTTCCTTCCTCCTGTGGTGTCCCTCGAAAGGATGGACACCGCCGTCGCCGGAAACCGGTCGGTCTTCGCCCAGTTTCCTCCGGATCCGCGGAAAACCAGTTCCCGGTCCGCGTCTCCGGTGGCTACACTCGCCGCGAATCATCCCGGCGAGGAAGGACAGGACAGTGCGTCATCACCACGCCGTCGTCGTCCCCTCGGCCCGCTACGAGGTGATCCTCGTGTCTCCGCGCGTCCGGTGCCTGCCGCGCGGCTAGCACCGGCCCGTTGACGAACGCCTGACTTTCTCGCGCCCGCTTCCCGTCGTCTCACGACGGCGAGGGCGCCTGCCCGCGTTCGCCCGAATCGCGCAGTCCGAGCTCCGGAGATCACTTTCGAAAGGCCCGCGCCATGCGCACCGTCCCCTTGTCCGCCGTCCGCAATCTGGGCATCCTCGCCCATGTCGACGCGGGCAAGACCACGCTGACCGAACGGATCCTGTACGTCACCGGAACCACTTACAAACGTGGTGAGGTCCATGACGGCACGACCGTGACCGACTTCGATTCCCACGAGCGAGACCGTGGCATCACCATCTTCGCCGCCGCCGTCAGCTGTACGTGGGACGGCCATCTCGTCAACCTGATCGACACCCCCGGCCACGTCGACTTCTCCGACGAGGTCGAACGGTCGCTCCGCGTCCTCGACGGCGCGATCGCGGTGTTCGACGGCGTCGCCGGGGTCGAACCGCAGAGCGAATCGGTGTGGCGCCAGGCCGACCGCCACGGCGTACCGCGGATCGCGTTCGTCAACAAACTCGACCGCGCGGGCGCCGATCTGGACGCGGCCGTGGAGTCCATCCGGGAGCGGCTGCATCCTCGTCCGCTGGTGGTCCAGCTGCCGATCGGGGCGGAGGACGGCTTCGTGGGTGTCGTCGACCTGCTGCGGATGCGGTCGCTCGTCTGGGCCGACGGCGCCGAGAGGGCCGAGGAAGGACCGGTTCCGGAGTCCCTTGTGGACGAAGCGAACCGGCGTCGCCGTCTGCTCGAAGAGACCGTGGCGGAACTCCATCCGGCCGCGCTGGACGAGTTCTGCGAGTCTTCGGCGGTTTCGACGGAGACGCTGGTCTCGGCGCTGCGCGAACTGACCCGCACCGGGGAGGGCGTCGTGGTGCTATGCGGCTCGGCGTACCGCAACCGCGGTGTGGAGCCGTTGCTGGAAGCCGTGGTGGCGTATCTGCCCTCGCCGTCGGATGTTCCGCCGGTCCAGGGCGAGTACGGAGGCACGGCCCACGAACGGCCCGCCGATCCGTCGGCGCCGTTCGCGGCACTGGTGTTCAAGGTGACCTCGACCGCCACCGGGCGGTTGACGTACCTGCGGGTGTACTCGGGCACGATCCGGACTTCGGAGGCGGTGATCGACGTGGGCAGCGGTCGTATCGAGCGCGTCGGCCGCATCCTGCGGGTCCAGGCGGACCGGCACACCAGGGTGGACAGCGCCGTCGCGGGCGACATCGTCGCGGTGGTCGGGCTGAAGACGGCCCGCGCCGGCGCGACACTGTGCACGCCGTCGGAGCCGCTCCTGCTCGAGCCGCCCGTCGTGGCCGATCCGGTCGTGTCGGTCGCCGTCGAGGCACGGACGGGAACCGACACGGAACGGCTGATGGCGGCGTTGGCGCGGCTGGTCGAGGAGGATCCGTCGCTGGTCATCCGGACCGATCGCGAGACCGGCCAGACCCTGCTCTCGGGAATGGGCGAGCTGCATCTGGAGGTGGCGGTGGAGAAGATCCGGCGCGACCACGGCCTGGCCGTCGGCGTCGGGCGGCCTCGTGTCGCCTACCGCGAGACGGTGGCTCGGGGCGTGTCCGGTTTCGTCTACCGGCATGTCAAGCAAGACGGCGGCGCCGGGCAGTTCGCCCACGTCGTCATCGACACGGAACCGTTGGAGGAAGGGGAGTTCGAGTTCGAGTCCACTGTGGTCGGTGGCCGGGTGCCGCGGGAATACGTCCGCGCTGTCGAAGCCGGTTGCCGTGACGCGCTGGTGGAAGGCCCGCTCGGCGGGCATCCGGTGACCGGTGTGCGGGTCACGCTGACCGACGGGGCCACCCATGCGAAGGACTCGTCGGAGATGGCGTTCCGGACGGCCGGGCGATTCGCGCTCCGGGCCGCTTTGGCCGCCGGCACGGTCACCCTGCTGGAGCCGGTCGCCGAAGTGACCGTCACCGTGCCCGAAAGTGCTGTCGGCGTGGTGCTCGGCGACCTCGCCGCCCGGCGTGGCCGGGTGCTGGGGTCGGTGGTGCGCGCGGGAACGACCGTGGTCACCGCGACCGTGCCGCTGGCCGAACTGTTCGGCTACGCGACACGGCTGCGCAGCCGCACCCAGGGGCGGGGCACGTTCACGGCCCGGCCGACCGGCCACGCCCCGGCACCGGAGGGACAGCCGGTCCGGTAGATCGACGATGGCCCGCCCACGACATTGTGGGCGGGCCATCGCCCGAACCGCTGTCACCCGGCGATCGGGCGCCGGGCGGCAGCCGTCTTCAGCCGATCACGCCACCGGCCACGGCGGACGGCAGTTCTGCCGCGGCAACGCGTGCGATCCGTTGGTGTACACGCCGTCCGCGATCGTGTCCTCCATGATCGAGCGGTGATCGGTGGGCCGGGCCCACTGGTAACACAAGTGCTGGGCGAAGTACCCGCCCGGCGCTTCGAGGGTGTCGAAGTGGCAGACACCGTCGGTTTCGATGCAGTAGCGGATGTACGGGATACCGCCGAAGTCGGTGCGGCCGGGACCGAACGACACGTAGCCGCCGAACGGCGACGGTGCCCCGGTGCCCGGCGGGAGCACCGCGCTGATCCCGCGTCCCGGCGGGCCGACGGGCTGCATCGGGTCGGCGAAGATCTTCGCCCTGAACCGTGACCTGTCCACGGCCAGCTTCCCGTCGGCGATGTCGTTCAGCACCAGGTTCGCGACCAGTGCGCCCTGCGAGTAGCCGACGACGGTGAATTCCGCGCCGGGGTTCTCGTCGAAGGAGCTTTGGGCGACACGACGGGCTTCCTCGTGCCCGCGCGCGACGCTCTGGTCCATCGGCGTCTGGTCGCAGTTCGGTGCTCCGGCGGCCCCTGCCGGGTAGTGGACCACCTTCTTGATCCCGCCCCGCAACCAGGCGTCGTTGTAGACGGTCGCGGCCCCATCGCAGGTGCCGCCGATGAGGATGTAGTAGCGCGCCTGGTCGGCCTGGGCAGCCGGCGCCGTGACGCCGATCAGCCCGGCGGCCAGCGCGGCCGCCGCCAGGACCCCCCTGAGCTTCTTCACATTCATCGTCCCTTTCGTTCGACTACGGTGCGTGTTCGAACGCTAGGGACGAGTCATGAAATTTCGATGAAACAGGCTTCAGCGATGGGACAGCACGTTGACCACGTGACCGCCGGGATCACGGACGAAGAACCGCCGGACACCCCAGGGCTCGTCGGTCAGTTCGTGCACGATCTCGGCGCCGGACGCCTTCGCTTCGTCGTACGCCGCGTCGACGTCGTCCACCTGGATCGAGACGGCCGGGACGACGGGCGCCGTCTCGTCGTGGGTCATGAGGCTCAGCTGCACCTCCGGCCGATCCGGATCGGCCAGGGTCACGATCCAGCCGTGATCCATCACCACTTCGAAACCGAGCACCCGCTCGTAGAAGGTTCTCGCCTGCTCAAGGGACTTGGTCTCGAGGTCGGCTACCACTCTCTTGATCGCCATGCGCCGATACTGGCACAGCCCTCCGACGGTTTCGGGGGAGCAGGAGCGGGGTCGCGAGCATGAGCGCTCCGGCGATGCCGACCGCCGCGCGCGGTCCGGTGAACGCGGCGAGCAGGCCCCACAGGGCGGTCAGCGAAGCGGTGGTGAGTTTCCCGGCGATCGACCAGGCCGACAGCGTGCGCGCCGCTCGGTCGAGGGGAACCTGTTCGAGCCTGCTGGTGGCGAGCACCGGGTTGAACACGCCGATGCAGGTGATCAGGCAGAATTCGACGACGATGACCAGGATCAGCCCGGGCACACCGGGCTGGATGAAGACCAGCCCGACGGGCCAGCAGACCCGCAGCCAACCGGCGGTGAAGAGGACGCGGTCCCGGCCGTACCGGGCGACCACGGTCCGGGAGAGCCTCGCCCCGATCAGCCCACCGAGGCAGGGCACGGCGAAGGCGACCGCGTACTCCCATGGAGCGAAGCCGAGTTGCCCCAGCATCAGGACGGCCATCAACGGCGCGGTCGCCATGATCAACCCGTTGACCACGATCGTGTTGACGAACAGCGGGCGCAGCAACGGGTGGGTGAGGATGAACCGCCAGCCTTCCCGCAGGTCGCGGCCGGTCAGCCGCGGCCTCTCCCGTTCGGTGGGTGGCGGCTCCGCACCACCGACCGCACGGATCCCGAGCGCCGAGAGCAGATAGCTGACCGCGTCGGCGGCGATCGTGATCACCGGCCCGAAGAGGCCGACGGCGAAACCGCCGAGCGGCGGACCGAGCACGGTCGCGGTCCAGGTCGTCGATTCGAATCGGCCGTTCGCGATCAGCAGATCTTCGGGTGGCAGCAGGGTTTTGAGGAACGCCCCACTGGCGGCCAGGAACGTGATGTCGGCTGCGGCGACGATGACGGACACAGCGAGAAGCTGACCGAACCCGAGCAAGCCGAACGCGTACGCCACCGGGACGGTCAGCAGCGCCGCACACCGGATCAGATCCATCGCGATCATCACCGGCCGTTTGCGGCGGAACTCGACCCAGGGGCCGAGCGGCAGCGCGACCACGGCGCCGACGACGAGACCGGCGGCCGCCAGCAGCGAGACCTCCGTGGTGCCCGCGCCCAGCGCCACGATGGCGATCAGGCTGAACGCGTCGAACGCGAACCTCGTGCCGAAAGCGCTCGCCGCGTACGCCGCCCACAGCCAGCCGAACCGTCGTCCCAGTGATCTCCCACCCACCCGCGAGATCAAAGCAAGCCGGGACCTCGAAGTCGAACAACGGGTCGTTGGCGGGTCACAACCGCGGGTTGTGCGACCCGCTCACAGCTCCCCGAGCGCGGTGACCGGCGACTCGACGCAGTCGGCGACGAACCGCAGGAATCCGCCGGCGGTCCCGCCGTCGCACACCCGGTGGTCGAACGCCAGGGTCAGCTCGCAGATTTTGCGCGCCACGAGCGCGCCGTCGACCACCCAGGCGCGGTCGATGATCCGGCCGATGCCGAGGATCGCCGCTTCCGGGTGATTGATGATCGCGGCCGAGCCGTCGACCCCGAACACGCCGTAGTTGTTGACCGTGAAAGTCCCGCCGGTGAGACCAGCCGGGCCGAGTTTTCCTTCCCTGGCTTGTGTGGTGCGATCTCCGATCGCGGCCGAAAGCTCCCTTGTGGACAGTGAGCCCGCGTCGCGGACCACCGGTACGACGAGACCCCGGTCGGTCTGCGCGGCGAAACCGAGGTTGATGTCCCGCAGCTGCACGATCTCGTCGCCCTCGACACGCGAGTTCAGCTCCGGGTACTTCCGCAGGCCCGCCACGGCGAACCGGGCGACGAGGCCCAAAAGGCTCACCGGGCGATCCGGTGCCGAGGCGTTGAGCGACTTGCGCGCCGCGACGAGTTCGGTCGCGTCGACGTCGACCCAGACCGTCGCTTCGGGGATCTGACGGCGCGAGGTCGTCAGCTTGTCGGCGACCGCCTTGCGAACGCCGGTCAGCGGGATCCGCGTCTCGCCGTCCCGCTGCTCGGGGACGGCGAGCGCCGCCTCGACGTCGGCGCGCCGGATGATCCCGCCCGGACCGCTGCCGGTCAGCTTCGTCAGGTCGATCTTGTTGTCCGCGGCCATCTTGCGGACGAACGGGGAGATCACGCCCGGCGCTTTCGACGGCTTCTCGGGTGTGGCGACGACGGTGCGCGTCCGGCGGCGCCTCGTCGTGGTGGTCGTGCCGTAGCCGATGAGGACGTTGCCACTGCCTTCGCTCGCGGTCGTCACGCCGGGTTCGGTGAAACCGGGGCCGATGGTGAGCAGCGGAGCGCCGACCGGAAGCGACTGGCCGGGTTCGCCGTGGAGGCGGGTGACGACGCCGGCGAACGGCACCGGCACCTCGACCGCGGCCTTCGCGGTTTCCACTTCGACGACGGGCTGGTCGACACCGACTGAGTCGCCCTCCGCGACCAGCCAGGTGACGATGGTGCCTTCGGTGAGCCCTTCGCCGAGGTCCGGGAGCAGGAAGTCAGGCACCGGCCACCACCGGTTCGTCGTTCCACTGCAGCCGGGCGACGGTGTCCAGGATCCGGTCGACGTCCGGAAGCTGATGGCGCTCCAGTTTCGGTGGCGGGTAAGGGATGTCGAGGCCGGTGACCCGAAGGACCGGCGCGTGCAGCTGGTGGAAGCACTGCTCGGTGACCCGGGCGACCACCTCGGCGCCGTAGCCGCCGAACCCGGCGGCCTCGTGGACGACGACCGCACGTCCGGTGCGGCGCACCGAAGCGGTCACCGTCTCGTCGTCGAACGGGCTGAGCGACCGGAGATCGACGACCTCGACGTCCCAGCCTTCGGCGGTCGCGGCCTCCGCGGTCTCCAGCGCGGTGGCGACCATCGGGCCGTACGCGATCAGCGTGACGTCCTTGCCCCCGCGGCGCACGACCGCGCGGTCCATGGCCGCGCCGTCCCGGGTGAAGGACACAGGTTCCTTCGACCAGTAGCGGCATTTGGGTTCGAGGAAGATCACCGGGTCCGGTGAGTCGATCGCGTCACGCAGGAGGTCGTAGGCGTCCTGGGGAGTGCCGGGCGTGACGACGCGCAGGCCGGGGGTGTGCGTGTAGTAGGCCTCGCTCGAATCGCAGTGGTGCTCGACGCCGCCGATCCCGCCCGCGTAGGGGATGCGGATGACCATCGGCAGCGACAGCGCGCCGCGGGTGCGGTTACGCAGTTTCGCGACGTGCGAGGTGATCTGCTCGAAGGCGGGATAGGCGAAGGCGTCGAACTGCATTTCGACCACCGGGCGGAACCCGCCCATCGCCATCCCGACCGCGAAACCGACGATGCCGGACTCGGCCAGCGGCGTGTCGAAACAGCGTTCCTCGCCGAAGTCGGCGGTGATGCCGTCGGTCACCCGGAACACGCCGCCGAGCGGGCCGACGTCTTCGCCGAAGATGAGTACGCGGTCGTCGTCCTTGACAGCGTCGCGCAGAGCGGCGTTGAGCGCCTGTGCCATCGAGATCTCGGTCATCGGGCCTCCAGTTCGGCGGCGACCAGCGCCCGCTGGGCGGCGAGTTGGCGGGTCGGGACGGCGTACACGTGCTCGAACAGCGACATCGGATCCGGCTCGACGTCGGCGTTGAGGGTGTCGCGCACCCCGGCGGCGAACGTCTCAGCCTCGGCCTGGAAGCGCTCGATATCGTTGGTGGACAGCAGATTCTCGGTGGTCAGATACGTTTCGAGACGGCGCACCGGGTCGGCCGCGCGCCACTTCTCGACCTCGGCCTGATCGCGGTAGCGGGTGGCGTCGTCGGCGTTGGTGTGCGCGTCGATCCGGTAGGTGTGCGCCTCGACCAGGACGGGGCCGAGGCCGGAGCGCGCGTGCGCGACGGCGTCGTCCAGCACTGAGAGGACCGCGACGGCGTCGTTGCCGTCGACCTGCTCGGAGCGCACGCCGTAGCCGACACCCTTGTACGCCAGCGCGGGGGCGGCGCTCTGCTTCTCGAACGGCACGGAGATCGCGAAGCCGTTGTTCTGCACGAAGAACACCACCGGCGCCTTGAACACGGCCGCGAAGTTGAGCGCCTCGTGGAAGTCGCCCTCGCTGGTGGCGCCGTCCCCGATGAGCGCGAACGCGACGCTGTCCTCGCCGCGGCGCTGCATCGCGTGGGCGAGCCCGGCCGCGTGGAGGGTCTGGGTGGCCAGCGGGGTGCACTGCGGAGCGACACGGGTCTTGGCGGGGTCGTAGCCGCAGTGCGCGTCGCCGCGAAGAAGCGTCAGGATCTCGCCCGGTTCAAGGCCGCGGGCGACGAGCGCGACGGAGTCGCGGTAGGTGGGAAAGAGCCAATCCGCGTCGGTGAGGGCCAGTGCGCTCGCGACCTGGCAGGCCTCCTGGCCGGCACTCGACGGGTAGACCGCGAGACGGCCCTGCTTGGTCAGCGCGGTCGCCTGGGCGTCGAACCGGCGGCCGAGCACCATCAGCCGGTAGGCCTCGACGAGCCGTTCGGGCGGAGGCGCCGAATAGCCGCCGTGCTCGTCGACGCGTGTGCCGTCCTCGGCGAGGAACCGCACCGGGATCCCGGACGGCAGCAACGCGGCGGCAGGGGTCTCCCGCGACATGGCGCAGCACCACCTTTCACAGACATATGATGCTGAGATGGTGGTTTCCGGAGTCCCAGTGTTCAAGAGGCGCGCGGAATGAGCGACAAATTGTCCGTCGGATCGGTTCAGCCGGGCCAACCGTCCAGTAGTGGCGTGGCTCACGGCCGCGATCCGGGACGAACGGTCCTTGCCCTCGACGACATCGATCGCGCGATCCTCGCCGAACTGACCGCCGACGGCAGGCTCGCCGTCCGCGCGCTGGCGGAGCGCCTGCACATCTCGCGTACGAACGCCTACGCGAGACTGGACCGGCTGATGTCCGAAGGCGTCATCACCGGCTTCGGCGCCCGGATCGACCCGCGGCGGGCCGGACTCGGGACGAGCGCGTACATCCTGATCACCGTCGAGCAGACGTCATGGCGGACGATGTCGGCCGAGCTGCGGCAGATCCCGTTCGTCGAGCACGTTTCGCTCGTCGGCGGCGACTTCGACATCCTGCTGCTGGTGCGGACACCGGACAACGCTTCGCTGCGGGATGTCGTACTGGAACGGTTGCAGGCGCTGGACGGCGTGCGGTCGACGCGGACTTGGCTGATCTTCGAAGAACAGCCGGGCGTCGCCCCTCGTGAATGGTGAGGACGTGTGCCGGCCGGAGGTCTCGCGTCTATGAAGGATTTGGGACGGTGAGTGTCCCAGATCCTTCATAGACGCTCCTGCGATCTTCGTCGCGATGCTGCCGCAATTCACCGACCCGGCGGTGCGCTGGCCGGTGCTGCTCCAGATGAGTGTTCTAGGCCTGACCTTCGTCGGCACCTGCGCGGTGGTCTACCCGTGCGTCGGGGCGGGAGCGCAATCCCTGTTGCGCGCACGCCCTGCCGTGTCACGGACCGTTTCCCGGATCTCCGGCGCCTCGATGATCCCGGTGGGAGCACTCCTGGTCGTCGAGCGGCTGGTGGCGTGAGTGCGGCGTATGCGCTTGATGCGCGCGTCGATGTCCGCCGGATGGCGACGGTTTCTGACACGTTCGCCGGGCGGTGACGCTGTAACGCTCTTCGCCCTCCCACCGAATACAGTCGGGTTCGATGGCGGAGGCGGAGGAATCATGGTGCGTGTCCTGCTCCTGCTGCCGGTCGCCGTGGCGTGCTTCGTGGCGGTCGCCTGCGCGAGTTCGGCTCCGACGACGAGCAAGGTGCCGGCCAAGACGAAGGTACAGGCGGCTTGCCGCGAAGACGAGGATCAGTGCCACGAGCCGGGGACGACCATCAAGGGCCGGACCGGCGGTTGCGTGAACGCCGGGCGGGGGATGACGCAACGGGACGTCGAGAAGCGGCGCGACGAGTGGCTTCGTCGGCATCCGGGGTTGGTGCGCCTCGGGTGAGACCGGAGCCGTGGCGCCCTGTTGACCGAGACGCACCGCCGAACACCCCATTCGGGTGATAACGGTTCGGCATTCGATGTATCTGACCTGCTCCCCATTGACACCTTCCTACGATCGCGGCGACTGGGTGGAGGAATGCGGTGACGGTGGAGTGCGCGGGTCAGGACTACCTGACGCGGCAGATCGGGGCTCTGCTCGAAGCGATTCGCGAGGAGGGGCCGGTCGGTGAGGGCAGACGCAGTTTCCGCCTCGCGGGGCATCTCGCGGCGGAGGGCGGGTTCCACCTCGGCGACATCCTCGCCGCGACCGCGCAGCTGCTGGCGGTCCACGCGTGGAACAACGGCTATCTCGCGGCGGCGGAGCTGCTGACGCGCCGGATGCGGGAGTTCGGTGCCGAGTCGGTGGAGCTGGTGCAGTACCTCGTGCGGTTGGAGACCGGGAGCGAGCAGGGCTGGCTTCCCCAGGACGACCGTGAAGCCCTCATCGACTACGCGCGACGGGCTCGGAGGCCCGACATCGAACGCCGGGCGCAGGCCATCGAGCCGTTGCTGCCCGGGGTCAGCGGCCCTGAGCGTCCTGATCGGATGGCCAGTGAGTCGTGAGATAGTGCTCCGGGTCAGCGAGGATGCCGCGGATCACCGATCCGGCGGCCCCGCGTACGGCGGCTCCCGTGCCGAGCGCCGAGCGGACGACCCGCACCGGCGACCACGCCGTGCTGGGCACGCGGCGTTCGAGCTCGGCGAGGAGTGGCTCACGAAGCCACGGCTCCAGCCGGGCGTAGGTTCCGCCTAGCACCACCGCCGGAACGTCCATCAGATTGACCACAGTGGACAGTCCGACGCCGAGATGTCCCGCGGCGGTGGTCACCGCGGAGACCGCCGCGTCGTCGCCGGATTCCAGCGCGGAGACCAGGTCGTCCACCGTTTCCGCGCCCGCGAGCCGCAGGATCTCCTCCTGTCCCGCCATCCGTTCCAGGCAGCCGTTCGCGCCGCAGGAACACGGCGGGCCGTCGGGCGCCACCGGCAGGTGGCCGATCTCGCCGCCCGCGCCGCGGACGCCTTCGAACAGCGCGCGGTCCAGCACGATGCCCGCGCCGATCCCGATCTCACCGGACACGTGGACGAAATCCGGCAACGCCGAGCCGTGCCAAAGTTCGGCGAGCGCAGCGAAGTTCGCTTCGTTGGCGACGGTGAACGTCTCGCCGAGCCGGTCGGCGAGGTCGACGTCGCGCCAGCCCAGGTTGGGCGCCAGCCGCACGAGCCCGGATTCGACCAGGCCCGGAACCGCGATACCGACGCCGCCGACGGGAACACCCAGCGCGTCCGCCCGCGTCTGTGCTCCTCGCAGGAACGCCGAGACGCGCTGGAAGACGCGCGGGGTCCGGTTGTCCGCGTACCGGACCTCCTGCGCCCGGACGGTGCCGGTCAGATCGACGAGGCAGGACGCCAGGTAGTCGACGCCGATTTCGATGCCGAGCCCGTGCGGGCCGGTGGGGGAGAGCGACACGACGGTGCCGCGCCGCCCGGGGCCAACGCGCTGTTCCGGTTCGCCTTCGGCCACGAGATCCGCCGCGATCAACCGGTCGACCACGCTCGACACGGTCGCCTTCGTGAGTCCGGTGACGGCGGCCAGGCCTGCCCGTGAGGTGCCGGGACCATCCGCGATCGCCCCGAGGACGAGGGCGGCGTTGTGCTGCCGCACGGTGTGCTGTCCCGCCGGGCGCGTGCCTATCATCGCGCGATTGTATTCGTTCGATGCCTGAACGAAAGCCTTGACCTGCCGGAGTGGCGTCGATAAGTTCAGGCATCAAACTAATTGGGAGGCGAGATGGCTCAGGCACCGACGCGTGAGGACAAGTTCAGCTTCGGGCTGTGGACCGTGGGCTGGCAGGCGAACGACATGTTCGGCCCGGCGAGCCGTCCTCCGCTCGACCCGGTCGAAGCCGTGCATCGTCTCTCGGATCTCGGCGCCTGGGGGATCACCTTCCACGACGACGACCTCGTCCCATTCGGCTCGGCCGACGCGGAACGCGCGCGGCACCTCAAGCGCTTCCAGGGCGCGCTCGCCGAGACCGGCCTCGTCGTCCCGATGGTCACCACGAACCTGTTCAGCCACCCCGTTTTCAAGGACGGCGGCCTGACCAGCAACGATCGCGATATCCGTCGCTACGCGCTGCGGAAGGTGCTCCGGAACCTCGACCTCGCCGCCGAACTCGGCGCGTCGACGTTCGTGCTCTGGGGCGGCAGGGAAGGCAGCGAGACCGACGCCGCGAAGGACGTCCGCGCGGCGATGGACCGTTACCGTGAGGGCATCGATTTCCTCGCCCAGTACGTCCTGGACCAGGGCTACGGCCTCCGGCTCGCGCTCGAGCCGAAGCCGAACGAACCACGCGGCGACATCCTGCTGCCGACCATCGGGCACGCGCTCGCGTTCATCTCCACGCTGGACAACCACGAGATCGTCGGCGTGAACCCGGAGGTCGGGCACGAGCAGATGGCCGGGCTCAACATCGTCCACGGCATCGGGCAGGCCCTGTGGCAGGGCAAGCTGTTCCACGTCGACCTCAACGGCCAGCGCGGCCCCCGGTTCGACCAGGACCTCGTGTTCGGGCACGGCGACGTGCTGTCGTCGTTCTTCCTGGTCGACCTGCTGGAGCACGGCGGCTACGACGGGCCGCGGCATTTCGACTACAAGCCGCTGCGCACGGAGAACATGGACGGCGTCTGGGCCAGTGCCGAGGCCAACATGGCCAGCTATCTCCTGTTCGCCGAACGAGCCCGCGCGTTCCGCGCCGATCCCGAGGTGCGTTCCGCGCTGGACGCCGCCCTCGTCCCGGAACTGGCGACGCCGACCCTCGACGAGGGCGAGACGGCGGCGGATCTGCTGGCGGACCGGTCGGCGTTCGAGGACTTCGACCCGGACAAGGCCGCGGAACGCGGTTACGGCTTCATCCGCCTGTCCCAGCTGGCCCTCGAACACCTCACCGGGGCACGCTAGAACCGGTCGACGTCGAGGACGGCCTTGGCGAATTCCGCCGGGGCCTCCTGTGGCACGTTGTGGCCGATCCCGTTCAGGACGCGGTGCTCGTATTTGCCGGAGAACTTCGACCGGTACGCCTTGCCGTCGGTGTTCGGGCCGTCGAAATCGCTGCCGATCGTGATTGTGGGCACCGAAACCGCCGGCCCCTGCGCGAGTTTCGCTTCCAGCGCGTCGAGTTTCGGGTCGCCCTCGGCGAGGCTCAGCCGCCACCGGTAGTTGTGGATCACGATGGCGACGTGGTCCGGGTTGTCGAAGCAGGCCGCGGAACGGTCGTAGGTCGCGTCGTCGAAGCTCCACTTCGGCGACGCGATCTTCCAGATCAGCTTGTTGAAGTCGTGGCGGTTCTTCGTGTAGCCGAGGATGCCGCGCTCGGTGGCGAAGTAGTACTGGTACCACCAGCCGAGCTCGGCGGCCGGGGAAAGCGGCTGCTTGTTCGTCTCCCGGTTGGTCACCAGGTAGCCGCTCACCGAGACGAGCGCCTTGCACCGTTCGGGCCACAGCGCGGCGATGATCACGGCCGTGCGTGCGCCCCAGTCGAAGCCGCCGAAGACGGCCTTGTCGATCTTGAGGGCGTCCAGTAACGCGACGATGTCGGCGGCGATCGCGGACTGCTGGCCGTTGCGGAACGTGTCCTTCGACAGGAACCGTGTCGGCCCGTAGCCGCGCAGGAACGGCACGATCACCCGGTACCCGGCCGCGACCAGACGCGGGGTGACGTCGACGTAGCTGTGGATGTCGTAGGGCCAGCCGTGCAGGAGGACCACCACCGGACCGCCGGCGGGGCCGGCTTCGGCGTAACCGATGCTCAGTTCCCCGGCGTCGATCTGCTTGATCGGCCCGAACGAGGTGTTCCCGCCGGTCGTGGCGGGCGTCGCCGCCGGGGCAGCCGCGGGCTGGGCCGAGCAGCCCGCCACAGTGACTCCCGCTGTCGCGGCGACGATGGCCTGCGCGAACCTTCTCCTGCTGAGCATCCTGATTCCTCCCGCGAAACGCCTGGTACGGGACGAAATTAGGGGGCAGGCTCCTGGCGCGGCGACCGTCGGACGACGTCACCGGTGTACGTCATCTACTAGGCGACTTCAGGTTCGGCGGTCACGAAGGCCGCTTCCAGCCTGCGGATCCGGGCCCAGAACTCGGCCTCCCTGCCGGGCTCGAGAACGCCCAGATACCCACCGGGTACGACGCGCCCCACGAACGCACCGGACGTCCACACCCGCCAGCCGCCGGTGGCGTCGTCGCCCGAAGCGGACGCGGGATCGTCGGTGCCGCGGATCGCCGCGATCGGGCACGGGAGCCGGGTCCTGGCGGGCCCACGGTAGGCGTTCAGCAGCTGGAGGTCGCCGAGCAGCAGGTCCAGGGCGTACTCCCAGCTTTCGGGTGAGTCACGGTAACCCGCGACGGGAGTGAGCCCGGTGCGGCCGAACACCCGCCCCATCGCCGACGCGCCCGCCTTGGCGTTCTTGTCCGGTGAGCGTCGCTGCGGGGCGCACGCGTCCACGACGACCAGCGCGCCGGGGGCGACGCCGAGGCGTTGAGCGGTTTCCAAGGCGACGAAGGCGCCCATCCCGAATCCGATCGTCACGGAGCGGGAAAACCAGGCCTTCGGTGTCGCGGCGGCCAAGTGCGTGGCGAGTTCTTCGAGAGAGGACGCCGGGGATTCCGCGAGCCGTTCCCCGTGTCCGGGATATTCGAAGGCTCGGATGTTCGCATCGACCGCGCCCGCGAGCGCGTCGAACGCTCGGCTGGTACCGCCGGCGGGCGGAAACAGCAGGTAGCCGGGTCCACGACTGTCTGATGTGGACAGTGAAACGAGTGCGGCCGTCATGATCCGAAAGATACGCGCGATTAACCCGAATGGGGTAACGGTTCGGATTCGACCAAGATCGATTCACCCTACTGAGGGAGGTTTCGGCGAAAAGCTGCCCGGCCGTGTCGTATCTGGCACTGCCCGTTCGACGTCTTGAAAAGAGCCGGAAGGAGAAAGCGATGAACACCACGACACTGGCCTCGACCACGCGGCTGAACCCGGTGAGCCGCACCCTGCCGGTTCTGCTGGCGATGGAGGACGACGCGGAGGACGTCGGCCGCCTGTCCCCGGACGACCGCCTGACCTGCCACGTGCACGGCCGCTGGATCCACCAGTGCGTGGCTTCCCCGCTGCACGTCAACCCGATCACCCGCCACCGCTGGTGTCGTTCTTGCGCGACCGCGTTGACCGTCTCGGTCGACGAATTGTCCGGCGACGTCACGATGTCCTGTCCTCGGTGCGGCCACGGCGAAAGTGCCGCCTCGGCCAGGCTGATCGCCGCTTGCCGCGCCAGTCTGGCCGCCGCGCGCCGGGGCTCCGGCGCGCGGGCCGCCTAAGCGACCTTGTCGAGGATCCGCTCGATGATCAGGACGCGGTCCTGCGGGCGGAGATAGAGGTAGTGGCCGGCGTCCGGCAGGATTTCGACGTCGGCATGGGGGAGCAGACTCTCCAGTCGTGCGGCGGCAGCGGCGGAATCGTGCACGACGCTGCGCCCGCCGAAGAGGGCGAGCGTGGGTACTTCGATGGACCGCAAGGCCTCCTCGTCCGGGCAGACCTGGAACGGCACTCGGGCGCGATAACACCGGATCCCGGCGAGCACGAGCCGGGCGGCGGGCTGGTCGAGGACGTCCTCGCCGGCGGACCACGTCACGAAGCGGCGCCACAGCCGGTCGCTGTCGAGTACGGCGGCGGCCAAGCTGTACCGGAACACCTTCCGGGCGAACGGCGCGGCGACGGTGGTCGCGTCGAGCAACGCGATGGACGCGAGCCTGCCGGGTGCGTGGATCGCCTGGTTCACCGCGTGCCAGCCGCCGGTCGAACCACCGACGAGACGGACGTCGGTCAGTTCCAGGTTCTCGAGAACGTCGTCGAGGGCGTTCGCGCGGTCGCGGATGTCTTTGAACGGCGCCTTTTGCACGCTGCGGCCCGCTTCGCCGAGAGTGTCGATCGCGTAGACGGCGTGCCGCTCGGCCAAGGCGGGGATCAGCGCCGCGAAGCAGGCCGAGGTCGCCAGAAGGCCCGGCAGCAGGGCGATCGGACTGCCGCCGTCACCGTAGCGGTAGACCCGCGTGGTGCCATGGCGCGTTTCGACGTCGAAGACCGCGCCCGGTTCCGGGCATTCGGCCATGGCACGGTCGTAGGCGGCGAAATAGCGTTTTTCGGCCGCCGGATTCCTGAAGCCTCCGATTTTGTTCATGAGCGGAACGCTAGGCAAAGCCGTCTTCCGGGTCTTGAACGAAAGTAAGATGACGGCATGGGCGGGTGGGGTCTCGTGGTGCCGCGGCGGGACATCGTCCGCGCACCCGGCGAGCGGATTCTCCGGTGGCCGCACCCCGGCCTCGCCGCCCATGTGGCGAGCTACGTCGCGCACGATCTTCCCGACGCGGGCGCGAACTCCTGGCAGGTCACCCCGTTGTCCGTGCTCACCTGGGTGATCGACATCGACGCGCCTGCCAGGGGACCGGATATTCCCGCGTCGCCGGTGCTGGGCCTGCGCGACCGGCCGTTGCGAGTCGACCAGGCAGGCGCTTCGCGCGGGATCATCGTCACCCTGCCCCCGCTCGGTTCGTACGCGTTGTTCGGGATCCCGTTGCGGGAGCTGGCGAACTCGGTCGTCGCGGCGTCGGACCTGCTGCCGTCCGGATCGTTGACCGAACGGCTGGCCGAGGCGGCGGACTGGCCGGAGAGATTCCGGCTGCTGGACGACTACCTCGCGGCGAGGCTCGCTCGCGGCCCCGAGCTGGCCGCACCTGTCCGGTACGCGTGGGACCGGCTTTGCGCGGGCCCGGTCCGCGTCGACGTCCTCGCGGACGAGATCGGCTGGAGTAGGCAGCACCTCAACGTCCGGTTCCGCGAGCAGATCGGGCTGAATCCTCGCACGGTCGGACGGATCGCCCGGCTCAATCGCGTGCTGGCCCTGCTGGACCGGACGTCGTCGCTTTCCTGGGCGGAGGTCGCGCATTCGGGCGGTTACAGCGACCAGGCGCATCTCATCCGTGAGTTTCGGGCGTTGACCGGACGCACCCCGGCCGAGGTCGGGAAGCCGGCGGGGCTGTTCGTTCCGCCCCGGTAAGGCCGTTCGTCTCTCGAAAGCGCACGCACGCGAATTTCCGCGGGACAACGAGCGTTCACCCGATCGGCGGAGGTAGGTTGCGGGGCATGACCCAGGTTTCGACGCCTGCCGAGGCTGCCATGAAGATCACCGGACGCGCCGTCGCCGGGCAGAGGAGCCTGTCGAGCGGGGTGACCGAAGTGGTACTCGACAGCGGCGACACGGTGGTCGTCAAACGGGGCCACGCCCGGAACGCGACACCGGCCGAGGCCGCGGGCCTGCGGTGGCTGGGGGAGCCCGGTGCGGTACGGGTGCCCGAGGTTCGCGGCCACGACGGTGAATGGCTGGTCACGGAACTGGTCGGCGGCGGACGGCCGACGCATCACGCGGCGGAGCGGCTGGGGCGTGGGCTCGCGGAGTTGCACGCGGCCGGTGCGCCGGCGTTCGGCGCGGCGCCGCCGGACGGGCCCGCCGACGCGTGGATCGGCCTGGCCCCGATGGAGAACACGCCGGGCGAGGACTGGCCGACGTGGTACGCCGAGCACCGGGTCCTGCCCTACGTCCGTCGCGCGGTCGACGAGGGCATCCTGAACGGTGACGAAGCCGCTGCCATCGAGCAGGCTTGCGCACGGCTCCCCGAGGTGTCCGAACCTCCGGCGCGCCTGCACGGTGACCTGTGGAACGGCAACGTGCTGTGGGGAGCCGTCGAGGCCTCGCTCATCGATCCGGCCGCCCACGGCGGCCATCGTGAAACCGATCTGGCGATGCTGCAGTTGTTCGGCTGCCCGCTGCTCGACCGGGTGCTCGCCGCCTACCAGGAGGTCGCCCCGCTCGCCGACGGCTGGGCCGACCGGATCGGCGCGCACCAGTTGTTCCCGCTACTGGTCCACACCGTCCTTTTCGGACGGTCCTACGCCGGGCAGGCGGTCGCGGCGGCGAAGGCCGTCGGCCGGTGATTCAGCGCGCGAGGCGGTCGAGCCATTCGGCGAGCATCGCCTGCTCGGCGGAGGTCAGGACATTGCCGGGTTCCTTCTCCAATGCGGCTTTGAGCGCGATGGCGCGGCTGGGGATGTCCGAAGCCTTGTCCGCGCTGTCGGTGGTGATCGCCGCGATCACGTGTTCGCGAGCGGCGGTGATGAGGTCCGGATCGCGCTGCTCCGGCGGGCTCGCGAGGAACGACAGTATCACCCCCATTCCGGTCGCGTGCACCAGCTGCGCGGCTTGCTCGACCGGGACGCGCAGCCTGCCCGCCTCGGCGATGCGTTCGATGATCCGGCGGAGTATCGCGTCGGCCTCCTTGCGTGCTTCGCGAACGCGGGGCTCGCCGTACATGAGCATGTAGAAGGCGGGCTGGTGCAGGCCGAACTCGACGTGGAGGTCCCAGCCTCGCCGGAGGTCGCGCACCGGGTCGCCGGTCTCTCCGAGAGCGTGCTTTCCCTCCAGGTAGCTCTTGAAGCCGTACGTGGCGACGGCATCGAGAAGACCGTCCTTGTCGCCGAAGGTCCGGTAGAGCGTCGGCGCCTGCACTCCGGCGGCGGCGCTGACCGCACGCGTCGACAACGCCTCGCGTCCGCCCTCCTCCAAGAGTTCCGCCGCCGCGCGGATCAACCGGTCCTTCGTGGTCAACGTCATGTATCAACGATAACACTCACGCGGTATCACTGGTTCGATATCGCTGATACAGTGATCTCGTTAGCAATGGAAACCCCTGATGGGAGCACTTGCATGGCACGCGTAGCGATCGTCACCGGCGGTTCGCGGGGCATTGGCAGGCAGTCGGCCGAGCGGCTTGCGTCCGACGGGTTCGCGGTCGTCGTCGTATACGGCGGCAACAAGGACGAGGCGCAGGCCGCGGTCGACGCGATCACCGACGGCGGAGGTCAGGCGATCGCGGCACAGGCCGACGTCGCCGACGAGCAGGCCGTCGCGGCCGTGTTCGACACCGCGGAGAAGACCTTCGGCGGAGTCGACGTCGTGGTCCACGCCGCCGGTGCCATGTACCTGGCGCCGGTGGCCGAACTGGACCTCGACCGGCTGGACCGGTTGCACCGCACCAACATCCGCGGCACCTTCGTGGTCGACCAGCAGGCCGCCCGCCGAGTCCGCGACGGTGGCGCGATCATCAACTTCTCCACGTCGGTACTCGGCCTCGCGCTGCCGGGATACGCCGCCTATGCCGCCTCGAAGGGTGCGGTCGAGGCGATCACTCTGGTCCTCGCCCGCGAATTACGCGGCCGCGACATCACCGTGAACGCGGTCGCCCCCGGCCCGACCGCCACGGCGCTGTTCCTCGACGGCAAGGACGAGGCGACCATCGCGAGCATGGCGGCGCAGCCCCCGCTCGAACGCCTCGGCACCCCGTCCGACATCGCGGAGGTCGTCTCGTTCCTCGCCGGCCCGGCCCGCTGGGTCAACGGTCAGGTCCTTCGCGCCAACGGCGGAATCGTCTGAGCTTCTTGGATCAGAGGTAGCAGTGGTGGCGCGTTGCGAAAGGGGCGGGCCCGCCGACGAATGACGAGCCCGCCCCAGTCCTTTATGGACAGAAGATCAGACGACGGTTCCTTCGGAGTCGTCGTCCGAGTCGGTCTCTTCGATCTTCCACTTCAGCTGGAACTCGACCTCTTCCTCGCCGTCACCGCGCTCGTGCTCGATCGAGAACTGCGCACGAGCGGGGACACGGAACCGTTCCCCGGCGATCTGGATGCGGAAAGAGGTCTCGGACTCGAGCGCGTCGGCGAGCCGGCGCAGTTTCGCGACGACGTCGGCGGTGGAGTAGACGCGTTCGACGTCTCGGGGAGCGGTTCCGGTCACGATTTCCTCCAGTGTCCGACACCCTGGCCGGGTGTCCGTGCCGTCATTCAATCGCGTGATCATCACGTCGTGGAGGCGGGGTCACAGTGACCGGGCGAGGCGGAAGCCGACGTCGTCGACACGGAAGGTCGGGTGGCTGCGGCGCCGTACCGAAGCCCGGCAGCTCCAGTGCTCGTCGAACCAGCCACCGCCCTTGAGGACCCGGTATTCGCCGTACACCTCGGCGTCGTACACGTCCCAGCACCATTCCCAGACGTTGCCGAGCATGTCGTGCAGGCCCCACGCGTTGGGCGCCTTGCCGCCGACTTCGTGCACGGTCTCCGCGGAGTTCTCGCGGTACCAGGCGATCTCGTCGAGCGGCCCGTAGCGCGGACCGCTCGTGCCAGCGCGACAGGCGTGCTCCCATTCCGCTTCGGAGGGCAGCCGATAGCCGTTCGCGGTCCGGTCCCAGACCAGGGAATCCAGCTGGTAGACGGGAGTCAGACCTTCGCGTTCGGACAGGGCGTTGCAGAACTCGAGGGCGTCCTGCCACGAGACGTCGACGAGAGGAAGCCGGCCGGGCTCGCGGGTGACCGGAACCGAGGCGAGCAGAAAGGACGCGACATCGACGGTCCAGTTCCGCTGTGTCCGGCGGTCCGACAGCGGCACCTCGCCCGCGGGCACAGTGATCATCTCCATGGTACGGCCGATGGTACCCACCCCCCGCGTTCATCGATGACGCACGCGGGCGGGCCGCAGGACGAGCGGAAGCGCGAGGAGGGTGATCGCCGCGCTGATCCAGATGGCGTAGCGGTAGTCGCCGGTCGACTCCGTGACGAAACCGGCGAGCACCGGGCCAAGGAACGCGCCCGCGTTCAGCGCGACGGTCGCGAACGAGCCACTCAGCGTCGGAGCTCCCGGGGTCACGTGCATGACCCGGGCCACCAGTGCGGAACCGCAGCCGAACGACAGTCCACCTTGGACGGCCGTCACGACGAACAGGGCGATCGGCTGCGTCCCGACCATCGCCAGCACCGCCCAGCCCACCGGCAGCGCACACAACCCGAGCACCAGGCCGCGCCGGAGTTCGCCGTCTCCCGTGCGGCCCGCCACTGTGACACCGAGGAACGCGCCGACGCCGAAAGCCGCCAGCAGCCCGGAAACCGCTCTGGCGGGGAGGTGGGCGACATCCGTCGCGATGACCGCGAGGAAGGCGAAGGTCGCGAAGGTGGCGCCGTTCACCAACGCGCCGAGGAGCATCGCCTGCCGCACGGGAGTTGCTTTCAGTTCACGGGCTTCGCGCCTGATCGAGACTTCGTGCGGATCCGCCGCGCCGGCCGGTGCGGAACGGAACACCAGCACCAGCGCGGGAAGGCACAACGCGGCGACGGCCCAGAACGCCGACCGCCAGCCCGCGAGGTCGCCCAGTACGGCGCCCGCCGGCACTCCGGCGACACACGACAGCGTGATACCCGCCAACAGGACCGCCGTCGCCCGCGCCTGCTTTCCCTGAGGTGCCAGGGCGACCGCCACGGGCATGGCCACGGCGAGGAATCCGGCGTTGACGATCGCCGCGACGATCCGGGTGCCGAACAGCAGCGGGAAACTCGTCGTCACGGCGCCGATGACGTGCACCACGACGAAGGCGGCCAGGAACCCGGCCAAGGCCCGGCGGCGAGGCCAGTGTGCGCTGAGCACGGCCATGGCGGGCGCGCCGACGATCATTCCGACGGCGTAGGCCGACGTCAGCGCGGCGGCCGCGCCCACCGGGACGGACAGTTCACCGGCGATCCCCGGCACGAGGCCGGAAGCCATGAATTCGGAGGTGCCTTGCGCGAAGACGGCAAGGCCGAGGACATAGACGAACAGGGGCAACAGACGACTCCCAAGGAAAAGTGAGCAGGAGGAAGCCGTGCGCGGGGCAGGAGGAAACCCGGCCGGACGCACGGAACAGCGCTCCGGTCACCGGGAAGCGAGAGGGCCGACGCCTAACGGCCGGACACGACGACTCGCCGCCGGATGACCGGCGGCTGGGTTCTGTCCGACTCGGGGCTCGTCACGGGAACGCACACTACACACGCCCGCCGCCGCCCCTCAACCCGATTGCCTGTCACCGCGGAAAACGATGTCCGTTCCGCGTACCGGAACGCTTTCGTTGCCCGCTGGATTGAACCCGAGTAATGCACTCTGACCTGCGGTTTTCGTGATTGTTTCGGTACTGGGATTCGGTTAATCTCGACTTCATGATTCCCACTGTTGTCTGGGGTACAGGCAACATCGGCCGCGCCTCCATCCGGGCCGTCGACGCGCATCCGGCGCTGGAACTCACCGGTGTGCTCGTGCACGATCCCGCGAAGGTCGGCCGCGACGCGGCCGCGCTCGCGGGAATCGACGGCGAACTGGGTGTGGCGGCGACCGATGACGTCGAAGCGATTCTGGCGG
This sequence comes from Amycolatopsis sp. NPDC043889, assembly GCF_056435645.1. NCBI lineage: Bacteria > Bacillati > Actinomycetota > Actinomycetes > Pseudonocardiales > Pseudonocardiaceae > Amycolatopsis > Amycolatopsis sp. NPDC043889. Next base: position 22,534 of record NZ_JBWKEC010000030.1, read on the forward strand.
CGGGTCCGCGAGCGGTGGTGTACGCGGCGTCCGGCGACATCCGGCCCGCCGACGCGCTGGCCGACATCGTCCGCGCGATCCGGGCCGGGGCGGTGGTGGTGACGCCCGCGCTCTACGCGTTGTACGACCAGCGCAACGCGCCCGAAGAACTGCGCGAGCCGGTGCTCGCGGCGATCGCGGAGGGCGGCGGGTCGCTGTTCGTCTCCGGAGTGGATCCGGGATGGGGCAACGACATCCTGCCGTTGCTGATCAGCGGGCTCGGCACCACCGTCGACGTGGTCCGCTGCCAGGAGATCTTCGACTACTCCACCTACGACCAGCCGGACTCCGTCCGCTACCTGGTCGGGATGGGGCAGCCGATGGACTACGAGCCGCCGATGCTCGCCCCGTCGGTGCCCACGATGGTGTGGGGTGGGCAGGTGCGGCTGATCGCCCGTGGTCTCGGGGTCGACCTGGACGAGATCCGGGAGACGCTCCACCGCCGTCCGCTGGAGACGACCGTGACCACGCGGGCGATGGGCGAGTTCGAAGCCGGCACGCAGGGCGCGGTCCGCTTCGAAGTGCAGGGAATCGTGGACGGCGAGCCCCGGATCGTCATCGAGCACGTCACGCGGATCCACTCGTCGTGCGCGCGGGACTGGCCGATGCCGCCCAGCGGCGACGGGGCGCACAAGGTGATCATCGAGGGCCGTCCCCGGATCGAAGTCTCGGTCGAGGCCACCGACGAGGGCGAGAACCGGTCCGCCGGCGGTAACGCGACCGCGGTCGGCAGGCTGGTCGGCGCCATCGACTGGCTCGTGGACGCGAAACCGGGCCTCTACGACGCACTCGACGTCCCCCTGAGACCGGCGACCGGCAAGCTCGGAAGGAGCGCGCGATGAACATCGACATTCCCGAGGGCAAGGACCCGATCGGCTACGTGTGGGGCGAGATGGTGCCCGGGATCGGTGTCGCGGCGTCGCAACTCTCGCTCGCGGTGTACTCGCACACCACACTGGGGCTCCGCGAGTTCGAGGCGGCCCGGTTGCGGATCGCGCAGATCAACGGTTGCGTCTTCTGCCTGGACTGGCGGACCGAGCGTGACGGGGTGAAGGTCGAGGAGGAGTTCGCCGACGCGGTGACCGAGTGGCGGACCACCGACGCGTTCGACGAGCGGACCCGGCTGGCCGCCGAGTACGCCGAACGCTACGCGCTCGACCACCACGGCATCGACGACGAATTCTGGAAGCGGATGTCCGAGCATTACAGCCAGAAGGAAATCGTCGAGTTGAGCATGAGCATCGGTTCCTGGCTCGCCTTCGGACGGCTGAACCACGTTTTGGGGATCGACACCGTCTGCGTTCTGCCGAAGATATGACAGTGCTTGTTCAAAGAATAGGCCGGGGGTGCCGCCCCCGGCCTATTGTAGATCGTCGTCACAGATCGGTGGCGACGATCTTTTCGATGTTCCTTTCCGCCAGCGCGGTGATGGTGACGAACGGGTTCACCGAGGTGTTCCCCGGAATCAGCGCGCCGTCGATCACGTAAAGCCCCGGATATCCGTGGAGCCTGCCGTAATTGTCGGTCGCCTTGCCGAGTACCGCGCCGCCGAGCGGGTGGTACGTGAGGTGGTCGCCCCAGATCTTGTACGTGCCGAAGAGGTCGGTCCGGTAGATCGTGCCCTCTTTGGAATTGATCTTGTCGAAGATCGTCTTCGCCATCTCGATCGACGGCTGCTTCCACGCGGTCTGCCAGTCGAGGTCGACCCTGTTCGCGCTCGGGTTCCAGGAGAACGACGCGCGGTGGGGGTTCTTGGTGATCGACAGGTAGAACGAAGCGTAGGTCTCGATGCCGGTCGGCAGGGGTGCGACCTCGGCGAACGCGCCACCCGCCGCCCAGTTGTCGATACCCGCGGTGGGGATGGACGACTGCAACGCCCCGGTGGCGTCCCACATGTGGTTGGCTCGTCCGCACATGACGTTCCCGTTGTCGCCCCAGCCTTTTCCGACCTCGTTGCTGAGGTTGGGCAGCGCACCGGTGGCCCTGAGCTTGACCAGCAGTTTGCTCGTGCCGACGCTGCCGGCGGCGAAGAACACCTTGTCCGCGGTGACGGACTTCGTCGCCGTCACGGTGCCGCCGGTGTCGAGCTGCTCCATCACCACGGTGTACCCGCCGCCGGACGCGGGCGTCACCGAGGTGACGCGGTGCAGCGCCGAGATCGTCACCCGCCCCGTCGCCTTGATCCGCGGGAGATAGGTCTGCTGCAACGACTTCTTTCCGGCGTTGTTGCCGTAGAGGATCTCTCCGGCCAGCGCCGACCTCGGAACCGTGCCCGCCTGTTCCTTCTTCATGTAGTCCCAGTCGTACACGTCCGGGACGAACAGGAACGGGAAACCGGACCGCTGCGCGTGTTTCCGGCCGACTCGCGCGTACTGGTAGCACTCGGCGGTCTCGAACCAGTTCGGGTCGATGGTGGCGACGCCGAGACCCGCGTTGGCGCGCGGGTAGTAAACGCCGTACATCTCGTCGGCGTTGACCGTGGGCAGGACGGCGCCGAAGTTCTCCCGTTTCGGCGTGACGGCCATGCCGCCGTTCACGAGCGAGCCGCCACCGACGCCGCGGCCCTGGTAGACGGTGATGCCGCTGAAGTCCTCGGCGTCGAGGATCCCGGTGTGACGCGGGACGTCCTTGTCCAGCGGGAAGCCGAGGAAGTTGCTCAACGGCTGCTTTGTCCTCGTCCTCAGCCAGAAGGAGCGGTAGTCGGGTTTGGTGGTGTTGGCGAAGATCTTGCCATCCGTGCCCGGGGTGTCCCAGGCCATGCCGAGCTCGACGAGATGGACGTCGACGCCGGCCTCGGCGAGCCGGAGCGCGGCGACACAGCCGCCGTATCCGGAACCGATGACGAGTGCCGGGATTCGGGCGGCGTCGGCGATCGAACTTTTCGCGGAAGCGGTCCCGCCGAGGGCAGCCGCTCCCAGGATAGAACCAGTTCCAGCAATAAAGAGGCGGCGGGATAACTGTCCGGAAGCGCTTCTCCGCATGGTTTCGTCGCTCACGTGATCTTCCTCACCGTTGAGGGATTTAGAACAAGTTATACCTGCGGCTATGCCGGGTGGCAATAAAGATGGCCGATAGGCCACTATGTACTGCTGTGGAGTCCACTCGAGTTGATCGCTGGCTGTGGGCCGTCCGGCTGACCAAGACGCGCCCGGACGCCGCGGCGGCATGCCGTGGCGGCCATGTCCGCGTGAACGGCAAACCGGCCAAACCCGCGACCACGGTCGTGGCGGGTGACGAAGTGCGTGCGCGGGTGCACGACACGACGCGGATCCTGGAAGTGACGCGCGTGATCCAGAAAAGGGTCGGTGCCGCCGACGCCGCCACCTGCTTCATCGACCGGACGCCGGCGCCGCCGCCCGAGGCCGCCATCCCGGTCGCGCGGCGAGAGCGGGGCGCGGGGCGTCCGACGAAGCGGGAGCGCCGCGTGCTCGACCGGTTCCGTTCGGGTGAGGGCTGACCTGCCTACCCGTTGGCGCACAAGGTGTCACCGAGCGCCGAGCGCGCGTAGAACACTTCGCGTCCGGTCCGATGGCGCGTGATCAAGCCGGTGTCGTGCAGGACCTTCAGGTGCTGACTGACCGCGCCGGGCGCCATGGACAGCCGGTGGGCGAGCGCGGTCGTCGTCACCGCGTCGGCGATGGCCACGAGGACGCGGGCGCGCGTCCGCCCGATCAAGGCAACTCCCCGGTGCCGGGCAGGCCGGAGGCGTGACGGACGACGTAACGGAGGCGTTCGTTCGTCGCTACCTGGAGGCGTTCTCCATCCATATCTCGACCTTCGTCCGTTCACATACGTGGACATGATTCACATCCGTTGACGAGCAACAGGGACGTGAACTATAAAGACGGGGTCCGGGTGTACACGCCGCAACACCTTCCGTCAGTCCGTCACGGAGGTTTCGGGTGTCCCGAAAAAGTCCTCTTCGTCGTGCCGTCCTCCCGGCGGTCGCCGCCGTGGTCGCCACCGCCGCACTCCTGCAGGTACCGCCCCAGGTGGCGGACGCGGCACCGGGACCCGGCGCGCTGACCGGCCTCGACCTCGGAGCGGCGAACCGCCGCGCGCCGGTCGCGGGGCTCTACGACTGGTCCAAAGCCGGGTATCGCGGCGGTGCCGCGCTGCCCGGCTCCGGTGAGGTGAATCCGAATGCCACCTGCCAGGTCACCGCGGCCGAGCTGGCGAGCCAGTACAACGTCAAACCCGACGACGGCGCCGACGACACGAACGGTATCCAGGCGGCGATCGACGGGATCAAGAGCGCGTGCTCGCCGTCCGGGAGCTACACCAAGCTCAGCACGATCACCTTCCCGGCGGGCCGATTCGACGTCACGCACGAGATCCACGTCGACGCCGACTACCTGATCCTGCGCGGCGCGGGCAAGGACGCCACGAAGTTCGTCTACAAACCCGACGCGAACACCCTCTACGACACCCTCACCCCGGACGGTTCCGACTGGGACGAGGACGGGATGACCTCGGGCGCGGGCAAGGGCGGCTGGCTGTGGCCCGGTCGCGGGCTGTTCCGTGTCCAGTCCAGGGGAGTGCACACGTCCTACTCCAGCGACTACGCCTCGGCGCCCGCGAACCGCAAGGACATCTTCGAGGGCACCATCAACGTCCATTGGAAGGCCGGGGTGAAGCTGCGGGGCAAGCCGGGCGACACCGCGTTCGCCGCGCGGATGGGGGACAAGGTCGTCCACTTGGCGAGCAGCGGCGCGCTGACCGCGCTCGCCGCCGGGAACCTGGTCAACATCAGGGCGGCCAACTCGCTGAAGTTCTACGAGCAGCAGCAGGCGACGCCGACCACGTTCCCGTTGCTGAACATGCACATGCGCCAGCAGATCTTCACGATCGCGGCGCTCGACACGTCCGCCCGCACGATCACCCTGGACAAACCGCTCGAGTACGACGTCCCGGTGAACTCCACTTCGGACGGTTCGGCCCCGATCGACGGCGCCACCTACGACTCGAAGGCGGCGCCGCTGGTCGACCCGGTGCTCGGAGTCGGATTCGAGAACCTCGGCTTCACCCAGGACATGCCGGGGCTGAACCCCGCGGAGGCGGACAACAACTACGGGAACATGGCGCCCGCCGCGGAGATGCACGGGATCGTCTTCAAATGGGCGGCGAACTCCTGGGTCCGCGGCGTCCGCGCGGAGATGACCGGATCACATCCGATCGTCACCGAGGAGGCCAAGAACCTCCAGATCGTCGACAACGAACTCAACGGTTCGTGGAACAAGGGCAAGGGCGGCAACGGCTACTTCCGCGGCTCCCGCGTCTGGGATTCGCTCTACGCCGGCAACACTTCGACCCTGCTGCGGCATTTCACCTTCCAATGGTCCGCCGCGGGCAACGTGGTGATCGGCAACTCGTTCGACTCCGACCTCAACCTGCACGGCGGCTGGGAACGCAACAACCTGTTCGAACTCAACACCGTCAAGGTCTCGTACGCGCACCGCTCCGGGAACTGCCGGGCCAACTGCGGCGAGGAGGGTGGCGGCGGTCCCGACGACTCGAACTGGTTCCCGATCTGGTGGGGCGCGGGCAAGAAGGCGGTCAAGTGGTCGGGCGCTTCCGGCTACCGCAACGTGTTCTTCAACAACGCCATGACCAAGCAGGTCGCGGACAACGGGCCGTATAACGACTTCTACGCCGACCGGCACCGCGTCCACTCCTTCGGCTGGGACGGCACCGCGTACAAACACCTCGATATCGGCGGCACACCGATCGCCGACTGGGCGAAGAACGAGCAGCGGGACTACACCGGAGGGCACGGGGTCGACGCCACCAAGACCGACGCCGCTTCGTCACTCTTCCTGAAGTCCGTCGACGGGACCCCGCCGTCCTCGCCGGCGAGCCAGAGCCCCACCACGACGACACCGACCACCACGACGACCCAGACCCCGAGTGCGTGCCTGAACGCGACGTTCACCCGTAAGTCGGTGTGGGACAGCGGCTACGGTGCCGGCTTCACCGTCACCAACACCTGTTCGGCCGCCGTCGGTTCATGGGCGGTCGAGTTCGACCTGCCCGCCGGGACGACCATCACCGGATCGTGGAGTTCGGTGCTGGCGAGGACCGGACAGCACTACCGGTTCGGGAACGCGGCCCACAACGGGAGCGTCAAACCCGGCGGCACGGCGACGTTCGGCTTCAACGCCGCCGGTCAGGGACTCCCGGTCGCGTGCTCGATCGCCGGAACCAAATGCGGAGGCACGGAATGACGAGGAAACGACTGCACGCCGCGATCGCGGCCACGGCGTCGGCGGCGGGCCTGTTCGGCGCCGTCGTCACCGCCGAGGCCGCCGCGCCCAGCCTGACCGCGGCCTTCGCCCAGAGCTCGGTGTGGGACAGCGGATACGGCGGTAAGTACACGCTGACCAACGCGGGCGACGCGAACAGTACGCAGTGGACGATCGAGTTCGATCTCCCCGAAGGCACCGCGATCACGACGTCGTGGAGTTCGGTGCTCACCAGGACCGGCCAGCACTACAAGGTCACCAACGCCGGCTTCAACGGCACGATCAAACCCGGCGGCACCGCGTCGTTCGGCTTCAACACCTCGGGGCTCGGCCTGCCGACCGGCTGCACGATCAACGGCAGCCCGTGCGGGGGAGGGGCGCCGAGCACCACCACGACCCCGCCCACCACCACGACCACGAGCAAACCGCCGACGACGACCACCAGTGTTCCCGCGGGAGACGTGATCGACGTGAGCACGGCGGCGGAGCTGCGGGCCGCGCTGGCCGTCGCGAGCCCCGGCCGGACCATCCGGCTGGCCGCCGGAACCTATCGGGGTTCCTTCGTGGCCACGAAACCCGGCACGGCGGGCGCGCCGATCACGGTGACCGGACCGTCGACGGCGATCCTGATCAACGACGGCCCGTCCGGTGAGGCGCCTTCCTGCCCGGCGCCGACCGCGGGCTGGGACTCCGGGTACGGCTTCTGGCTCTACGGTGCGCCGTACTGGCACCTGAAGGGCTTCACCGTGCAGGAGTCGAAGAAGGGCGTCGTCGCGGACAACTCGCACCACACCGTGATCGAGGGAGTGCGAGTACACCGGATCGACGAGGAGGCCGTGCACTTCCGCCGTTCCTCGGCGGACAGTGTCATCCGTGATTCGACGATCAGCCACACCGGTCTCGTGCAGGCGGGTTACGGCGAGGGCGTCTACCTGGGCTCCGCGAACTCGAACTGGGCGTGCCACGGGAACTCGGGCGGGGTCGACCGCAGCGACCGGATCCAGGTGCTCGACAACCACATCGGGCCGTACGTCTCCGCGGAGGCCATCGATGTCAAAGAGGGCACCGTGGACGGCGTCATCCGGGGCAACACCTTCGACGGTCAAGGGGTTTCCGGGCAGAATTCGGCCGATTCCTGGGTCGACGTCAAGGGGTCCGGGTACGTGATCGAGGGCAACACCGGCACCTTCGCTTCGCCGGGGACGTTCGCGAACGGCTACGAGACGCACAATCCCGGCACCACCCCGTCGTTCCCGAACGGGTGCGGGAACGTGTGGCGGGACAACAAGTCCGATCTCGGCGGGGTCGGCCAGTACGCCATCAAGATCACGTCGACGTCGAAGTGCTCGGATCGGCCCAACGTCGTCCACGCGTCCAACACCGTGTCGAGGGCGGTGAACGGGCTGACCAACATTCCCGTCACGCCTTGACAGACGCCGGGGACGGGAGCTCCACGGCTCCCGTCCCCGGCGGGTTTCGAGGGGTAAGGCGAAGGTGGCGTGCGGTCGGCCCGTCGGCTGGAGGGCGTCGCGAAAGCCACAGTGACATTCGCCGGCGAGCCGGTCAGGTGGGTGACAACTGCCTTTCCTCTCATCAGTCCCGGACCGCGGTGATCGCGACGGTGGCGTAGCGCACGGTGAACCGCCCGCCCATCCCGTCGATCACCGCGCCGACTTCAGCGAGGATCTCTTGGCGCACTGTGGATTCGACCCAGGTGAGCGAGCCGAACGTGGGGAGTTGGTCCAGCCATTCGTCCCGGGTGTAGACCCTGGCCCAGTCGTGGCGGCTTCGTTCCGGTTCGCCGAACCCGCCTGCTTCGCGCAGGCCGTCGGCGACCTTCACGATGAGTGGCCCGTACGGGTCAGAGGGTTGTTTCGGCACGCTGTCGAGATCGATCGGGGAATCCGGCACGAGCCGCCGGTAAGCGTCCGCCAAGGCGTTCGCGACCTTTTCCGGCGGTTCGGGTACGTGCCAGAACGCGGCCAAGAGCCCGCCGGGCCGTAGCACTTCGGCGGCCTTGGCGGCGCCCGCCACCGGGTCGACCCAGTGCCAGGCCTGCCCGGAGACGAGCAGATCGAACCGGCGTCCGGCGGGGTCCCATTCCTCGAACTTCGCGACCTCGACGTCGACGCCGCTCCGGCGGGCGAACTCCGCCATCCGCGAGTCCGGCTCGACGCCAAGGACGTGACAACCCGCCGCCTGGAACTGGCGCGCTTCGATTCCGGTGCCTGCGCCCACATCGAGGACACCGCGGCCGGGCGCGGCGGCGATGAGGTGATCGATGAGTTCCGGGGGATAGGCGGGCCGGGTGCGGTCGTAGCGCTCGACGTCCGCGCCGAAGGAATCCGCGGCCTGTCGATAGCGATGAGGCTCTTGCCCCGAAGGTAGAGTGGGCATGCGCCCACCTTAAGTGGGCGATTGCCCACTCGTCAACGCAAGGGAGCCGTATGCCGACCGGGGTAGCCCTGCGCGCCGTCCGCGCGCAGTTGTTCGACGCGGCGGAGCGTGTCCTGCTGCGGGAGGGGCCGAGCGGGCTCACGAGCCGCGCGGTGACCACGGAGGCGGACTGCGCGAAAGGTGTCCTTCACCGGCATTTCGACGACTTCGACGGATTCCTGGCCGAGTTCGTGATGGACCGGATCGAGAAGCTGGACGAGAAGGGTCTTCGGGAAGCCGTCGGTACCGGAACGGTCGTGGACAACCTCACCTCGGCGCTCATCGCGGTGTTCGAGTCGGTCGCGGTCGCGATCGTCCCGCTCGTGATCTTCCGCGACGAGCTGCGTGCCCGGTTGCGCCGCGAGTGGCCCGCCGGGGTCCCGGTGCTGACCCAGGCCGCCATCATGATCGGTGGCTACCTCGACGCGGAACGGGCGCAGGACAGGATCGCGGCGGACGCCGACGTCGAGACCCTCGCGGCCACGCTCATCGGCGCCACACACCTGCTCTATGCCGACCGCACCGCGCCCGCGCCGGAAACGGCGCAGGTGCGGAAGGTGGTGGAGACGGTGATCGGGACTTGACAGCGCGGTGACGCCGCTGCCGACGTTGCGAAAGCCACTTTCGCAACACGCCACCTTGCCTCAGGACGCGAAAAGGCGGCGAGTCCTCAGTGGACTCGCCGCCTTTTCGGTGGATCAGGACTGCGCGGCGGTGACGGTGTGCCGCAGCAGCAGCGACGTCGTGACCGGGCCGACGCCACCGGGGACCGGCGTGATCGCCCCCGCGATCTCCTCGACCGCGGCTTGGTCGACGTCGCCGACGAGCCCGCCTTCGGGAGTCGGGTTCGTGCCGACGTCGATCACCACGGCACCGGGCTTGACGTGGTCCGCGCCGATGAAATGCGCGCGGCCGACGGCGACGACCAGGACGTCCGCGGTCTTGGTGACCGCCGCGAGGTCCTTGGTGCGGGAGTGACAGACGGTGACCGTCGCGTGCTCGCCGAGCAGCAGCAGCGCGGCGGGCTTGCCGACGATGGTCGAGCGGCCCACGACGGCGACCTGGGCGCCGGACAGAGCGACCTGCTCGCGCTTCAGGATCTCCAGCACCGCGGCGGCGGTGGCGGGCGCGTAGGTCGGGAGGCCCGCGGTGAGACGGCCGAGGCTGACCGGGTTGGCGCCGTCGACGTCCTTGCGCGGATCGATGTGCGCGCCGACGTCGTCGAGCGTCACGCCTTCGGGCAGCGGGGTCTGGCAGATGATGCCGTGGACCGACGGGTCCGCGGAGAGCTTGTCGAGCTCGCGGGTGACGTCCTCGCCGGTCGGCTTCTCGAGTTGGACCACGCGGCAGTCGACGCCGACCTTCTTCGCGGCACGCTCGATCGAGCGCACGTACCAGGCGGTGGCGTCGTCGTCGGTCGGCACGAGCACGGCGAGCGTCGGGGTGGTGCCCGATTCGCGGAGCTTGGCGGCGGTCTCGGTGACCTCGGCGGTGATGGCGGCGGCGATCGCGCGCCCGTCGATCAGGGTCATCGGGCGAGCCTTTCGCGAACCTGGGTGATGAGGGCGTCGGCGCGCCCGGCGGCGGGGGTGTACTCGGCGAGGCGGGCCTCGGCCTCCCTGCGGAGCTGCTCGTCCGACATGGACGCGAGGTTGACCTCGACGTTGACCACGCCCGATTCGAGGGCGGACTTGGCGGACGAAGCCGCGACCGCGATGTCGGAGATGACGTTGGTGTTGGCGCCTTCGAGGATCGAGGCGGCGACGTCGATGACCTCGGCGGCGAGGGCGGCCGTGCGCAGCGGAACCTCGGCGGCGCCGACCAGCGCGGCCTGGATCGCGGTGGTGCGCGCCTGCTTCTCCTCGTCGGTGGCCTTGGGGAGCTTGTACGCGGCGACCACGGCGTCGAACGCGGCGGCATCGTCGGCGGCGAGGCCGAGCGCGCGCGTCCGGAGGTCTTCGGCCTTCGCGAGCGCCTCGGTCATGGTGGCCTCGTGCTCGGCGTACTTCGGCTTGCCGATGGTCAGGTTGCACACCATGGAGACCAGGGCGGCACCGACCGCGGCGTTCATCGCGGCACCCGCGCCACCACCGGGCGTCGAGGCCTTCGATGCCAGCTCGTCGAGCCACTGACCGACCGGTTGAGCCTCCACGCGATGTTCCCTTCCCGCTGGTTTTGCCGTCGCGCCGAAGCCTACCTGGGGGTTCCCGGACAGCCCGAAGGCCACCTTCGCGACGATCGACATCGGCGAAGGTGGCATCCGGTCAGCGGGGTCAAGACCGCTGGTACTCCTCCCACGTGAGCTTCGGCGTGACGGCAGGGCCGTCGTCGGAACCGCGGCCGGCGAGGCCGTTGTAGCCGAGGTAGTAGTCACCGGCCTGGTGCTGCGCGCCCGACGACAGGTCCGGATCGGACAGTGCGATGGCGTGGATGTGGTAGGCGAAACCCTGGGCCGGGGTCCGGACCCAAGCCGCGAAGCCCACCTGACGCAGCTTCCGTGCGACGTCGGTCCGCGTGGTCGAGGACATGCCCTCGACGCCGATGTCGAGCGCACCACCACCGTCGTGAGTCCCGGCCGAAGCGCCGACGCCGCCGGGGTTGTACGAGCCCTGCGTGATGGTGAGCTGCCTGCCGAGCAGACCCTCGGCCTTCACCAGCATCGCCTTGGTCCGCGTGTTCATCGTCTTGCCGTGGTAGGTCAGGCGGCTACCCGCCGAGACCACCGCGGTGACGGTGTACCGGCCCTCGCCCAGCTTCTCGAGCGACGTCTTGCCCGGCAGGCCGGAGGCGTCGATCCCGGTGTAGCCCAGCGACTTCTGGTAGCTGGAGTACGCGGTGATGGTCGACGTCCCGAAATGGCCGTCGACGTACTGCTGGGCGAGCAGTCCCTTGGCGGCGAGCGCCTGCTCCACCAGCAGCACGCTGTCCTTGGCCCCGGGGGTCAGGGCGCTGTCGGCCCGGCGCGGGTCGATCTGCGCGGCCTTGAGCACCGCTTCCATGCTGGCCGTGGGCAACGCGGTCACTTCGGCGCCGGCCGGTGCGGCGGCCACGCCGAGGGAGAGCGCGGTCGCTGTCGCGAGCACGGCTACCTTGGTCAACAATTCCTGCCTCCTGAGCGGATTCGGTTTGTCCGGACAGCATGGGCAGCGTGAATACAAGGGCCGTACAAACGAACGTTCTTCAGGTCTGGTCCGGGCCGGTGACGAACAAGGTCACCGCCTCGGACAAAGTCCGGCAATGGGCGTCATCGGGGTGTTGGGCGGCTTCCCGCTCGAGTGGGCGCAGCCGGTCTCTCGTGCGGACCGATTTGACCGTTTCGGCGCTTTCGATCGCTTGGATGCCGACGGACAGCGCCTGGTCGCCGTCCCCGTCGAGAATATGCCCCGTGGCCAGCATGGCCAGGCACAGTGAACGGCTGCGCGCCATATCCGGACCGTAGCCGCGAACGGCGTCGGTGAGTGCGGCGATGGCCAGTCCGACATGACGGCCACCCTTGCGCAAAGCCAGGTCGGTGTGCACCGAGCCCGCCATCGCGGAAACGTCGACCTCGGTGAAGAACCTGGCCCAGTCGGGTGGCTCGGCTTCATCCTTTTCGGCGAATTCCTCACCTGCTTGATCCACCAGTCCGACAGCGAGGTTCGCGTCGCCTTTCTTGGCGTAGGCCCAGCCTTGGTTCGCGCTCAGGATACTCGCGGCCAGCTTCGAACCGGCACGCTTCGCGGCGAGCCTGCCCAGCTCGAATCGGGCGAGGGCTTCGTCCGTGACGCCGTAATGCAGATCGATCCGGCCCCGCCGGTAATGGATGTTCGCGATCAACTCGGCGTTCTCGCCGTCGGCGGCGAGCTCCAGCGCGACATCGAGATGGTGCTGCGCGGCGCCGACGTGACCGCTGTCGAAACAGGTCCACCCGGCGAGGTTGTGCAGATCCGCGACCGCGGAGAAAAGCCTGGCCCGCAACGGTTCCGAGATCGACATCGCGAGCATCCGGTGGCCGCGATGGATCCGGACCACGACGGCGTCGCGGCACATCCCGCCCCCGAATTGGTAGTCGACGGCACGGAGCGCCTTCGTCTGCGTTTCCAGCGCCTCGACATCGCGGTTCCCCACCCGGTCCGGAGTGAGGTGGCGGCGAGCGGTGCCTTCAGGATTTGTCATGGTCATTCAGCCCCTGACGTAACCCCCAGCGCGAGTTTCGTGGTTTCAAAGCCTACCCGAACGTCAACGCGCACTCAGGTACGAAGACAGGTAGTTGTACGGGTGTCGTCCAGCCGGAACAAGCGCAACCTGATAAGACTTCCAGTGGATGCCGAAAGGTCGAGACCCATATGGTGCTGCGTGTTTCACCGCCTTCGCGAGCCCGTCTCCGACTGGTCTCCTCGGAGGAGGCGCGTAAGACACCCCGGGTGGGCGGCCGTCTGGATCGGTACGGCGAGATCGCCGACCGGCGGCTGGCCGCGATCCTCGCCGCCGAGGACGTGGCGGAGGAGTACGGGCTGAGCGCACACACGCGCACGACCTGTTACACGCACCGCTGCTGGGTGCACCAGTGCATCTCCGATCCGTTGCACGTACTGGTCGTCACCGGGCACCGCTGGTGCAGGCGCTGCGACCGCACGGTCGACGTCGAGATCGACGAGACCATTCCGGGATCGGTCGAACTCTATTGCGACGGCTGTGGTGTCCCGCCGGACACGGTCGCGAACCGCGAAGTGCTCTTCGCCTGCCGGAGCAGCCTGATGGCCATGCACGGAGGCGAAGCATCGACGCTCTATGTGGTGCCAGACAGCTGAATTCGGATTGGGCTGACCGAGCGAACGGGCCCCAGGCCTCGTTGACCGCCGGTCGCAGGCGTCCGTACGGTTCAGGGGTGGGCACTGCGGCCGCAGCAGGCCGGCCGGGCAACATCCCCGCCGGGACCACGAGTTTCGTGGGTCGAAAGAAGGACATCGCCGAGGTCAAGAGACTTCTGTCCAAGGCGAGGCTGGTCACCTTGACCGGGGTCGGTGGGGTCGGCAAGACGAGGCTGGCCCTGCGTACCGCCGCCGAACTGCGCCGGGCCTTCCCCGACGGTGCCTGGCTCGTCGAACTCGCGGATCTGTCCGACCCGGACTTGATGGCTCACACGGTACTGGAGGCGCTGGGCGTCCGCGACGACACGGGCCGCGACCAGGCGGACGTGCTCGCGGATCACCTGAGGGAGCGCCGGATCCTGGTGATCCTGGACAACTGCGAACATCTGATCGAGGTCTGTGCGGCGTCGGCGGACCGGCTGCTGAGGGTGTCGCCGGGGCTCCGCTTCCTCGCCACCAGCAGGGAACGGCTCGGGATTCCGGGAGAGCACCTCTGGCAGGTCGCGCCGTTACCGCTGCCTGAGCCGCTGGTCCCGCTGCGCTCGGAGGCTTGGCGTGGCTATCCCGCGATGACGTTGTTCGCCGAACGGGCGGCCGCCGTCGAGCCGGCGTTCGTCGTCACCGACGAAAACCAGGCTTTGGTCGCGAACGTGTGCCGGATGCTCGCGGGGATACCGTTGGCGATCGAGCTGGCCGCGGTCCGGGTCCGGGCGCTGTCGCTCGAAGAGCTGGAGACCCGGCTGGCGGACAGCTTCCACTTACTCGCCAAGGGTGAACGCGGCGGACTGCCCAGGCACCAGACACTGCTGGCAGCGGTGGAATGGAGCCACGACCTGTGCGGAGCCGCCGAGCGGGTCCTCTGGGCGCGGGCGTCGGTCTTCGGGGGTGGGTTCAGCTTGCACGCGGCCGAATCCGTCTGCGCGGGGGACGGGCTGCCCGCTCGTTCGGTGCTCGGGCACCTGGCCGGGTTGGTGGACAAGTCGGTCCTGCTCTTCGAACGCGACGGTGACCGGACGAGGTACCGGCTGCTGGAGCCGCTTCGCCAGTTCGGCGGGGCGAAGCTCCGCGACATGGGTGACGAGGACTCGATCCTGCGCCGTCATCGGGACTACTACCTCGCGCAGGCCGAGCAGAGCGAGCAGGAATGGTTCGGGCCGAATCAGGCGGAGATCTTCACGCGGACCAAACTGGAGCACGCGAACCTGCGCGCCGCGCTCGACTATTGCCTCGCCACGCCGTCCGAAGGCAGGACCGGGTTGAAGCTGGCGGGCACGTTGTGGTTCTACTGGGCGGGTTGCGGTGTGCTGGGGGAGGGGAGACACTGGCTCGACCACGCGCTCGAAGCCGTCCCAGACGGCGGCGAAGACCGCTTGAAAGCATTGTGGGTCAACGGATACGTCTCAACCCTGCAGGGTGACGTCTCGCATGCGGTGACCTTGTTGGGGGAGTGCCGCACGGAAGCGGGCAGGGTCGGGGACGAGGCGGCGCTCGCCTACGCGACCCACCGCCTGGGTTGCAACGCGCTGGTCGGCGACGACGTCGGCTACGCGAAGGACCTGTTCGAGGACGCCCGAATCCGCTATCGGCGGCTGGGCGAGATGAACGGCAACGTGATGCTGGCCGGAATCGAGATGGCGATCGCATCGATCTTCCTCGGCGAATTGGAGGAGGCCGCGGCGCTGTGCGAAGAGGCGCGCGCGATCGGTGCCGCGCATGGCGAGGAATGGGCCTACGCCTACGCGATCTACGTACTGGCGCTCGTGGCGCTGAACCGGGGCGAATTCGAGCTGGCGACCGGTTACGCGCGCAACTGCCTGACGATCAAGCGCACCTTCAACGACCTGCTCGGCATGGTGCTGTCGATCGAGGTGCTCGCGTGGATCGAGTCGTCGCTGCGGCACTGGGTGCGCGCGGCGACCCTGCTCGGCTGTGCGGGGCGGATCTGGCAATCGGTCGGCTACCCGATGTTCGGCTCGAAGTACTTCGGCGCCCCGCACGGTGACTGTGAGGCGGCGACCCGTGAGGCGCTCGGTGACAGCCGGTACGCGGTCCTGTCTCGGTACGGGAGCGAGTTCACCTTGGAAGAGGCCGTCGCCTTCGCGCTCGACGAGGCCGAGGTGGCGGAGAGCGCTCCCGTCGCCGCGGTCGAGACGGTACTCACCGACCGAGAGCACGAGGTCGCGGTCTTGATCACCGACGGCCTGTCCAACCAGGAGATCGCCGATCGGCTGGTGATCTCCCGCCGCACCGCCGAGGGCCACGTCCAGCGCATCCTGCGGAAACTGAGCTTCGATTCCCGTGCGCAGATCGCGGCCTGGGTGACCCAGACGGCGGTGCGAAGCGAGCGGAATGGCAGCGTCCGAGGGGGCCGTCCGGAGTAGTCGGTGGTTTGGACCACCACTGTTACCGAAGCTTGATCTGGGCATATCGCGCGGACCGCTACTTTGTTGTGGCGCGCAACGAATTGCTTCGCCCGTGGATTTCCAACGCCGGAGGTGTCACGACGTGAACCGGATCTTCGTGCAGCCCAAACGGCGGAAAGGGGTCCGGGGCGCGCTCGCCCTCGGCCTTTCCGCGCTCCTGATCTCTGCCGGGCTCGGCGGTGCCACCGCCGCGGCCGCCGACTACAGCCAGAGCGCCGCGTCCTTGAACGCGACCCAGGCGCAGTTCTCCTTCACGCCGGCGACCCCCGCGCGCTACGTCGACATCCACTACACCGGCGTTCCGGGAGTGGGGCAGCAGAACGTCCGCATGACCGACAACGGGGGCACGTGGCGGCACACCGTCGGCTCGCTGTCGGCGGGCACGGTGCTCGACTACTGGTTCACCTACGAGAAGAACGGGCCGCAGTACGACACCCCGCACTTCACGTACACCCACGGCGGCAGCGGCACGACCGTCGCGTCACCGACGTTCGATCCGCCGGGCGGCAGTTACCCGAGCGCCCGCTCGGTGACCCTGTCGAGCGCGACCGCGGGTGCGACCATCCGGTACACAGTGGACGGTTCCGCGCCGACGGCATCGTCCACTCTGTACACCGGGCCGGTCACGGTCTCCGCGTCCTCGACGATCTCCGCGATCGCACTCAAGTCCGGTTCGGCGAATTCCCCGGTGACGTCGGCGAGCTACACGATCGGATCCACGCAGGCGACCTGCCCGGCTCAGGCTGAGGTCCCGGACTTCGGCCCGAACGTGCGGATCTTCGACCCGGGGATGTCCGCGGCGTCGATCCAGTCCCGGCTCGACGCGGACTTCAACGCGCAGAAGGACACCCTGACCGCGCAGTTCACCGAGCGCCGGTACGCGCACCTGTTCAAGCCCGGCGTGTACAACGGCATCCACGACAACGTCGGCTACTACACCTCGGTCGCGGGCCTCGGGCAGAACCCGGGCGACGTCGTGATCAACGGCGACGTGACCGTCGACGCGTTCAACGAGTCGGACAAGGGCGTGGCGCTGCAGAACTTCTGGCGCTCGGCGGAGAACCTGGCCGTCGTACCGAGCAGCGGATCGACCCGCTGGGCCGTCGCGCAGGCCGCGCCGTTCCGCCGGATGGACATCCGCGGCGGGCTGCAGCTGTACCCGGCCAGCTACGGGTTCGCCAGCGGTGGTTACACGGCCGACAGCAAGGTGTCCGGGCAGGCCGCGTCGATCTCGCAGCAGCAGTGGTACACCCGGGACAGCAGCTACGGCAGCTGGGACGGCGGGGTCTGGAACATGGTCTTTTCCGGGACGAGCGGCGCTCCCGCGAACACTTTCCCCAACCCGCCGGAGACGACGCTCGGCACCACGCCGGTGTCCCGCGACGTCCCGTACCTGTACCTCGACGGCTCCGGCAAGTACCGCGTGTTCCTGCCTTCGCTGCGCACCAACGCTTCCGGGCCGAGCTGGGCCAACGGCGGCACTCAGGGCGGCTCGCTGCCGATGAGCCAGTTCTACGTGGTGAAGGCAGGGGACACGGCGGCGTCGATCAACACCGCGCTCTCGCAGGGCTGCAACCTGTTCTTCACTCCGGGCGTCTATCACCTGAACCAGACGCTCAACGTGACGAAGGCGAACACCGTCGTCCTCGGCATCGGTTACCCGACTCTGGTGCCGGACAACGGTGTCGATGCCATGAAGGTCGCCGACGTGGACGGCGTCCGGATCAAGGGCCTCCTGTTCGACGCCGGGACGACCAACTCGCAGTCGCTGCTCACGGTCGGGCAGGCGGGCTCGACGGCGAATCACTCCGCGAACCCGACGACCTTGCAGGACGTGTTCTTCCGGATCGGCGGCCAGATCGCGGGGAAGGCGACGAACAGCCTTATCGTCAACAGCCGTGACACGATCATCGACCACATCTGGGCGTGGCGGGCCGACCACGGGAACGCCGGCACCTACGGCTGGACGATCAACACCGGTGACACCGGCGTGGTCGTCAACGGCGACAACGTGCTGGCCACCGGCCTGTTCGTCGAGCATTACCAGAAGTACCAGGTGATCTGGAACGGCCAGAACGGCAGGACGATCTTCTTCCAGAACGAGATCCCGTACGACGTCCCGGATCAGGCAGGCTGGAAGAGTCCCAACGGGCTGAACGGGTACGCCGCGTACAAGGTGGGGGACAATGTGACCTCCCACGAGGCGTGGGGACTGGGCAGCTACTGCTTCTTCAACGACAACCCTTCGGTGAACCTGTATCACGCGTTCGAGGTGCCGAACCGCTCCGGCGTCCGGTTCCACAACATGGTGACGGTTTCGTTGAACTACAAGGGGACCATCACGCACGTGATCAACGACGCCGGGGCGGTGACGCCACCGGACACACGGCCGAGCAACCTGGTGAGCTACCCGTAAGGCCGGGCCACGTCTCGCGAAGTACATGAAGGACCCCTTCACGGCGCTAGGCGCAATGAAGGGGTCCTTCATGTAGTCGGGAAGGAGGCTTCCTCTGCCAGGGGAGTGGACTTGTCAAAGAAGTCCTCGCGGCGTGATTCTGGACGCCGGCAGGGCGGCCGTGTCTTGTGTCCGCTGGGACACTCTTCGGTCACTGAATGCCTGATTTGTGCCGATATGTACAGTTCTGCAACGGGTCGTGAAGTGGTAATGAGGGTTAGAACCCAATGTCACGTAGCTTAAGTTGATCTTGGACGAGGTTGACAGGTGGGGTGAAGGCTCCCTTCACTGCGTCTGATGCGACGAAGGGGGCGCCTGGTCGTGGGTCGGGTTGGTCGTGAGTGGCGTTTCGGGTTCTAACCCGAAACGCCACTCACGACCCCCTCGTGAAATCGCCCCTCCCGGCATCACTCAGACATTGAGTCGGCGAAAAGTGTCCTTGGTGGACATTCAGGGGCACAGTCGGCTCCTGTCGGCCAGGGCAGCCGAACGCGTGACCTGCGGCAATCCTCACCGCTTACGATCAAGACCCCCATCCAAGATCAACTTAAGCTACGTGGCCTTGGGTTGGAACGCTCTTTGCCGCTCGCCGCCCCCGTCGCGAAGCCGTGCAAAGTACTCGAATCGGGCAGGCGGGTCTCGATTAAGTCCCTTGCGGACGGTCAAAGTCTATTCCCTGAAACGGTTTCTGTATAACGCTCTATACCACGCGGCGGAAGACGTCCTCGATCAGGCTCAAATCCGTGATCAGCAAGGATGCCCAAGCCGCCGCCGAGCGGACTGGTGTTCGGCGCCGCGCTGGACAAGCCGCCCGCGGGGTGACTCAGCGACCCTTCCGGCTGCCTTCATAGGCCCGCTCGCGTAGCCCGGAGAGCCAGCCGGGCCGCAGCTCCCAGCCTGGCGGTGGGTTGAGCATCGGATCGAAGGCGGGACGAGGGGAGTCTTCGTCGACCTCGTGGAGGATCAGTGTCGCGCAGGGCTTCCGATGGCCGTTCGCGCGGACGGTCTCGACAAGGTAGGTCACCGGCCCTTCGGCCACCAGCCGTCTCAATCCGCCCAGCGACGCTTCGGCGTGCCGTGACGTCTCCGCGCGGGCCGACAACCAGACCAGTTCACCCTTTGTGCGATAGGGCAGCAACGTGCTGTAGCGACCGGTGGTCCAGGCGCGAGTCGGCCGCGGCAACACGCGGCCGGCGAGGCCGGTGCCCGAAGTGGTCAACGTGAGATCCCACGGGTGGCCCCCGACGGCCGGGATCCGCACCGCCAGCCCGAGCGCGTCAGGCACGCGCCCCGGCAGACCGGCTCCCTTGGACATCCGCACGGTGACGGCGACCGGCTCTTCCGGAAGTGTGAGGTCATCGCGCCTCAAAGCCTGAAGTTCTCCTTTGAGTAGTAGTCCGTTCGGGTGGAAGGCCCTCGCGCCGCGAAGCGCCGCCAGCGCGTGAAATCCGGCGTGGAAAAGCCTGCCGACCGGCCCTGCCTGCGGTGCGTTGTCCTCGGCCACGATTTCCACCCTCCTGGTGACGTGTGTGCTCCGCGGGGGCTACCCCGGGCGAGCCGGATTACACGGGAATTCCCACGGAATCGAGAACGCCGGTTTTCCGGTGTGAGCGGCTTCCGCCCGGGTACTCGACGTGCTGTTCGCTCATCGTGTTCCACCTGGATCGGAGGAAATCCATGACTGCATCGCCGGCCACGGTTCGGCGGGCTCCGCGCCAGCTCATCGCCCTCGGCGTGGGCGCGGTCTTCCTGCTCGTCGGCATTCTCGGCTTCATCCCCGGCATCACGACGAACTACGAGCAGCTGAGCGGTGCCGGGCACCAATCCGGCGCGTTGCTGCTGGGCGTGTTCCAGGTGTCGATCCTGCACAACATCGTCCACCTGGCGTTCGGCGTCGCGGGCATTCTGCTGGCCCGGACGGCGACGGGTGCGAAAGCGTTCCTCGTCGGCGGCGGGGTGATCTACCTCGTGCTCTGGCTGTACGGGCTGCTGATCGACCACGGGTCGGCGGCGAATTTCGTGCCGGTCAACACCGCCGACAACTGGCTGCACCTCGGGCTCGCCGTCGGGATGATCGCCCTCGGGCTCATTCCGCTCTCCGGTTCGAAGGCGCCGATTGCCGACTCGCGCTAGTCCGTTCCCCTGAATTCTCTGGAGGTTGTCAGTGTTCCGTCATACCAAATCGCTCCAATTCGAGGCCAAACCGGAAAAGCCGGACGCTTTGTACGCCCGTAAGCTGCAGGAGCTCATCGGCGGCGCCTACGGTGAAATGACCGTCACCATGCAGTACCTGTTCCAGGGCTGGAACTGCCGGATCGAGGGCAAGTACAAGGATTTGATCATGGACACGGCGACCGAGGAGATCGGTCACGTGGAAATGCTCGCGACGATGGTCGCCCGGCTCCTCGAAGGGGCGCCCGCCACCACGGTGGCCGAAGCCGCGAAGGATCCGGCCACCGCGGCGATCCTGGGCGGGATGGATCCCCAGCAGGCGATCATCTCCGGTGGCGGCGCCACGCCCAGCGACAGCCAGGGCTATCCCTGGAACGGCCGCTATGTCGTGGCGTCCGGCAATCTGCTGGCCGACTTCCGGGCGAACGTCGCGGCCGAGGCGCAGGGCCGCTTGCAGACGGCCCGGTTGTACAACATGACCGACGACCCCGGTGTGAAGGCGATGCTGCAGTTCAACCTCGCGCGGGACACGGTGCACCAGAAGCAGTGGCTCGCCGCGATCGAGGAACTCAAGGCCGACGGCCTGGAAAGCGACATCGCCCCGACGGCGTTGTTCGAAGAGGAGAACCAGGAGCACAACAACACCGTTTGGCACCTGTCCGACGGTCCGGACGGTTCGAAGGGCGGCTGGAGCTTCGGTGAGGACGGGATCGAGTACCTGATGGAACCCGAGCCACTCGGCGGACCGGGCACCGCCCCGAAGCCCGATCCGGCGCTTTACGGCACGTACGCGCCGCTGCAGGACGCGGTCGGGACCGTCAAGGGGAAGGTCAAGGACGCCAAGAAGAAGGCCACCAAGTCGAGCAAGAGCTAGGCATCCCTTCAGTAAGGAAAGTCCGTGAAGGCCTCCTTCCCTACCCTGAAAGTAGGGAAGGAGGCCTTCACGGCCAGGCGCATAGATGATCAGTCGGTGGTCTTCGTTTCGGCTTCGGCGACCGCGGCTGCTTCGTCGTCGTCCATCGCCTTGGTGTCACGCGGCGGGAGGAAGGGTTCGTCGTCGGCGGGGGATCCGGCGGCGCGCTCCTTGCCACGCGCGAGTTCGGCGTCCAGTTCGGCGCCGAGGAGGACGGCGATATTCGAGATCCACAGCCAGATCAGGAACACGATGACACCGGCGAGCGAACCGTAGACCTTGTTGTACGACCCGAAATTGCCGACGTAGAAGGCGAACCCGGCGGTGGCCGCGGCCCAGAGCAGTACGGCCACGAGGCCGCCCGGGGTCAGCCAGCGGAATTTCGGCTGCCGCACGTTGGGGCTCACCCAGTAGAGCATCGCGAACGCCAGCCCCGCGAGCAGCACGATCACCGGCCATTTCGCGATGTCCCAGACGAGGACGCCGGTCGAACCGAGGCCGATCAGGTCGCCGAGGTAGCGGGCGATCCCGCCGGTCGCCACCACTCCGGCGGCGCACAAGGCGAGCACGACCAGCACGGCGATGGTGAGTCCGACCCGCAACGGCACGGTCTTCCAGATCGGGCGGCCTTCGGGCATCGAATAGAGGACGTTGGACGCCCGCATGAACGCGCCGATGTAGCCGGACGCGGACCACAACGCGCCTGCGGTGCCGAGGATCGCCGCCGGTCCGGCAAGGCCGCCGGTCTGGGACAGCTCTTCGATCGCACCGATCAGGATGTCCCGGCCCTGACCGGGTGCTATCCGGCCGACGTTTTCGACCAGGGCCTGGGTGGCCGACGGACCGAGTAGACCGAGGATTCCGGTCAGCACGAGCAGACCGGGAAAAAGCGAGAGCACGCCGTAGTAGGTGAGCGCGGCGGCCCAGTCCAGCATGTTGTCGCGGTTGAACTGGACGAACGTCCGTTTGAGCACCGCCCACCACGATCGTCGGGACAACTCGGTGGGACCGTCCGGGTCTTTCGCTGTGGCAGCCACGGGAACCTCCTGCTGGGATTCCTTGGCTTACCCGGTGGTGCCGGGGCGAAACGGGTGGTCAGGCCCGGCGTGGCCGCGATGGTGGTGGCGGGACAGTCTTCGCCAGCACGATGTCCGCCAGCCGGATCGTCGCGAGTCCGCGTTTGGTCTCCACGGTGCACTCCGTGTCGCCACGGGAACGGAGGTAGCCGAGCGCGTCGGTGAACCCGCCCTCGATCCGGTACCGGACGACGACCCTCGTGCCGGGCGGGACGTCCGGAAGGGTCACCGGTTCAGGTGGGCGGTGAGCTCGTCGTCGCTCGGCTCGACCAGGTGGGTGCCGTCCGGCCAGACGATGGTCGGGATGCGCCGCGCACCGTTCTGCAGCGCCCGCACGGTCTCCTCGGCGCCGGAATCCGCTTCGACGTCGATGTAGTCGTACTCGATGCCCTTCGAATCGAGGAGGGCACGGCTGCGTTTGACGTCGGGGCACCAGCCGGCGCCGTACACGATGAGGTCACTCATGGATCACAGCATGCCAGGTCGTGATCCGGCGGCGCGTTCGGCGAGGGCCGCCCGGTCGGCGAGCCCGGTCTTGGCGAGCAGGCTCGCGACGTGCTTCTCGACCGTCCGCGGCGAGATGTGCAGGCGGGCGCCGATGTCCTTGTTGCCCATCCGCTCGGCGAGCAGCACCAGGACCTCGTACTCGCGCACGGTGACGCCGGACGCTCGTAGGTCGCCGGGGACCCGGTCGACCCCGGAGCGGCGCTGCCGGACGGGTGCGCCGAGTTTGCGCAGGAGACTCCGGCAGGCGGCCGCGACCGCTGGGATGTCCCTGCGGTGGAAGTATTCTTCGGCCTCTTTGAGCCAGCCCGCCGGATCACCCCAGCCGTCGGCGGCGGCCGGTTCGGCGATGAGCCGGAGCCCGAGATGGCGGGCCAGGGGATAGGGCGCCGACGTCTCCAGCGCGGCGGCCACCGCCTGTCCTGCCGCCGCCGCGTCACCTCGCCTGCCGTGCTCGACCGCGTGCGCGAATTCGACGAACTGCCGGTTCCACCGCATCCCGCTCACGGCGGATCCGTTCTCCGGGCAGGGCGCGCCGCCGAGGGTGTCGACGAGCGTCCGGAGCCCGTGCTGGCCGGCGAGGTGGAACCGGCTCGGCCGCCGGTCCTCCAGCTCGATGACCTGGTCGAGTTCGCGGCGAACCCGCTCGAAGTCCTCTTCGAGCAGTGAACAGAAGACCCGCGCCAGCCCGATGCTGAGCACCATCTCCTGCGCGTTCTCACCGCCGCTCTCCCGGAAGTCGTCGAGCGCCTGCTCCATCGCGGGGCGGTCGGCCCGGTGCCCGGCGGACATCGCCCTCGTCATATGGGCGTACTGCAGCAACGCGGTCAGCCGGAGCCTGCCCAGCACGGCGAGGTTCTCCGCCAGCAGCGCGTGCGCGGTGCCGAATTCGCAGCGCAGGATCGCGTGCATGGTGCGCACGGAATCGACCGCGCAGTGCAGGGTGATCGACCCGGTGCGCTGGGCGTCCGCGCGGGCGAGCAGCAGGGTCTGCTCGTCGCCGTTCATCAGCACGCGATGCCCGCCCAGCCGGACCAGCGCCTGGGTGCGCAGGTGGTGGAGATGGTTGTCCTCCGCGGTCCGCCGTGCGAGCTGCATGTAGCGCTCGGATTCGGTGAGGTCCCGCGACAGCGCGAGCATGCCGAGCACCTGCAGCGCCTGGCAGACGACGAACGGCTGCTCGGTGGCCTCGGCCACCTTCCAGGCCTGACGGGCGAGCCGTTCCGCCGTGCCCGCCCGGCCGGGCACGTCCAGCCAGAGGTTCGCTTCGACAGCGTCGAGCGCGGCCTGCTGAGCAGGCGAGATCGCCGAACCGAGTGGAGCGCGGGCGCGTTCGATCTGGCCGAGGCATTCGTCGTGCCGTCCGGCGATGTAGGCGGCCCAGGCCAGCTGGGTATGCAGTTTCGCGGCCCGTTCCAGAGTGCCGATCTCGCCGAATCCGGCGGAAAGCTCGACGGCGCGGTCGAATTGACCGGTCTGCCCGAGCGCGTGCACCAGCGTCTCCAGCACCTCGGCCCGATCACCCGCGTCGGCCCCGGCGAGCAGGTCGACGGCCTTGGTGAGCATCGTGACCGCCGAGTCGGCGGCTCCCGCGTCGAGGGCACGGCGACCGGTTTCCGCGAACAGACGGCCGGCCGCCTGTTCGTCCAGCGCGGTCAGCCGGAGCGACGCGACGAGCGCGCACAGGTCGCCCGGCAGCCCCGGGTACAGCTTTTCGACGGCGTCGGCGGTCTGACGCGCGAGCGCCGCCTTCCGTGCCGGTGACTGGCGTGCCAGTAACGCTTCCGCGGTCAGCGGATGACGGAAGGCGTACCAGCCGGGCGTCGTCTCGTCGGTGGTCACCAGGTTCGCCGAGACCGCGGCGCTCAGGTGGTTGTGCAGGGTGCGGTCGTTCGTGCCGGTGACCGTCTGGACCACCGTCAGCGGGAAGCGGCGGCCGATGATCGCCGCGACCGACAGCAGCTCGCCCGCCTGCTCGCCGAGTTGCTCCATCCGGACGCCGATGCTGGTGACCAGTGCGGCGGGAACGCGGGCGCGGAGCTCGCCGATGACGCGCCAGCCGTCGCGGCCCTCGACCAGCAGTCCGTCGTTCACCATGCCGTGGAGCAGTTCCTCGACGATGAACGGAAGGCCGGCACTGTTGCGCCACAACAGTTCCGCCGCGGCCGACGGAAGCAGTCCCGGCTCGGTCTCGAGGCAGGCGGCGGCGAGGGCGCGGGTGTCGGCGAGGCCGAGCCTGCCCAGTTCGACGAGGGCGCAGCTCATCCGCTGCGCGCCGGAGGTCGCCAGGCGCAGGGCGTCGGAGGGCTCGTTGCGGAGGGTGCCGACGAACAGGGCCTGCGCCGCGGGCAGGTTGTCGACGAGGTATTCGAGAATGAACAGCGTCTCGGCGTCGGCGTCCTGGAGATCGTCGAGGACCAGGAGCGCACCGCGGTCGCGGCTCGTGACGGCCAGCAGCCGGAACACCGCTTCGGCGAGCACCAGCAGGGAGCCCGATTCCCGCGGCCGGTCGCCCCGGCCCCAGTCGGGGACGAGCTGGGCGAGCACGGGGATGAACGGGTCGAGTTCGGCGGCCGCCGGCGGGCCGCCGCCACGGAAATGCGACCACAGCGCCTGGGCCAGCGGCCGGAACGGGACGAGCGGGCCGATCGAACTGGCCCGGCCTTGCAAGACCGGGATGTCGGCGGCGACCGCTCGTGAGGCGGCCTCGATGGCGAGCCGCGATTTGCCGATGCCGCCTTCGCCCACGAGGAAGATCGCGCCGCCGCGGCCTGCGATGGCGCGATCGAGAGCTCCGGAGAGCTCGGCCAGTTCGGCGTCGCGGCCGATCACCCGCGACGAACGGATCCCCACCGCCGTGACTATAGCGAGCGGATTTCCCCGCCACGGCCAATAAATGATCACGAAGGCGGGCGGCGCAAACCCGCCTTCGTGAGCCTGTCTCAGATCCGATAGGCGGAGCTGAGGATGTAGCGCAAAAGTGACCGAACGCGTGAACCCGCCCGGCCGAAAGGCCCGGCTATCGCGGTCGCGGGTTCACCGGCGGCTACTCAGATCCAGCCGCCGGTGAAGACGCTGACGACGGACGGAGAACCGGGGTCCGTGGACAGGGTGGCGAGCGGGTTGGCGCTCAGCCGCGGCTTGCCGCCCGCCAGCGCGTGGTTGCGCGAGCCGACCTCGAGGGCGCGCGGCAGGTTCACGGCGCCGAGGACGTCTTCGGTGGCGGGCAGATCTCTTTCGTACATGCGGGTTTCTCCTCATACTCGATTTACCGGCGGAACAACGGTGGCCGCGGGATGCGGCCGGTCGGGGCGGAGCAGGAGCGCGGAGGGGACCCGGTCACCGAATCCCAGCCGCAGCAGGCCGTAACCGATTCCCGCCAGACCGCTCAGCAGCCCTGGCGAGGGGACCGCGCCAGGTGTCCCGCAGCGGGCACCGCGCTGGTCGATGGCGGCGAGCAGATGACCGGTCCGGCGGCGGACCGCGGCGGCGGCGCCAGTGTGCCCGTTCTCCGCCAATACGCACAACACGTCCACCACTCCGGACTCGCCGTGGCAGAGGCTGAGATCCTTCAACGGTGCCCCGTCGGCCAGCCGCTTGACCGTCCGGTCGAGATCCCTGGCGTGTCCGGGATCGGGCAGGTGAGCGGCAAGGCCGAGCGTGGCACCCGCGAGACCGGCGCACCATCCGCCGGTGCTTTCCGCCCGATCGTCCGCCCTTCCGGGTGGTTCTTCGCCGGAACGATCGTGCGCCCGCAGTACCCAGTCGACGCCGGCCGAACCTCGGGCGAACGACTTCTCTTGTGGACGTTCGCGGCCGAGCAGTTCTCCGGCGTACCGGTCCGCTCGTGCCAGTGCCGAGTCCAGTCCTGTTTGGACATACACCGACCGCATCGACGCGACACCGCCCGCCAGCCCCGTCGTGAACCCGGAGGGTGTTTCGGGGGTCGCGTCGGGCATCAGGTCGACGGCCTGTTCGATGAGATCGCCGGTGGGAAGACCGACCAGCGTGCTGAGCCGCGCGATCGTGTACGCGACGCCGCCGAGCCCGAGAAGGCCGCCGCAGCCGGCGGTGGCGGCCAGCTCGCGGTCCGCGCGGAGCGTGGCGAAAAGGCCGGGGAGCGGGCTGATCGCATACGCGGCCAGATCGCGGTATCGCGCGATCCCGGTCAGTTCGGCGAGCTGGGCGAGGAACAACGCGACACCGCAGTAGCCCTCACCGAGCCCGGCGCCCATCGGCAGCACGGTCCAGTAGCGGTCGTCGACGAGTTCGATCCCGAGCCAGTTGGAGCGGTGTTCGTCGGAGAAGGCGTTGGCGACGATCTGGTCGGCGATACCGCACGCGGTGACCAGCAGTCGTTCCGCGTCGGGCGCCTGGTTCGGCGTCGCCGTTTCCGCGGTCTCGCCGACACCGTGATGACCCTCGGTCGCCGTGCTGATGGCGAGGGTGGCCGAGATCAGCCATTCCTGGTCGCGTTGGTCGAGGGGGTCCATGTCGGCGAGCTTCGCCAGCACGGTGTCCAGCGACGCCCGGTCGACCACCCCCTCGACGCTCTCGCCGCGTGAATCCAGCAGCGACGTCGAGCCGGGGTTCGAGGTGAACATCGGCACGTCGCCCGCCCAGAGGTCGTCCCGCTCGTGTGGCACGAGGCGGAGCAGCTTCTTCTCGTCGGCGGAATCCTCTTCGAGCAGGTCGAACGCGTGGTCGCGGTCGGCGGCGTCGCGAAGCAGATCGGGATGGGTGGTCTCGTCCAGCAGCCGGAAGTAGAAGTTCGTCGGCCGGACGAGCACCCGGATGGGATCCTCGGCGCAGCGCCGGAGGTGCTCGGCGAGTTCGTCCCGCCCGGTGGAGATCGCGTCGTAGCCGAGGCGGAATCCGGCCAGCAGCGCGGCGCTGTGCTCGGCGGGCGTGATGTCGCGGCCGTCGAGCCGCGGCAGGTTGTTCCCGCCCGCGAGTTCGCCGGGCACCCGGACCAGCCGCATGCGGTCGGTGCCCGGATCGGCCCACTCGACGCGGTCGGTGGGAAGCTTGCCGCCGCGGCCGGCGAGACCGGAGATGTCGACGGCGCCGTGTTCGCCGGCGAAGAGCTGGGGGAGCAGCAGCGTGCGCTGGACCGATCGCGCCAGCATCGCCGCCGCGGGGTCGCCCGACGGCGGATCGGGGGGCGACGGCTGGAACAGCGTCTCGATGTCGATCAGCACCGGCTGGTCGCCGCAGGCGATGATGTTCTCGTAATGGACGTCGGTGGCGTCGAGCGCGTACAGGAGCGCCAGGAGGATGCCTTGCCGCCGGTAGAAGCGGTCGACGTCGCCGATATCGGCGCACGGCCGGTGCTCGACGAACCGGAGCCAGCCGTAGCCCGCACGCGGTAACGCGTCCGCGGTCCGCAGTTCGAGCCCGGGCAGTCGTTTGTTCAGCCGCGCGACGATGTCGGTGAACCGTTCGTGCAGGATCAGCGGCCGGGGTTTGTAGATCACCTTGGCGCCGCTGGAGAACCGGAGCAGCCTGACCGAACGCCCGCGTGCGTGCGAGTCACCGATCCCGCCCGCGACCTCGACGAGCGTGCCGAGTTCGCCGTCGACGACCGAACAGGGCAGCAAGGCGGCGTCGGCCGAGAACCTGGCTAGCGTTTCGGCGTGGGCCTCGGCGGCATGGAGGCACGCCTGGGCGACGAGCCGGGCCAGGACCGGGTACTCGCCGAACAACCGGACGAGCCCGGCCGGAGTGGCTTGCCTGCGCACGAAATCGGAGAAGCGCTCTTCGGGAGTCTCTCCCCGGAGTTTTCCGGCCGTGCGGTCGCGGTGGAGTTCGAGGACCAGTGTGCGGATCGCGAGTTTGAGCAGATGCTGGCCGAGTTGGGCCGCGAAACCCCGACGGAGGGCTTCGACATCGGCTCCGGGAAGGTCGTCCGGGATCGCGTCACGCGAAGCGGTGTGGACGAGCGACCTGAAGACCCCGGCGAACTCGACACGCCAGTCACCGGCTGGGGGACGCTCCGGCAGAAGCGCGGTGACCGCGTGTTCGGCGAAATCCGCCCATGCGGGCTTGTCCGCTGTCCGTTCGCGCGGGGTCTGGCCGTGCACCCACCACCTCGGCGGCAGGGACGTCGCCGATGGTGGGGGCGTCACGGCGGTCATGGTTTCAGTTCGGCGGGGCACGCACATGGGGGTGGCACCCCCACATTCAGCGCACGCACGAAGATGTCCGGAGAGTGACGGCCGGGCACCCTGGCGGGCCCTCACCGGAATATGGGGTCCCGGCCCCCATGCGCGGGGTCCGGTCCCGGCCGCACCATGGTCGGGTGGCGCGGTGGTCGCCAGGGGGGATCACCGCGGTGCCGGGCGCGGGCCGGTTACTGGGGGTCCGGCCCGCGCCGCCTGTGGGCCGGGCGAAAGAAGAATCCGAGAATCGACGGTCAGCTTTTTCTGCGGTGGAAAACCGGAACCCGGTAAAGGGACACGGGTGTGTCCCTTTACCGGGTCGCAAACACGAGGGGCCGACCCGCGCCAACAGATTGGCCCCCGTCAATCCCTGTTGCTCAGAGCGTCAGACCAGCCATCCGAGCACGTGGGCCAGGTGCGCGAGCAGACCCGAGATCAGGTCGTGGCCGTGGTGCACGTGCTGGGTGAACATCTGCATTGAGGGGCTCCTTGTTTCGGATTTCGTGTTCGGTTGTGCTCTCGCGAGGAGCGACCGAAGATTTTCACCAGGTTGGCGCTCTGTCAAAAAACGATTTCCCGGGCCATCGGCGACTCGTGAATCTTCCTACGATAAACACGTAAGTCTTTCGTGTTTTGCGCCAGGGGTGGGCTTCACGGGCGTTGACACTGTGTGTAGCGAGCCCGAGGCGAGCCGATGTGGAAGCTGGGCCTCCGCTACGGCAAGTGGGCGGGCGCGTGACACGAACCGGTGATCCACATGCCACGAATGGTGAGTCGGCGAGAATCACTGATACGGGTGACGAGCGAGTGGGAAAGGATCGCTTCCGATCGCACAAGGGAAGACGTGTCCGGTGCCGCCGGGTGGTCGTCACCGGGACGGTGAACTGACAGCGCCGCGGGTTCGCGCCCTGTCTCCGGCGGCGCGAATCCGCGCCGCCGGAGCGAGTATCGCGGGCTACCGCTTGATGTAGAGGTCCCACGACCAGGTCGAGGCGGAGCAGAAGTAGGCCGACCATCGGCCACTCTGCTGGCCGGAGTGGCCGTTGATCCGGCAGTCGCCCTCCGTCGACCAACTGGACTCGTAGTAATACTTCGGATCGACACCCGCGCCGGCAGGCTGCGCGAACGCGATCGTCGACGCGAGCGCGCCCAGGACGACGGCGGTCGCCGCGATCTTCTTCTTCACTTGTGTAACCCCAGTTCTCTTCTTGGAACACGTGCGTGCCCAAATAATCATGAATCGGACTCGCTTGTCTGCCGAATGGGTGGTTTCGCCGGGTCCTGGCGGCACTGCCCGACTCACTCGGGAGGCTGAAAACAGGTGGTCGACCGGGTGTTCTACGCTCTTGGCTGAGTGGCCGCCTTGTCCCGCGCGGCCGTAGCGATGGGGGGCAAGGGGGTCGCGATGGCGCTCGCGCAGGTCGAGGAGACGGTTCCGCTGAGACCGGAGCCGGCCGAGCCACGCGTCCAGCGTCCGGATATCCAGGGGTTGCGCGCGCTGGCGGTCGGTTTCGTGATCGTCTACCACCTTCGGCCGGAATGGCTGCCTGGCGGCTTCGTCGGTGTCGACGTCTTCTTCGTCATCTCCGGCTACCTCATCATCGGCACCCTCGCCGGCGAGCTGCGCCGCACCGGCACCATCCGCCTGCGCGAGTTCTACGCTCGCCGCATCCGGCGCCTCTTGCCCGCCGCGTCGGTGGTCCTGCTGAGCACCGTGCTCGTGACCTGGCTGGTCCTGCCGATCTCACGCTGGCCCGCCATCATGAGCGATGTCCTCACGTCCGCGCTGAACGTCCAGAACTGGGCGCTGGCCGCCCAATCCGCCGACTACGCCCACGCCACCGCCGCCGCGTCACCGGTCCAGCACTTCTGGTCGCTCAGTGTCGAAGAGCAGTTCTATCTCGTCATCCCGCTGGTCCTGCTCGTCTGCGCCCGCCTGGCCCACCGCGCCGGGCCGAAGGCCGCCCGTCACGCCGTCACCGCGGTCGCCATCGTCACCGCCGCGTCGTTCGTGTTCTCCGTGGTCTACAGCGAGCTCGACCACGGTCGCGCCTACTTCGTCACGCCCACCCGTATGTGGGAGCTCGGACTCGGCGGCCTCGCCGCGATGACCGTCCACCGGATCCGGCTCAAGGGTGGGGTCCGGCTGCTTGTCGGCTGGAGTGGGATGGTCGCGGTGGTGGTCAGTTCGTTCGTGCTGACCACCGCGATGGCGTTCCCCGGCTACCTCGCCCTCCTGCCGACGCTGGGCACCGTCGGCTTGTTGCTGGCCGGGGTCGTCGCCGCGGACCAGCGCGTGGCACGCCCGGAAGTCGCTTTCGTGCTGGGTCTCCAACCGCTGCGCCATCTCGGCGACATCTCCTACAGCCTGTACCTCTGGCACTGGCCCGTCATCGTGGTGGTCCTGCAGCTCGCGGGCAGCTCGGAACTGACGCGGCGGCAGGCGGTGGGTGCCTTCGTGCTCAGCCTGGCACTGGCCATGGTGTCCAAACACGTGGTCGAAGACGCCTTCCGCGGCGGGAGGACCGCACGGCCGCCGTTCCGGCGCCGCCCGCCCCGGCTCCGCAGCGCCTACCTGCTCGGAGCGGCCTTGGTCGCCGCCACGACGGTCGTCGCGACGGTGCCGTGGCAGTACGCCTCGGCGGAACTCGATCGCCTCGCGTCGGCCACCGGCCTCGATGAAAGCCACCCGGGCGCCCTCGCGCTCGACAGGGACAACCCGAGACCGGCGCCGGAGGGCGTCCCGCTGACCCCTGACCCGGCTGTGGCGGGACGGGACTGGCCGCTGCAGGACCAAACCGTCAACTGCACGTCATACGACATCGAGAACTGGCCGCCCACCGGTGACGAATGCGCCTACGGCACGGCGACCGCGCCGAAGACACTCGTACTGGTCGGTGACTCGCACGCGGCGATGTTCAGTACTGTGTTCGCGCGATTCGTGCGCGAGCATCCTGAGTGGCGGGTGAAGATGATGCTGCGCAACGGCTGCCCCTTCACCGCCGTCGCACCGGCAGGCCTCACCGTCTGCTCCGACCAGAACGAACGTGAACTCGCCGGAATCCTCGCCATGAAGCCGGATCTCGTGGTGACCTCCGCGATGTCCCCCGAGTCCTATGACAAGGACCTGAAATGGCGTTGGGAGTCGCGTGCGCGGACCGTGGACGGTTACGAGTCCCTGTTGCGGCGTATCTCGGACGCCGGTATCCGGTCCGGCGTGATCCGCGACGTGCCCCAGCCCGCCAAGAACACCCCGCGTTGCCTGGAAAGCAACCCCGGCAGGCACGCGAATTGCGACACGGCCGTGGGTGACGCCTTCGGCCGGGACAAGGACCCGTTGGTGGAGGCCGCCGAACGCGTGCCGGGCACGACGGTCGTCGACCTGACTCCGTGGCTGTGCGTCGGCGACGTGTGCCCGGCGGTCATCGGTAACGTCGTGGTGTACCGGGACAATCACCTCACGGACTCGTACGTTCGTACTCTCTACGGACCCCTGACCGCGGGACTCGGCCTGGGATGACAGGCGCCCGAGTGGGTCTTCACACGCCGTCCACCAGGCGGTGGCAGGGGGTCGGCGGGCTCCGACACGCTGGTCGGTGAACGCGCCGCGGCGGAGTACGTCGCCGAGAAGCTCACCGACGCGGGCTACGAGATCACCTACGTCGAGTCCGGGGGCAAGGACCGCCATAACGTGATCGTCCGGCTGCCGGGCGCCGACCCGTCGCGCGGCGCGCTCCTGCCGCGCTGCACCTGTTGTGGCAGCAGTATTTCCTGGCCGATCTCGCGCACCCGCTGGACCACGCGCTGGAAACCCGCCCTGCACGCCTTCGACGGCCGCCTGGCCGCCGGACGCAAGTAGTTTCCTTCAACCCGAGTTACACCGTTCGTTTGACAGACCCTGCGCTCATGCCGATGTGCGGACTTTGCCGGGGTTGGTTCGTCTGGTGTGCATTCTGTCGGTATTGCGGTGGAATGGCGTCATGGCTGGACTTCCGATCCGCGATCGTGCCGGCAACGCCTTGGTCGACTTTCGTTTTGTCGCGGAAGAGGAGCTGGGGCGTCTGGTCAAGCACATGGCTGTGCCCGCGTCGTTGGTCGTCGCCATCCACGCGGAAGCAGTCCTGATGATGTTCGATAGCTGGCGGAGGCAGTGGGAGCTTCCGGGAGGAATGCGGGAGACGGGTGAGAGCCCGCGCGAGGCCGCGGTGCGGGAGCTGGGTGAGGAGACCGGCATCCACGGCGTGGACCTGTCGTTCGCCGCCGTGGCCGAGTTCGATCTCACGAAGCCGGAGCGTCGGGAACTCCTAGCCGTATATCGGGTTCACCTCCAGGTCGTGCCTCGGCTGACCGTCAACGGTGAAGCGCTGGACTTTCGTTGGTGGCCGCCATCGGAACCGGTGAGCGAGGATATGAGCCCGCTGGACGCGGAGATCGCCAGGCGCGTGGTCCGATCATCTGCCAGCTGAATGGCCGGTCGTGCTGTCAGACCGCCACCAGGGGTGGCGCGGTGGCCATTGAAAGGGCCACTTCCCAGCTGGGCAGGCAGGTACGATCATGATGATGAACCAGCCCTTGGAAAAGGCAAAGAATTCACCTCGCAGGTGCATACGGTTACGATTCAAGCGCAGGAGACCTTCATGCCACATGTCATCTTGTTCGAGCATGTCCGTTTTCATGGAGAACATAAGCACGTCTTCGTCGCGGAACCCAATCTCAACGCGTCAGACGACAGGTTCTTTAATGACAAAGTCTCTTCGGTTGTCGTTCTAGATGGCAGGTGGGCTTTCTTTCGGCACGGCAACTTCAGTGATCTATTAGGCGTTCTCGGGCCAGGCAATTACCCATCGCTGCAAAATGTTGGAATCGCGAACGACGCCGTCTCGTCATTGCGGCCCGCACTCGGCGCAGAGGCAGACAAAGGTCTGATCGAGCCTCAAGGTGAATAGGTACCGGGAAACGCGAAGTCGCGTCTGACCTGCCCGCTGAGCTCCCGGACCGCTGCTGTGTCGGAGAGGTCGAGCCCCTCAGTCCAGCCCCTCGGAAACCCGCATTCTTCATGAGGCAGCAGATAGCCGTGTTCGGCAAGGTATCAGGCGGCCCCCCAGAAGCCGGATGCGCGGATCCGGGCGGAGTGCCGAACATCAGCGTCCAACCGTCGAGAACCGGGCTCGAACGGCTCGACTACCAGTTGATGATGTTCCGCGATGCGTGGGCCCCGCGCGCTGCGCCCGAACGCGCCTCGTTAGAGCGCGGCCATACCCGAGGCGGGCGTAGGCCGCCGTCATCCCGCAAGGTCAACTGGAGCCAGAGCCGGGAATCAGCCGGCCGGAATCGCCGCGATCGCCTCGACTTCGGCCGTGTAGTCCGGCCCTGCCAGTGCGGCGACGACTGCGAGCGTCTGGGCCGGGAAGTCGCCGTCCGGGAACCACTTCGCGAAAGTCTCGGCCTTCGCCGAGTGGTAGCCGGCCAGATGCTCGGTGCCCGCGAGCAAGGTGACGAGCTTGACCAGGTGCTGCGGCCCGACGCCCTGCGCGGCGAGCAGGGCCTCGATGTCGGCGAAGATCCGCCGCGTCTGCGTTTCGGCGTCCGGGCCGGCGAGGGTGCCGTCCGGGTTGACGTCGAGCTGGCCCGCGACGAAGACGAGCCGGTGGCCCGGCGGCACTTCCGCGAGAGGGCTGTACCGCCCGAACGGCGGTGCGACTGCCGGAGGGTTCCAGCGGCGTGGCTTCATGCCACACCCATGATCGCACGACATCCAGTGGGGCAAGGGCGAGACGGAAGCATCATGAGGCGAAGCCACCGTGCTCTGCACAGCCTCTGCCGCGCATCGTCCTTCACGACCCGGTTCGGCGGCTTCTCGCCTTCGACAGTGACCTTGGGCGCGTGATGGCTGTGCCGACGTGACCGATGCGGGCGATGTGCGGCAACGGCTCCAGCGCCGCCCATTGAGCGTCGGTCGAGTCAAACCATCTCCGCCGACTTCGATACAGGCCCTACGCGGCCCCGGCCGACGCGTTGTCGTCCCCGCGCACGCGAGGCTGGTCCGGAGCGGATCGTCGATCTCACGGGACGGTGCTTCCTTGTAGCTGTAAATTCGGCGGAAAGCCGGGGCCGACCTGCGGACCACCGGCCGGAGCCTGGGGGAGACGAGATGCAGGGCGGATACGGGGGACGCACGCGCGGGGCGGCGGTACGGGAACGGGGAGCTGGACACGTCGGCCGGGGCGGACCGGGGGCAGGCACGCCGCACATACTGTTCGAGGGGGACGATGTCGAGGCGCTGGACGAGGTAGTGACCGGGGAGTTCTCGCCCCATTGTCTGCGCGTCGGCCGAGGGCACCGGTCGCCCGGCCGCTTCCGCCGCCTGCACCGGCGGGGTCTGGCGCTGTACGAGCTGGGGTGGGGCGTCCCGGTTGAGGTCGCGGCAGGCGAACTGCCCGACTTCTACAACGTTCACATCCCGCTCGCGGGTGAAGGTACGGTCCGGGTGGCGGGCCGCGAAGTCACCGCGTCGTGCTCGGTCGCCGGGCCCGGGATGACCCTGGACATGTCCCTGTCGGCCAGGGCGGACACGCTCATCCTGTGTCTGCCGCAGGCGGTGGTGGACAACGCCGTCACCGCGCAGACCGGTGAACCGCCCGCCGCCGCCGTGCGTTTCGCCCCCGCCCTCGCGGACGGCGACCCGGCGGTGGCCGCGTGGCTGGGGACCGCGCGAGCCTTCGCGCAGTTCACCGCGTCACCCCTCGCGGCCCGGTCACCGCTGGCCGCCGCGCACTTCGAACAGGTCCTCGTGCACGGTCTGGTGGACCTCCAGCCGCACGACCATTTCACCGCCCTTCCCGCGTACGCCCATCCGGCGCTGCCGCGTGCCGTGCGACGGGCCATGGCGTACTGCGAGGAACACGCGGGTGAGCCGGTGTCGGTCGCGGACATGGCCGCGGCGGCGCGGGTCAGCCCCCGCACTCTCCAGGAGCGCTTCCGAATCGACTTCGGGACCACCCCGGCGGCCTACCTGCGGCGCGTACGACTGGACCGGGTGCACCAGGACCTGCTGCGCATCGCGGACGGTTCCGCGTCCGGGACGGTCGCCGAGGTCGCGACGCGCTGGGGCTTCACCCACCTGAGCCGGTTCGCCGCTTACTACCGCGAGGCGTACGGACAGGTGCCGTCCCACACCGCCGAAAGGCGCTACAGCCCGCCGGCTTGAGGCGTACTCACGACCGTTTCAGTAACGGACCCCGGGATTCCCGGGGTCCGTTTTCTTTCCGGGCCTATCCGCCGGAGCGAGACGGGTCCGGGCCGTGCCGGCAAGCCGATACACGCAGATCACTCGGCGGATAACGGATAGAGGGCGGTCGTCCGCCATCCGTACGCTGAACCGAGGCTGTCGTCAGGGTCTAGGGGGTTTCAATGCAGTTTGAAGGACGTTTACGACACAGTTTTAGCCCCGCTACGGTTTGAGAAACGATCCTGATCGTTTTTACTCGAACGCCCATCAGAGTGGATCTGCGAACAGCTGGAGATATCATCTGCAGCGCCAGTGGTAACTGGTCCGCCTGCTGGATCTGAATGGGGTGGCCTTATGCGCAGTCGCACTCGAATGGCGGCAGCCGCAGTCGATCACTGAGTTCAGTTGCACGACGATACCGTCGAGGCCGGAATACCTTCCCGGCTGCTCTCGACACGATCGTTCCTTTCCGACGAAATAGAGGAGAAAGACATGATTTCTCGCGCCAAGGGAATCGCGGCGTTCGCTGCCGCAGTGGCGGCGGTGGCGCTCACGCCGGCCACTTCGGCCCAGGCCGCCACCTCGGCCACCTACGCCGAGTTCTTCGACAACGCCAACTACTGCTGCTCTTCGATCTACGACCCGGGCGACGGCGGCCGGTGCTACAACCTCCCGACTTACTTCGTCAACACGATTTCTTCGGTCCGGTCCAACGCCCGGTGGATCCTGTACTCGCGCGCCAACTGCTGGACGGATTCCGGCGCGCCGGCTCTCGATCACACCGGCAGCCTTTCCTACGTCGGCGACCAGATGAACGACAAAACGGTCTCGGTCAAGGTGTTCTGACACACGGTCGGCGGTGCCGGGTGACGGCACCGCCGACCGCTCCGGCGTCGACCGCGCCGCGTATCCGCATGTCCGGCCGGCCGGCGCTGACACGTGCCAGGTCATAGTACCCGGCAATTGTTGGTATTCCCGGGCCCGACTGCAACGCGCCTGGGCGATGATTCGGATTCGGGCGCCGCCCCCGAGGGGCGTGAGCCGCTCATCGCCGGCACCGGACAGCGGGGCGAACAGTCGGGCAAAGAACCAGTAGGCGAACCGGAAGTCCGATCGGTTGCGCAGGTCCTTGCGCGGGTTCTCGGCACCTTCGCGCTCCACTGCGAGAACACGGGGCTCAAGTTCCGTGCCGCGTGAGCGCACCGATTGAGCAACTCGACCCCTCTAGTGGCGGTCAACGGTAATGGCCGGAAATCAGCGTTCGGTCGAGTGATCGGCAGTCAGGCTTGACGACAATACGCCCGTGTCGTGCATTCGCCTGCTGTGGCCTCGTGACGGGCGCGTCCTGGCTGCCTAGCCTGGTCTCGGCGGGGTGGTGCGCATGGCCACGTTGGTGTTCTCCAAGGAGGAGCCGGATCAGCTGCCTTGGTCACCTGAGATCGACCGAGGGAGGCTGATCGGTTTTGTGCTGGCTCATTTTCCAAGACGACGCCCCTGTTCGTCGCTCGGGCTACAGCACCGAAGCCAGGCCCTTCGCAGCCGGCTCCTGCGCACCGCCGCCACAGGACAGCCGGCGACTTCGAGTGGCACGCACCGGACACGAGCCGGGAAGGCTTGCCGGTACCGGCATTCGAGCCGCGCCACGACACACCATCAGGAGATTCTCATGGAGATGCCCGTGGTGACCACGTGTGAGGTCGACACGTGCTCCTACAACCGCGACCGTGGCTGCCATGCCCTGGCCATCACGATCGGCGACCCCCTGCATGCCCACTGCGACACGTTCTTCCACGCCTCCTTCAAAGGCGGGGATCCAGCCGCCGTCGGGCATGTCGGCGCCTGCAAAATGTCCGACTGTCGGTACAATGTCGACCTGGAGTGCCAGGCACCTGCCATCGAGGTCGGCCATCGTCAGGATGACGCGGACTGCCTGACCTACGCGCCGCTGTAGTACGGCGAGGACGGGTGAGGACCAGCGTGGGCTTCTGTCCCTTGGACATGGCCACGACGCTACGCGGACTCCGACGCCTGGTGCACCGCTGACCGGAGTCCGGAACGAAGTGACCGAGTCGCGCGTCCACGTGCCAGCTGGCGGATCGGCGCCGGCCGGGTGCCCGCGGCCGGCGTCCTGCCCGCGATCATGCGCTCGATCTGGTCGTAGATCGGCCGCCACGGCGGGAGTCCGCTGGCGGTGTCGATGGTGACGCGCAGGGCCGTCATCGGTCAGCTCGTGGCCGCAGCTCCGGACGAATCCTGCTCGATTTGCTTGATGGCCACTGTCTCGTGGTCGACCCTCATCGAACGCCCGATGCCACGCGACGCTTGCCCGGAATGCGGCTTCAGTCTCCAGCGGCCAGCGCCGTTGTGCTGCCAGACGTCGGTAGTGCGTCTCCACGTCGCCGGAAGATCGGTCACTACCAGAGTATGCCGTCGGGAGCTAGGAGACGTCTGTCCGGATCTCGCCCTCCGCGTCGCCTCCGACGGCGACAGCTCCAGGCCCGGAGGCCGCGACGTCGGCGGACGACGGCGGCTGCGTGCTCCCAGTGCCGCGGACCTTCGTCGTGATCGGAGCCGAAGCCGATCCTCCGACGGCGACCGACCCCGCCCCGGACGCCCCCACCGTCGGCTCCTTCCTGCCCGGCGAGTTGAGGACCAGTTGCAGCACCACGTTGAGGACGACGAGGACCCCGAGCGCGAGCCACCATGTCAGTGACCAGCTGTCGCTCAGCACGTTGGTCACCACGCCGGTCGCCGCGGCCACCACGACCGATGCCACTACCGCCACCACGCGTTTGCGGCCGCCTGGACTCATCGGTGCCTCCGATTCGATCTCGGGTTTTTCTCAGGTAAGGGACGTGGCCTGGTGGGCCAGCGCTTCGGGTCCGCCGATCGCGAGCGTGGCCGGTGCTGCGGCTCCGATGATCGCCACCAGGTCCTCGTATCGGGGGACGGCACGCCACAACCGGCGGAGCAGGCCTGCGATCTGATCGATGGTCATCTCGGACGCGAGAGCCCCGATGCGCAGTGCGACGGCGGTGAACACGGCCTTGTCGTTCAAGGCCATGGCGAGCTCGACGGCCGCCGTGAGCTGATCGGCGCTGAGGTGCGCCGCCAGCACGGTCAGCGCTTTCACCGCGACGATCTCGTTCCCTTCGTCCCGGATCCGGCCCAGAGCGTGCTCCGCAGCTTGAGGGCGTTGGTGGCGGTCCAGGCGCGCGATCGCCCTGACCATCACGGTGGTCCGGTCGTGGTCGAAGGTGAGCGAGTCGACGGCGTCGAGTGCGAGGGCTTCGATCTCGGGGGAGGTCACGCGGGCGGCCAGCACGGCGAGCGCTTCGGCACGCTCGGTGGAGTTCGGCGCGGACTTCACGACTTCCACCGCACGACCCAGCTGGGCCTCCTGCACCACCGGCAGAACCAGCAGGACGGTGGACGGCTCCGTGGCGGCGTCGAGCACCTCGTCCACCAGGGGGGTGCGGGCAGCGGGAGGCAGGCTGGGCGCGAGGGCGGCGAGGGCCCCGGCCCGTGACCGCTCACTCCGAATCGCCCGCGCGGTCTCCACAGTTCGATCCAGCAGTTCGGCGGCGTTGTCCTGGGCCGCCAGTCCGGTGACCACCCACGACCAGAATCGCGCGTCGTCGACGGCGATCGCGGCCTGGACGGCCAGGTTGAGCAGATCCCCTCGGGCGGCGGCTCCCAGGGGCGCGACGATGTCGGCCAGCGTCGACTCCCGCATCTGCACGCCGGGATCTCCGATAGCGCGCCGGATCTCGCCGTCGTCGAGGACACGGATGCCGGCCGGGCCGTCCAGCAGGTCGCGGAACTCACGCAGCCGATCGGCGGTCGAACCGGTGGCGTCCGCGTTGGCGGCGCTGATCATCACCCGCTCCAGCCGTCCGGCGTCCACGTGCGGCGCGACCGCGGCCAGCAGCGTCAGTCGCGTGTCCCGCAGCATGAAACTGCTGATGTCGTCCAGCGCCTGGTCCAGGGCGCGGTCGCGGGCGGGACCGGTCAAGTGCGCGGATACACCGATTCCCAGTGGTGCCCGGAACCTCAGGTCCGAGATGGTGGCGATGTCGGCGGCCGAGCGGTGGACGGCGTGCGCGCGGCGTGGGCCGCCGAGATGTGCGGCCATTCTGATGAGTGCTTCGGCTCGTGCCGTTCTGTGCTGTTCGTACTCGAGGCTCACGATGGTCCTGATGAGCTTCTCGACTTGATCGGCGTTCAGGTGGCCGGAAATCGTGCGCAGCACGCGGACGCCGTGGCGGCGTTGGTCTTCGCTCGTGATCATTTCCGTGAGGGCTTCGCGGTCGAGTGAGTTCAGCACGCGGGTCAGTTCGCGCGTCTTGGCCGGCTCCGTCAGGAGGGTGGCGGCCAGAGCGAGTGGTTCCCGGTTGAATTCGCCGATCCTCGATACCTGGTCGTAGGCTGCGACGACGAGGTCGAGCATTTCGTCGCGTAATGGCCCGCTCAGATGCCCGGCGGCGAGGGTGGCTGCTTCGGCCTGGTAGGGGACATGGTCGATCTCGGTGATGGCTTGCCATGCCTGCTCCAGCAAAGGACCACGGAGGAACGCGAACATTCCGGCGAGCACACGTCCGCGGCGGTGCAGGTAGTAGATCTGGCCGGCCATCTCGACGGCTTCTCGCATCGCCCGTTCACCGGCCTCGCCGGTCAGCCGTCGGCTCACCACGGCCAACGCCTCAGCCCGGAGGTCGGAGAAGTACACGTTCCTCGCGATGTCCACGGCTCGTTCGAGCTGGGCGTCGTCGAGCAGGTCGATCACCAGTGCCAGCACCTTCGCCTGTGTCTCGGAAGCGTGGTACTCGAGACCGGCGGTCAGGTCGAGCACCTCGTCCACCAGCGCCGAGCGGGTGGCGTCGTCCAACGGCGCTGTCGCCGCTGACCGCGCCAGCATCACCGCCTTGGTCTCCTCGTGCTCGTCCTCCCGGATCAGATCCAGGACGTGGTCCAGCTGATCGCCAGTGAGGAACCGCGACAGCTCGGCGAGCAGGTCTGCCCGGCTCCACTCGCTTTCGACCGCCTGCACCGCGGCGAGGACCTCGTCCCGGGCGTCGCGGGCCTCGTCGGGGTCCTGGAGCAGGGGCAGCATGGCGAGCAGGTCCTTCGCCCGGCGTTGGGGGTCGGCGATCCGGTTGACGTGGGCGAGTGCGCGGCGGGTGTCCCACATCCCCACGCGCACGAGCGCCGGAAGCAACGCGGTCGGCACCGCCTTCGCGCGTCCCACCAGCACGGCGGCCAGCATCGCGTATTCGTTCTCGAGGGCGATGTCCCGAGCCGGCCCGCCCGCCGCGATCTGAGCGTCGGTCCGCTCTTCCGCGACGGCGCGCCCCAGGGCGATGCTCGCCAGGTAGTCGTCCAGTGTGCCGGCGCGGTCGTGGACGTCGGCCCACAGTGTGCCCGTGGTCATGGCCGGGAACCGGTCGACGCACGTCAGCAGCTGTTGCAGGTCGTCGTGCCGTCCGGCTCGGTGCAGGTGCATGGGCAGGTGGTAGAGCGGATACCGGTCGTCGACGTCCGCCAGTTCGCGGTTCGCCTGCAGCGAAGGCAGGCCTCCGGCCAGGCCGCCGAACTCCGTGAGGTAGAGGTCGGCGAACCGGTGGTGCGCCTCCCGCGCAGCCTGCCGCAGATCCGCCTCCGCCACCGGGTTCGCCTCCGGATCGGCCGGGTCGGTGTCGCCATGAAGGAACTCGCGGAGGCTCGAGTGGTGGATGGCGTAGCTCGGCGCCCGATCGAGGTCAGCGGTGTCGATGGCGAGGAAGGGCCGGTACCTGTGGTTGCACAGCTGCCGAACTACGCCCGGGTCGAGCTTGGTCAGCCGCGTGAGCTGGGCGGCGGTGACGGGCTGGGCGGCGGTCGCAAGGGTCGTCAGCAGCACGAGGTCCTGGGTGTGGAAGAGCGCGTTGTCCCAGGACGCGGTGACTTCCCGCCGGTAGTAGGCGGTGAGGCCCTTCGGCAATCCGTCCAGGGCGGACGCGTCGAACTCGCCGTCCTCGAGCCGCAGCACCATGTACCGCAGGTATACCCAGACACCGCCGGACCGGTCGAGCAGGCGCTCGACGAACTGCGACTCGGTGATGCCCGCGGCAGCGAGCCGGGTGGAGAGTGGCTCGGTGCGCGCCCGAACGGCCAGGAACTGGCGGACATCCTCGAGGTTCGCGGGATCCTCGGCGGCGAAGCGGGCCACCGACACTTGCTCACCTGCGGGCAGACGGGTCGCCGGGACGCCCTCGCGGTAGGTCGCGACGATCTGCACCCCATCCGGCAGCGTGCTGGGCAGCCCTAGGGCACGCTCGGCTCCCGTGGCTTCGTCCAGGCCGTCGACGACTATGCGCAAGGGTTCGCCGGCCGTCGCCGCCACCTCGGCCGCCGCAGCGAGGATCGCGGGGAAACGGGAGGGATCGCCCGCCCAGCCGGGCAGGCGGCCTCCCGGCGCGAACTCCTCTTCGAGCCCGTAGCGGGTGACGAGCTGGGCGGCGAGGCTCTGCAACGCTGTCCTGGTGTCGCCGCCGCCGACCACCTGGGTGAAGTGACGCGGGCACCGCCAGCGCTCGGAAAGCCATGCGGCGAACGCCGTCTTGCCGACGCCTGCCGTCGCCGCCACGAGTACATAGCGGCCCTCGCGCCCGCTCAGCCGCTTTTCAATGGTGTCCAGCAACCACTTACGACCGACGAACCGGTCGAGCCCCGCAGCGGCGAGTACTTGCGAGTAGTTCAGCGTGGCCACCGACAGCGGCAGGATCTCGACACCGTGATAGTGGTCGTCGCCCACTCGCGTGCTGGCATGGGTGAGGGACTCGCCGGCAGCGATGGCACCTGGACCGCTGGCCGTGACCTTCTTACCCGTCACCGGGCCGCCCGTTCACACCGTTCCCGCCGCTCGTCCACGGGTCTTATATCGGCGCCGAGTACCTTTTCGTTCCGCCGCTGCCGGAGAAGACCAGCAGCACGCGGAGCCCTGCAAGCTACGGCCCGCGAATCGGCACCCGCAACAGGGTTTCATGCCACCTCCAGGCGCAGCGCGCTTCTCTTTTCCTCCGCATAGCCTGCAGCCATCCCCGCCCCATCACTTTCCCGACGCGCAGCCGCCGAAGAAGCGCCGCCGCGGCGTGAAAGTCGCGCTCGCGCTGTCTTGGTCGCAGTTCTCGGCTTCGTCGGCACAGCCGTCGTACGCTCGTGGATGCCGCCATCGGCACGAGATAAGACACCCGATCAGCGGACCTCGGACCGGGTTCGGTGACAGATCCCATTAGGTGCACCGTCAACGTTCCCGCCGGCGAATCCACCAGTCCGGACGAAGCACAGTCGCTGATCGAGGCTGGCAGTTCATCACTGTCTGCGACATCGATCTCGGCGCGTGTCGATCTGAGTTGCCCGTCGACATACCTGTGCCTCGAGATGACGAACTCACGTCCGCGTCCGCCCGCCGCTACCAACGGCGGCAGCCCGCCCGAGCCGTACCTATGCCCGTCCCAAAGCCCAAGAACAGACGAACGTCCTTTCATGCCGCGAGGCGGTCGCTACGCGCAACGACCAGGCGCGCGGTCATGCCGATGAGAGGAGGTGGTCGTTGGCGCTGGTACTGCCCCGGCAGGGATAGTGAGATCGTGCCGAATCTCGACTTCTACGCCGTTGACGACGATTGGTCCGCGGTCCTCGAGACCGTATTCGATCTCGGCTTGTTCCGTGTCTTCGAATCCGACTCAGAGCCGGACCGCGAACTGCGCGAATTTCACGCCCTCACGGAGGTCCCTGACGGTCGACAGGGACGAAGCCTGGCGTTGTTCGCCATCGGGTCGGGCCCGGGGCCCATCGCGAAACGGATAGATTTCCTTCCAGGAGTGCATCCCACCGCGACCTTCCGCTACAGCTGCGAAGGCTGGGGACTCATCCAGCTCCACCACGGCGCGGCGGCCGGGACCCGGGAGCTGCGATGGAGCCATACGAACCACAACACGGAGAAACGGGCCGCGGCGTGGTCCGCGACTGTGCAGCGACTCGGTGACCCCGCCGAGTGGAACTGGGCGGCGGTCACCAGCGCCTCCGGCCGGCTCAACCGAGCCATTCGCCGGATGGCCGTGAGCAAGATCGGCTCGCACCCGGTACTGGCGCACGCGGCGCATTTCATCGCGGACGCCGGCTTGCAGTACGAGTACGGCATAGGCGTCCACGCAACTCCCGCCTATGGCATGAGCCGTCGCTGACGGCGCACGCTTCTGCCCCGAGTCGCGCGCGGTCATGCCGATGTGCGTGATCGGCGGTCCGAGCACTGCAGGTTGCGCGATTCAGTAGGTTCGGGTGCCGGAGGTGAGAGTCCACATGGAACTGATGAAACTGGAGATCGAGCGGTACGACTGGGCCGCGATGGAATGTGGGTGCC
Source organism: Amycolatopsis sp. NPDC043889 (assembly GCF_056435645.1). NCBI lineage: Bacteria > Bacillati > Actinomycetota > Actinomycetes > Pseudonocardiales > Pseudonocardiaceae > Amycolatopsis > Amycolatopsis sp. NPDC043889. Next base: position 67,434 of record NZ_JBWKEC010000030.1, read on the forward strand.
GTCGTTCCTCAGAGCACCTCGCTGGTGACTTTGTGGCGCTGGCGCGGGGAGCGGAGGGCCTGGATCTGGTCGACCACGTGGTGGCCCCAGGCGAGATCCTCATCGAAGTGTCATTGCCCGCTCTGGCCGTGTCACTGGCTGCGATCACCAGCGGCGTCATGGGGCAGTCGCGGGCCAAGTTCTTCCACGTCATCCTCTGTCTCATCGGGGACAATGGGCACGCGTCCGGTCTGTTCGAGGGAAGGAATCCTGTCGCGGAGTGCCGTGACCTGGCCCGGACAGGGCTATGGACGTTCTATGGTGAGGTGCTGGCGGGACAGTCCGAATCGGCCGCCGCCTCCTACGCCTTCGAAATCGTGAGTATCCTCGAGGCGGACGGAAACAACCGAGATCGAGTACTGCGGGTGCAGGCTGCGGCGGCTGAGCGACTGTCGTGGGACTTGCGCCCGCCGCATGACCCTTTCGAGAACTGATCAGCCGGCCGGCCCGGCGCCACCTGCGAAGCATTCACCTCGGCGATCTATCGCGCTCTCATGCCGCGGGTGGCGCGCTCCCCGGCCTTGTGTAAGGAGCGATTTCGCCCAGCATCGAAGGTCATGGAGCCCTCAGACCTGGACGAAACTGTGTTACGACTGGCGGCTGCGGCGTACCTCGCACGCTACTCGGGCGTGTCGCGGACGCATTCGGAGTCGGACCTGCGGATCTTCTTCACCTGGTGCGGCGAACGCGACCTCGCTCCGCTGGCAGCGCGCCGGGCGCAGATTGAGCTGTACGTGCGCTGGATGCAGGAGGTGCGACGGTTCAAGCCCTCCACGGTGTCGCGCAGGATGTCAGTGGTCACCGGCTTCTACCGCACCTGCGTCATCGACACCGTGCTCGAGCACTCGCCAGCGGAGTACGTCCGGCGTCCGATGGTGCCCAACGAGTCACCGACCCTCGGCCTGTCACACCTGCAGTTCGAGGCCCTACTGACCGCGGCCCGGGAATCGGTCAACCCGTTCGACTTCGCACTGGTCGCGATGCTCGGCCTACTCGGCCTCCGGGTATTCGAGGCCTGCTGCGCAGACATCGGAGACCTCGGCGAGGAACACGGACACCGGGTGCTGCGGGTGGTCGGCAAGGGCAGCAAGGTCGTGCTGGTGCCCCTACCGCCGGCGGTCGGACGGGCTATCGACCGAGCCGTTGGCGACCGCGATCACGGTCCGATCCTGCTCAACCGACGAGGCGTCCGCATGGACCGGCTTTGCGCAACCCGCCGGCTGGCCGGGGCCGCGGTGGTGCGGCTCCCGAGGATGCACCCGCACATGCTCCGCCACACCTTCATCACCACAATGCTTGACGCGGGGGTCGACCTACGCGACGTCCAGATCGCAGCCCGCCATGCCGACCCGCGCACGACCATGCGCTACGACCGCGCCCGCAAAAACCTCGACCGGCACCCGAATTACATCCTGGCGGCGTACATGGCGTCCGCAACCTGACGCCTGACGCACTGTCTTGCCGACGGTCGTGCGCTGGTTGGCGGACGTGTCGGTGGACCGGCACATAACCGGTCGGGGCGGCTGCTCGTCGAGAGGCCCTGGTCAGGCGTCGTTCGCCGCGTTGGGCCCGTCGAAGGGCCGGATGATCTCGAAAGCGTCCTGGAACCGCCAGGGGATGCGGGAGTCGCCGGCCTTGCGGATCAAGACGTCCTTGGTGCGAGCCGCTTTGTCCAGGAAGAACGGCATGGTTCGCAGGGGGCGGTCGAGGGGGCGCGAGAAGTCGTCCCAGTGCACCGGAACGATGAACGACGGGCTGGCGGCCTCGACGACGTGATGCCAGTAGTCGTCCTGGAACTGCTTGCCCTGGGCGCCGACACCTCCGACTCCCAGGCAGAGGAAGTCGACGTCGAGCCCGTCGAACTGGTGAGGGACGAAGTCGGCGCTCGGGTGGACGAGCATTCGTCCAGCGGGGTGGGTGAGCAGGAACGAGTAGCAGCCTCCGGTGCGGTAGGCGGACGCTTTGGTCGGTGTGGTCAAGGGCTCGTCGATCGTGCCCGGGTAGTGATCGCCCGGGCTGTGGAGCCCTTCGAAGACGCGAACGGTGAAGTCTCCCAGCTTGACCTGGTCGCCGTCAGCGATCACGCACATGGAGTCGTCGGGCAGGCCCGCTCCGCGGCCGACGTTGAGCGTGGACGGCGAACCGTACAAGGTGCCACCACGAAGGCGGACGACGTCGGGAGCATCCCTGACGTGGTCGTGGTGGGAGTGAGCCACGAACAGGGCATAGAGGTGGTCGATCCCGCCGCGCTCGAGCGCGGCGGTGATGCGCTCTTGATCGGGAGCGATCTTCCCAGCCACGACCCGCGCCCCCTGGAACGCAGAGAGGGGACGGCCTGACGGACGCGCCCCACCATGACCGCGGCGGGAGCACGCTGAACGTTCGCACAGGGCGCGATCAGGGTGTTTCTCAGGCGGATGGGCAGGCTGCCCGCGTGGAGTTCGTGGTTGCCGAGGACGAGGTGTGGCTCACCGCGTTCGGCGTTCTCCCGCAGGCTGAGAAGGCGTCGGGCGACGATTGGGTACGAGAGGTGCGCGTCTCCGTCTCCGTGACCGAAAAGCTTCACATCACCTGGGATGTGATCGGGCAGAGCGTCCGCGTCCGATACGAGCAGTCATCGAAGGTCATCGTCGATGTCTACCGCGAACAGGCAACCCTTCTCACGATTGAGGCTCACGAGACTGGGCCCGTCGTCGCGTTGGAGTACTACGCAGAAGGCTGCCGCGGCCGGACGCGCGTGCAGACTCAACCGTCCTTCGCCCTGCAGGACACCTTCCTACGTACGTGACTGTCCGCTTCCCGCGGTGGATCGCGACTCGATCAACGCTGGTCTTCGAGCTCGATCGTCCAGGTGCCCACGCTCGCACGGCAAGATCAAGAGATCCAAGATGTGTCAGGCGCCCCTTTGTCAGCGCCCACCCGCTGTGATCACACGATACCCGAGTGGTCCCTTGTCGTGCACCTCACCCATTTCTAGGGTAGTTACACGGCCGTGAAAATTCGTCGCACTCCGGCGTCCGGCCTGTCGGGGGTTTTCGCAGGCACGGCGGCCGTGGGGACAAATGTTGCCAGTCGCGCGAAAGGAATGGTTATGTCGGTCGCTCCGGACGGTTCGGTCTGCACTCGATGCGGTATGCCCATGGGGTACGACAAATTCATCGCCTGCCTCGATGGCAGGGATCCATCGCCTGATCCCGCACTGTGCACCCATTGTTTGAATCCGCCGGATCCAGCGGAATTGCCTGCCCAGGAAGACCGCGGCAGGTTACTTGATCTGGTCTTCCGAGTGGCCCGCGGCGAAGTGGCGGGAGAAGTACCGGCCGAACTCGACGAACTTGTCGCCAGCGTGCCGGCGCGGCGGCCGCAGGCGAAGGCCGACGCGCTGGTTCTCTACAGTGGCGGCAAGGATTCCAGCTGGATGCTGCACGATCTGGCAGGCAGGGACGTGCGGGTCGTGGCTTGGATGCTCGACCAGGGATATCAATCGCCGCTGGCGATCCGCAACGCCAGTTCACTGTGCGAGAAACTCGACATCGAATTGGTTATCGTGCGTCCGGAACGCGATCCGATGAACACTCTGTTCCGGCTCGGTTTCGCGATGAACGAAGAGGATGACTCGGATCTTCTCCGCGCGGCGATGTCGTGGGGGTCGGCGTGCTGGCCTTGTTTTTCCACCATTCTCGCCCAGGCGTCGGTATATTGTCTGGAAAATTCGATACCGCTATGTTTCGTCGGGACACACAAAGGCCAGAACCGCACTACCGCCGGTGATCGGCCGATCGTGAAGGTAGACGGGCTGACGCCGTTGGCCGACGTCGTCGAGGACCAGGTCTCATTGTTGCGCAGACACGCCGAACGCAAGGCGCCGGAAGCCGCGGAATTGCTCCGGGCCGGGGACAGCGGAACCGCTCTGGTGCCCTTCTACGAGTTCGTGCCGAAGCCGCCGACCGAGCGCATCATCGCCGACCTCGAGGCCATCGGCTGGGAGGTACCCCACAACACCGGCAGCTGCAGCACGAATTGCATGATCAACGAACTCGGCTACCGCATCATGCGCAATCAGTACGGTTTCGACATCTACCAGATCGCCGAAGCCCACGAGCAGCGACTCTCGCCCAACCCGTCGCCCGCGAACATCGCCACCCTCGACGAGGAGGCGATCCGGCGCGGAGCGAAGCTGATCGAGCTGACACCGGTCGAGTCCCGCCGCTGGGGCATCGAAAAGTGACGGCCGAGCCCCACTGGCCCGAGCTGCGGGCCCAGTTCGACCTCGACCCGGCCTACGTGCACCTGGGACTCTCAGTGCTGGCCCCACACCCGCGGCCGGTCCGCGAGGCGATCGAACGGCACCGGCAGGGCCTCGACAGCAACCCGGCGTTGTACTTCCACCATCGCGACGAGCTCCAGCGCCGGGTCCTGGAGAAGGCGGGACGCTACCTCGGTGCTGAGCCGGACACGATCGCGCTCACCGAAAGCACCACCATGGGCCTCGCCGTCGTGTTCACCGGCATGATGCTGCGGCCCGGCGAGGAGATCCTGAGCACCTCGCACGAGCACTACGCGGCCAGGGAACTTTTGCGGTTCAAGGCCGAATCGAGCGGCGCCTCCCACCGGACCATCGAGCTCTACGAGGACCCTCGGACGGCGACCGAGGACGAGATTGTCGATGCCGTGACCCGCGGCATCGGGGACCGGACCAGGCTGCTGGCACTGACCTGGGTGCACTCGGGGACCGGGGTCAAGCTGCCGCTGGCCCGTATCGCGGAGGTCGTCGCGGCCGTCAACGCCGGGCGTACACCCGGTACCGAGGTCCTGACCTGCGTCGACGGGGTGCACGGTATGGGCGTCGAGGATTTCGAGGTGACCGAGCTCGGCTGCGACTTCTTTGCCACAGGTTGCCACAAATGGCTTTTCGGGCCTCGGGGAACGGGCCTGGTCTGGGGCAGTGAGCGGGGCTGGGCCGCGATCCGGCCGATCATCACCTCGTTCGACGTCGAAGTGTTCTGGCCGTGGTACCTGGGTTCCGTGCCGGACGGCAAGGCGCCGGCGGCACGGTTCTGCACCCCGGGTGGGTTCCCGGCCTACGAGCACCGGTGGGCGCTCGCCGAAGCCTTCGACTTCCAACAGGAGCTGGGAAAGCCCTGGGTGGCCGCCCGCATCCACGACCTGAACGCGCACTGCCGCGGTGCGCTCGCCGACGTAGCCGGTGTCCACGTGCGCACGCCTGACGTGGGCGGGCTGACGTCCGGGATGGTGTGCTTCGACGTTTTCGGCATCGACCCGGCCACCGTCGTCGACCTCCTGCTCGCCGAAGGGGTCGTCGCCGGGCAGACGCCGTATCGCAGCAGCGCGGTCCGGTTCGCCCCTGGCGTGCTGAACGACTTCGGCGACGTCGACCGCGGAGCCGAGGCACTGGACCGGATCATCAAAAACCACACCTGAACGGAGAGACGTTGAGCAACAGGGATACCGACCGGGATGCGGTGGTCAGGGTGGCCCGCGGCGCGACCCTGTTCACCCCGTGGGCGTTGCGGGCCGCGGTTACGCTCGGACTGCCGGACCTGGTGGCCGACGGCGTCAATGACCTCGCCGGCCTGGCGCGCGGGTCCGGCGCGGATGTGACTGCCCTTCGGCGGCTGGTCCGGTATCTCGTGCTGCTGGAGGTGTTCCGCGCGCCCGCCGCAGATCGCGTCGAACTCGGAGAGCTCGGGGCGGTCCTGTGCAGCGGCCACCCGGCAGGCTTGGCGAAGGCACTGGACCAGCGCGAAGCCTTTGCCCGTCGTGGTGACGAGGCGATCGCCTCACTACCCGAAGCGGTGCGCACGGGCAAAAGCGTGTGGGCCGGCCTGTTCGGACGCGGCTTTTGGGACGACCTGGCCGCCGATCCGGTGCTCGGCCGGTCCTTCGACACGGCGATGGCCGCGCACGCCGCCACGCTCGGCCCCGAGGTGGCGCGACGGTACGACTGGTCGGGTGTCCGGCACGTGACCGACGTCGGCGGCGGGACCGGGCACGTCCTCGCGGCCGTACTGGCCGCTCACCCCGGGCTCGCCGGAACGCTGGTGGATCTGCCCGGCACCGTCAGCGCCGCGGACCCGGTGTTGCGGGCGGCGGGGGTGTCGGATCGGGTGACGGTGGTGGGCGGCAGCTTCTTCGATCCGCTGCCCGGCGGGACGGACGTCTGTCTGCTGGCGAACATCCTGCACGACTGGCCCGACGAGGCCGCGGTCGCGATCCTGCGCCGCTGCGGGGCAGCGGTGGTCGCGGGCGGGCAGGTCGTGCTCGTCGAGCGAGTGCTGGACGAGGTGCCCGCAGCCGGTGACGATCCTGGTCAGTTCGTGGCGAGCCAGCGAGACCTGGCCATGCTGCTCCTGCTGGACGCTGCCGAGCGCACCGAAGCACAGTTCGCCCGGCTCGGCCGGGAAGCCGGGCTGCGGCCGGACGGCGTCGCCGGGCTGTTGCCGGAGCAGGGTCTGTTCCTGGTCTGCTTCGACGTCGGCTGACTGCCGGCAGGAGGCTCAGCCGGCCCAGGAAACTTCGAGGGGAAGAGTCCGGAACCCGATGGCCTTGCGCACGTCCTCGGGTCGCACGCGGCCGTCCAGTGAGAACGAGTCCCACCGCTCGAGCACCGCGCGCAGGGCGATGCGCTGCTCGAGCCGGGCCAATGGGGCACCGACGCAGAAGTGGATACCCCGCCCGAATCCCAGATGGCGGTTGGGTTCGCGCCGCGGATCGAAGCGATCCGCTTGCGCGAACTGGCGTTCGTCCCGGTTCGCGGAGGCGATCCAGACGAGCAGTACCTCACCCGCCGGGATGGCCTGGCCGCCGAGGGTGACTTCGCGGGTGGTCCGGCGCGGGGTCGCGGGCAGCTGCCCCCGGAAGCGCAGGACCTCCTCGACGGCGGCAGGGATCAGGCCAGGCTGGCACCGCAGTGCCGCAGCGAGGTCCGGCCGGGTGGCCAGCAGGTGCACGGCGTTGCCGAGCACCAGTGTGGTGGTGATGTGCCCGGCTACCAGCAGGAAGCCGCAGACGCCCAGCACTTCCTCGTCGGCAAGCCGGGTACCGGCCACCTCGACGGCGGCGAGCTTGCTGATCAGGTCGCCGCCCGGATGCCGCCGCCGGTAACGGATGTGGTCGAGGAAATAGGCGTTCATCTCGCCGATCAGCGGTTCGACCGAGCGCAACATCTCCTCGGTCGGCACCACCACCGGTTTGTCCCCGCGGCCCTGGAAGAACAGCGCGTCGGCCCAGGCGCGGAAGCGGTACCGATCGGCCAGCGGGATGTTCATCAGCTCGGCGATCACGATCAGCGGCAGTGGGTAGGCCAGATCGCGGACCAGCTCCACCCGGCGCCGCCCGGCCATCGAGTCGAGCAGCTCGTGCGCGATGGCGGTGATGCGGGGCGCGAGACCGGCGATCATCCGGGGCGTGAGCGCGGTCCTGACCAGTGACCGCAGTTTCGTGTGTTCCGGCGGGTCGAAGCCGTTGAACGCGCCGCGCGCGACGATCGCGAACTGCTCCGGCTGCCGGACAGCCGAGCGCAGGTCCGACGAGAACGTCTCGTGGTCGCCGATGACGCGCACCGCGTCGTCGTAGCGGAACACGTGCCAGTTCCCCAGCTCCGCGTCGTAATGCACCGGCTTCGAGTCCCGCATCCGTGTCCACCAGCGCACCAGGGAGGCGTAGTCGCTGCGCTGGTCGGCCAGTCCCAGTCCTGCGGTCATCCGGTCACCCCGGCCTTCTCGTCGTCACCGGCACGGCCGGGATCGGCGGCCATGATGCCGAAGATCTCATCATGCAGTCCACTGAGGACAGTCCGGTCACCCGGATCGCGGCGGTCGATCAGGCCCAGCTCCGTCGTCCGGACGGTCAGGTCTTCCAGCGTTTCCAACCGGTAATGGTCGAGGAAGGCGCGGACGGCGGGTGAGTAGCGCTCACGGTGTAACGCCGCGGACGGGGCCACGGGTACCGCCAGCCGCGGGTGGTCGGTGAGCTCACCGACCACGCCGCGGAGTACGCGCATGGTCTCCTCGTAGGTGGCCCAGGCAGGCGTCCGGTAGTCCGTCAGCTTGCCGCGGTCCAGCACCCGGCGGCATTGCCGGGCGAGGTCGGCCGGGTCGACGGCGGCGAAGTCGAACGGGCTGGTCCGGCCGGTATCCCCGTGCTGGACCGCGGCCAGTGCGCCGTTGTGCTCGCCGACGAAGTACGGGAAGCCGTCCCAGCGCGGCAGCACCGCGGGCAGTCCGCAGGCCATCGCCTCCAGCGGCGCTTTCCCGTAGGTCTCGAAGATGCTGGTGGCACCGGAGACGTAGAGGTCCGCCGCGTTGTACAGGCTCACCGTCTCCTCCCGCGAGAGACGCTGGAACAGCACCACGTGCTCGAGCTGTACGGCGAGCTGGTTGTACAGCACCGCGTCGATGTGTGTCACCGACATCGTCAGCAATGCGTCCGGCACGCTCCGGCGCAGCAGGTGGTACGCCTCGAGCAGGGCGCCGATTCCCTTGTCGGTCATGAACCGGCCGGTATAGAGCAGGATCGGCCGGTCCGGTGGCAGCCCGAACCGGGCCCTGGCCGCCGTACGGTCTCCCGGCCGGTAGATGTCGCGGATGCCGAACGTGCAGATGTTGCGGGCGGGGATCCCGGCGACCTGCTCGTAGGCGGCCGCGGCATTGGTCGAGCCGCACAGGACCAGGTCGCCGTGATGCGCGGTCTCGGCGACCAGCATCAGGTGGCACAGGATATTGAGCGGGTACGGATTCGTGTGCGGGATGATCAGCGCCGGGCACGAGTGGCCGTCCCGCCTCATCAGGTACAGCAAAGGCAGCGCCTCGGTGTACTCCGCCACGACCATGTCCACGGTGGACAGATCGCAGGCCTCGCGCAGTCTGGTGTACACCTGCTCGAAGAACTTGAAGTCGTGTCTGGCCGCCGGCAGCTGCTCGATCCGGAACATCAGCAGTTCCGTGTCCTGACAGAAGATACTGACGTCGTCAGGCGCGTCGGTCAGCGCCAGTACCCGCTTCATCGTCGTCATCCCGTCCCACCCGCGCCGTCAGGCCGGCAGGCTCTCGAAGTACATCTGCCGAGTACCGAGTTCCGGCCAGCGATCGCGTGCTTCCTTGGCGGACGCGATCACCCGGCGGATACCCTCCTCGACTGTGACCGACGGGTGGAAACCGAGGAGGTTCTCGGCCTTGCGCGTGTCCGCCCACAGCCGCTCCGCGTAGATCGCGATGGGCGTCGGTACGTAGCGGGGCGTGAGGTCCATGCCCAGTTCGGCGCCGATCAGGTCGAGGGTGCGATTGAACGTCGTTTCCAGCCCGGTCCCGACGTTGAACTCGTCGGTCTTGAGGTCGCCTTCCAGCGCGAGCTGAAAGGCGCGGCCGGCGTCGGTGACGTAGATGAAATCGCGGGTCTGCTGCCCGTTCCCCCAGAGGACGGGCGTTTGCCCGCTGAGCGCGGCCCAGACGAACAGCGAGATGACGTTCGCGTAGCCGCCCTTGCTGAACTCGTCGTGCCCGTAGACGCTGAACGGGCGCAGCCCGACCGCGGTGATGCCGTAGCGGTCGGAGTACTGCCGGGCCGCCTCTTCGTTCCACTTCTTCGAAAGCGCTTTCAGATCCGGCGGGGCAAGGGTCATCTCCTCGGTGTAGGGCACCGGGTTTCCCTCGTACACCGCGCTCGTGCTGGCGTACACCAGTTTGCCGACCTCGTTGCGGCGCACGGCCTCCAGGATGTTGAGGAAGCCTTGTGTGGTGACCGACGCGCCGTCGGTGGGGTCTTCCTCGTACATCAGGAAGGAGGACGGCGCGGCGAGGTGGATGACCCCGTCCATACCCTTGGTCAGCTTCGCCACCAGGGAATAGTCGCGGGAGTCGCCTTCGACCCAATTGACCTCGTTGCGGATCTCGTCGTCGACGAACTCCTTCCCGCCGATCTTGTAGTTGTCCAGCGCCGTGATGGTGTACCCGTCACGGACCATCCCGGCAATCATGTTGCGTCCAATGAATCCGGCGCCGCCGGTGACGAGGACGTCCTTGTAGGAAGCCATATCGATCCTCGGGGGAACTCACTGTGAGAGCCGGTGTCCAGCCCCCCAGGGTGACACCGGCGAGAATTTACCTTCTCCATGGAAGCAGACCACGAAAGGCGGGGGAATCCGCTGATCGAGTGGACGATCATCGATTGGAAAGTGCTTGCTTGTTTTTCCTTTCGTAGCACAAATCGGTAGTTTTGTTTCTGCGGCAAGGCGGAATCCGTAGCGCGGATACGCCGATCGCCAGGCCCGCGGACCGGTGTGTCGGAACCCGTTTGGTGGAAACGGATCCGCCTGCTGACGACAGAGGGCGACGAAGTCGGGCACCGGCGGCCGATTGATCGACACCAAATCCGCGTGTTAGAAATGCTGAGGCGCGATCCACCGGAAGCGAGGATTGGGGGGCTGACGGCCATTTTTGCGCCCACCGCCTTTCGTCCATAAAGGAATTCCGCGCTCGCGCCACTGCCGGGCGCCTTCGTTCCCGTCCGCCTGACGGGAAACCATTCCCGCACTCCTCGTGCCGGGGCTGGCGGCCGGGAGCCGATTCGATTCAGTGAAAGGAGGAACAATGGAGATGAACTGGGTGTCCGACCGGGCGAACTGGGTCTCGGACCGGGCGAACTGGGTCTCGGACCGGGCGAACTGGGTCTCGGACCGGGCGAACTGGGTCTCGGACCGGGCGAACTGGGTCTCGGACCGCAGTGAGTGGGTTTCGGACCGGGCGCTGTGCGCGTCGGCCGGTGTCTACGAGCTGGTCTCGGTCTAGCCGACCAGGCCGGCGCGGCCGGTCACAGCGCATGATCGGCCGCGTCGGCCGTACCTGGGGGCAGGTGGCGCCCCGCATCGAAAACCGCGAAAGGTGCCCCGTTGATAGTTCTGGCTGTGCTGCTCGTGCTCGTCGCGGCGTTCGCCCATGCGGGCTGGAACGTGATCGCGAAGAGAATGGGCATGTCGGGTTCGCTGTTCGTTTTCTCCTATATGGCCGTGGGCAGTGTGCTGATACTGCCGCTGGGGATCGGTGCCCTCATCCTCGGCGGTCCGGTCGACCTCGGGCACTGGGCGCTGTCGGCCGTGGTCGGCACCTGCCTGCAGCTCAGCTACTACCTGCTGCTGCAACGCGCCTACCGTACATCGGATCTGTCAGTGGTCTACCCGCTGTCCAGTGGCGCGGCACCGGTATTCGCGATCGCCGCGGCCGTGCTGCTGCTCGGCGAGCGGCCGAGCCCGCTGGCCCTGCTCGGCGCGGCCACGGTGATCGGCGGGGTCCTGGTCATCACCGTGGACCGGTCGCCCGGCCCGATCGGCCGCGCCGCGAGGGTGTCCGCGGCCGGGTTCGGGGTGCTGATCGGTCTTGCCAACGCGCTGGCGACATTGTGGGACAAGAACGTCGTCAGCGGCTTCGGTCTTTCACCGCTGCTCGTCTTCTGGGGCGTGTCGGTCGGGGAGGTGCTTGTCCTGGCTCCGGTCGCGCTCGCGCGCACCCGGGCACTGCGAGAGCTCTGGTCGGCGCACCGGCGCGAAATCGTGGTGGTCGGCACGCTGGTGCCGACCGCGTATGTCCTCGTGCTCTTCGCGATCCGGTGGGCACCGGTCAGCGTAATCGCTCCAGTGAAGGAGTTGAGCATCGTGACCGCGGTCATCTTCGGCTGGTACTTCCTCGGGGAAGGCCATGTTCGCCGCCGGGTCACCGGCGCGCTGGTTGTGATGGGTGGTGTGGCCATGCTGACCTTCGCTTGAGGCCCGACCCGCTCACGGTTGCGAAAGGAACAAGCCCATGAACACGTCGTCACCCGACACAGCGATGCGGCAGACCTTCGACACGGTGGCAGGGGCCTACGACCAGAACGGCGTCGAGTACTTCCGCCCGATCGCCGCACGGCTCGTCGAGCTGGCCGCGCTCAGTGCCGGTGAGTACGTCCTGGACATCGGCTGCGGCCGTGGCGCGGCGCTGTTCGCGGCGGCCGATGCGGTCGGCCCCTCCGGGCAGGTCGTCGGGATTGACGTCTCTCCGGCCATGGTCGCGAAGACGGCGGCGAATCTGCGAAGCAGACACGCCACCGGAGCGGTCGTCGCGGTCATGGATGGCGCCGCTCCCGGCTTCGGACCCGGCTACTTCGACGCCGTCATCGGCAGCAACAGTGTGCACATGGTGCCGCACCTGGAATCCGCCTACGGCCGGTACCGGACCCTCTTGGCTCCCGGCGGACGCCTGGCGGTCTGTGCGCCGGCGTCAGTACTCGAACCCGAGCCCCGAGTGTTCGGGCTGCGGTCCATCGCGGCGGCCGCAGCCAGGTTCTCTGTCTCGGCCCGCGTCTACCCGCAAGAGGAAGCTTTCGGTGGCGCGGAAAAGGCGACCGCGGACCTCCGGCGCGCCGGTTTCTCCGATGTCGCCGTCCACGTCGAGGACGTCCTCCTGCGGGCGGACTCACCGGATCAGCTCGTCAGTTGGACCTGGACGCACGGTATGCGGATGATGTGGGACACGATGCCCGCGGAGCACCACGAGACGGTCGCACAAGAGATCGCGGCCGAAGCAGCCGAGTTCGTGACGGAATCTGGCGTCCTCGAAATCCCGTCACCCGTGCGGTACTTCGTCGCCCGTTGCTGATCGCCGTACTCGAACGTCCTTTAGGTCCACCACGTCCATCGGCCCTGATCATGCGAAAGCAGGCTCTGGTTCTGACAAACAAGGCGCGTTGACGGCTGCGGGGTGGCCGGCATCGCGGTTTCCCCTCCGGCCCGTTCACTGAGTCAAACGTCCGCTCATGCCGCGGGTCGTGTGTTCCCGCCACTGTCTGCTCATGCCGTCGAGCGTGTAACTGAACTATTAAAGGAATGTGGTGTCGCCGAAGCCCATGTCGCGCATCCTCTCGGGCGAGGAGACAACCATGATCTCGTCACCTCCGACGAACACGCGCTGCCACTCCGGCGGCTGTGGGATGGCAGCGACAAACCACACTGCTCCGTGGCGAACTCGAGACGCACAGCCGTCCAGTCGCTCCCAATGAGCGGCGGTCTCGCGAATCGGCGTCCGCAGGTATCGGTCCCACGGACTCCTGGAACCGCCATCGGTCCCGTCGGACTCAGCCGTTTTCACGCAAGGATACCCAGCCGATCATGGCTTCGGGGTCGTTGAAGGCCGACGGCAGATCCTCGGAACCTGAGCGTGGGGGAAGAACTTTGGTCAGTATCGACAGCCCGAAACCACGGGTCGCGCGCAGCACGAGGGCGACCTGCCCAGGCACGCGGATCAACGCCGAGTGGACCAAACCCCGCCCGCGTAGCAGATCGGTGGCCGAAAGCGTGCCCCGCTCCCGGCCACTTCCGCCGGTCCGACGGGACACGAGCGCATCACTGGGCCGTTCTTCGAGGTGTCACCTTCCGCGGGCGCGGCGAAGATTGGCGCGTACGGCCCGGGTTTCGGGGTGGCCGGGCCCCAGTATCCGCTTGTAGGCGGCAAGGGTGGCTTTGTACAGCGGGATCGCTTGCCGGAGATCCCCCGCCGATTCGTAGGCGCCGGCGAGGTTGTGTCGAGAGGACAGAGTGTGCGGGTGACTGGGACCGAGTACCCGTTCGCGGGCGGCGAGAGTGGCCTCGTGCAAAGGGATCGCCCGCCCGAGGTCTCCTGCCAGCCAGCAGGCGTAGGCGAGGTTGTTGCGGGAGATCAGAGTGTCGGGGTGGTCCGGGCCCAGCACCCGCTCACAGTCGGCGAGGGTCGCTTCATACAGCGGGATCGCCTGCTCGAGTTTTCCCGCCATCTCGTAAGCGGCGGCGAGATTGTTGCGGGAGGTCAGAGTACTGGGGTGGTCGGGGCCCAGTAGGCGCTCGCGGTCGGCGAGGTTGGCCTCGTACAGCGGGATCGCCTTCCTGAGATTCCCCGCCATCTCGTAGGCGCCCGCCAGATTGTTACGGGACGTCAACGTCCTGGGGTGGTCGGGGCCCAGGACCCGTTCACAGTCGGCGAGGGTCGCTTCGCACAGCGGGATCGCTTGCCCGGGATCACCTGCTGACCGGTAGGCGCCGGCGAGATTGTTGCGGGAGGTCAGGGTGTCCGGGTGGTCGAGGCCCAGCACCCGTTCGCGATCGGCCAGAGCGGCCTTGTACAGCCGGATCGCTTGCCGGAGATCCCCCGCCGATTCGTAGGCGCCGGCGAGATTGTTGCGGGAGGTCAGGGTGTCCGGATGGTCGAGGCCCAGCACTCGCTCGCGATCGGCGAGGGTGCCTATATGCAGCGAGATCGCGTATTCGAGATTCCCCGCCGACCGGTAGGCGTAGGCGAGGTTGTTGCGGGAGGTCAGGGTGTCCGGATGGTCGAGGCCCAGCACCCGTTCGCGATCGGCCAGAGCGGCCTCGTACAGCCGGATCGCCTGTCGGAGATCCCCTGCCGACTCGTAGGCGGCGGCGAGGTTGTTGCGGGAGGTCAGAGTGCCGGGGTGGTCAGGACCCAGCACCCGCACACAGTCTATGAGGCAACGGTCCAAGTATCCCGTCGCCATCGCCACTGCTCCCTGGTTCCCCAGAAATCGCCCCAACTGGCCGAGGACGAAGATGGTGTCGCCGGTGTCGTCCTCAGGGGCGGTGTTGCCGATGAGTGATTGAGCGTGGGGCACCAGGACCCGCAGCCCTGGCCAGTCTTGGGGCGCCTCGGGATTCAGCGGTCGGAGTGCCCGGCTCAGAGCGCTGGTGGCGTGGTCGCGTGCGTATGCGACGTCGACCGGGCTGCGATGGAGGTCATCGGGGTCGGGGGTGCGGGTGACCGCCTGCACGAGCCTGTGCACGCTGATCACTGCACCGTTGCGGGTGATCATGGCGTAGGCGGCCAGGCGTCCCAACGCCTTGGTCACGGCGAGCTCGTCATCGATCTCGTTCAGCAGCGTGGTGGGAATGTCGTCGGGGGCGTACCAGGCCAGCACTCGCAACACCTTGCCCGCCAACGGAGTGTCGGCGAGCCGATCAAGGGTGACGCGCCAGATCCGGGCCATGGTCCGCTGCGTGTTCCCGCCCTCGGCGGTTTCGCCGTACATGGTGGCCGGGTATCGGCCGAGCAGGTCGAGGTATTCGCCGGCCGTGGAACCGGTTTCGGCCATGAAGGCGCCGGCCTGCTCGATGGCCAGCGGCAGAAATCCCAGTTCGGCACACAAGGTGTCCGTGCCGTCGGTGCCGGCGGCGGGGTCGTGGTGGGTCAGGATCCGGGTGAGCAGTTCGTGCGCCTGGCCGGGTTCCAGGACGTCGAGCGAGAGCGGCGTGGTGGCGATGTCGTGCCAGCCGGTGGTGCGCCGGCTGGTGATCAGCACCTGGCCCCCGGGCAGGCGAGCCAGCAGCGTCGCCGCGTCATTCGGTCCAGGAAGGTTGTCCAGGATCAGCAACCAGCCGCTGTGGGTGGCCAGCCAGCGCAGGCCGTGCTCGGTCTGCTGCTCCAGCGGCAGAGTTCCCACTGCGGGTTGCAGCGCGACCGCCAGGCGCGCCAAGCCGGTCTCGATGGACGTGGGGGCGTCGGCGGTGATCCACCACACCAGTGAGTGGCCGGCGCGGTGCGTGTCGGCGTAGTGCGCGGCCAGCGTGCTTTTGCCGATCCCGCCCAAGCCGTGCACCGCGGTCACCACCACCGATCCCGACGAGGACGCCGTGATCGCCTCCCGCAGCCGCTGCAGGTCCCCGCCACGGCCGACGAACATCGCGGACCGTTTCGGCAGGTTGACCAGACCGGCCGGTGTGTCGATCTGCTCCATCGGCGTGACGACCGCGGGTACGTGGACGTGCTGCGCATAGGTGTTGTGCTGGACATTGTGGTTTCCCACCTGCACGCCTTGGCCGCCGCGGATCTCGTACGCGGCGGCCGGTTCTCCGTCGGAACCGTAGGGGTTCGAGGGCATCGGCGACGGTGTCAGCCGAAGGTGTTGGTCTGAGTGTTGTGGTCGCCGACCTGCACGCCTTTGTTGCCGTGCATCAGCACCCGGTACTTTCCCTCCTGGGTTCCGGCGGGATCGGTCAGCTCCAGGACCTTGAGCGCCGCCGCCACAAGCTCGTCATCCGCCCCCGCGTCCGCCGCGGCCAAGGCCGCGGTGAGTTCGCGTCGCCGCGCGGCCCCGTCCTCGATCGGCGTGATCGCGTCGGACTCGACCGCCTCCACCACCTCGGGCGGCACGGAATCGCCACGGCGCAACGTGCGGAGGGCCAGCGTCTTCACCCCCGAATAAGCGTCCTTCACCGCGTTCGACGCCGTCTCACGCGCCCCCACCGCCGCACCCGCGGCCAACGCCGCTACCACCAGCTCGACCGACTCGATCACACCGAACCCCTCACGTCGCCACGACCGTCAACCGTCGATATCGGCCACGACGCTCAGACCGCTACAGCCCCGCCTTCAGGCGCGAACAGTCAACGCACTCCTGCACGGCCGTTATCCGGCGAACACCGGATAGACCGGCTCGCCGCGGACGAGGGTTCTGCCCCTTCGAGACCTCAGCCATGGCACGGGCCGGGCGGGGCGGCGCCCGGCCCGTGCGTGCCGTCAGGCCAGGCGGACCTGGAAGACGGCGACCCGGGCGTCATGCCCGTCCACGCGCATGTCCACAGTCTTGGTGTCGATGAACTGCTCCTGGACGACGCCGTTGCCCGCCAGCCAGTTGATGCGGTCGATACCGGTGCCGAAGCACCGGCGCTCCGCGTCCAGGCTGGTGGCCTTGTAGTAGTTCGGGTTGTTGGTATCCGCGGTCCAGAAGACCAGGCGCCCGACGTTGTGGTGTGCGAGCACGCGACTGGCGTGGATTCTCTTGTGCTCGTTCCACTCGTCGCGCAGGTCGGTGCGCTGGTCGCCGTTGTACGCGTTGGCGATGTAGTGCGAGTTGATCAGCGCGAACTGGAGCGTCGGGTAGCTCTGGTGACGCACCACGACCTCGTTGATCCAGCGCGGCGGGGTCACCCCGCTGATGCCGCCGTGCACATACGTGGTCTTCGCGCTCGCCACCGCCCACGGCTGCGGGATCGAGATCGGGATCCGGAACGACGTGTTGTGCCGCAGGAACGCGTTGTTGTACAGGGGCCCGAAGTAGTGGTCGATCATCGCGGGCTCACCGGTGTCGCCCTCGTTGATCTCCTGCCAGCCGACCAGAGGCCGCACCAGGGGGTCACAGTTGCGGACGGCGTCGATCGCGGCCTCGCGCGCCCCGAGGTTGTCGCGGCCGATGTTGGCGGTGACGATCGGCAGCCGGATCCATCCCGTCGCGGCGGAAGCCGTGTCGGCACCGGCGGCCAGGACGCCGAGCGCGGCACCACCACCGAGAGCGAGCGCCTTGCGTCTGTTGAGCATTCCGGACACAGCAGATTCCCTTCTCGCGCTGTCACAGCGGGACACAGCCCGTCAAAGTGTCACAGAATGCGGTGCGGTTGTGACCCCCGCGCGCCAAAACTGCCGCTTGCCGGTCAGTGCTTCGGGTGGAGGCGGGCCGCCGCCGTGACCTCGATCCGTCCAGTCGGTCAGCGCGCCACCCGGTCGCCGATCCAGCGTTCCAGGACGACAAGGCGCTCGTCCCGCGGAGGGCAGGGTGCCGGTGGCGGCCGGGACACTGCGTAGGTGGGCCAGGGTCTCGCTGGCGGGTAGCTCGTCGAGCACCTCGTGGGTGAGCGGGCGGTCATCCCGGCCAAGTGCGGCGAGTAGCGCGCTGACGTTGGGGCGTGCGAGCCAGCCCATGGCAGTGTCGGGCCGTTCGACGTGGGTGATCGCGTGGTGCGGTGCCGCGAGCTCGGCGCGGTCGCCGAGGAGGCTGCGTACTCGCTGGCCGAGGGTGCAACGCAGGCAAGGACTCAGGCTCAACTGCCACGTCTGTTGGCAGGTCGGGCAGCGGCCCCAGAAGCTCGGGTCGGATTGACGCATCTCGCGCACAGCGGTGCTACGGTGCCGTGATCGTTCAGCGGCGAAGGTGCTTGTCTGCTTGCGCGCGATCACCCGCTGCCTGCCCATGACGCGGCGGCAGCCGCCTGAGTGGGTCTTCACACGCCGTCCACCAGGCGGTGGCAGCGGGTCGGCGGGCTCCGCCAATGGTAGGAATGCCTGGTGACCGAACCGAATTTGATCGAAGCAGCCGCCGAAGAGGCAGTCACCCTCACCAGTGAACTGATCCGCATCGACACCACCAACACGGGTGACCCCGACACGCTGGTCGGTGAACGCGCCGCGGCGGAGTACGTCGCCGAGAAGCTCACCGACGCGGGCTACGAGATCACCTATGTCGAGTCCGGGGGCAAGGACCGCCATAACGTGATCGTCCGGCTGCCGGGCGCCGACCCGTCGCGCGGCGCGCTCCTGATCCACGGTCATCTCGACGCCGTCCCCGCCGACGCCTCGGAGTGGTCGGTGCACCCGTTCTCCGGTGCGATCCAGGACGACTACGTCTGGGGCCGCGGCGCGGTGGACATGAAGGACATGTGCGGCATGGCGCTCGCGCTGGCCCGGCACTACAAGATCAACGGCATCGTCCCGCCGCGTGACCTCGTCTTCGCCTTCCTGGCCGACGAAGAGGCGGGCGGCAAGTACGGCGCCCAGTGGCTGGTCGAGAACCGGCCCGAGCTGTTCGAAGGCGTCACCGAGGCGATCAGCGAGGTCGGCGGCTTCTCGATCACGCTGAAGGACAACGTCCGCGCGTACCTCATCGAGACGGCCGAAAAGGGCATCCGCTGGATGAAGCTGCGGGTGCGCGGCACCGCCGGTCACGGCTCGATGATCCACCGCGACAACGCCGTCACCAAGCTGTCCGAGGCCGTCGCCAGGCTCGGCAACCACCGCTTCCCGCTGGTCATGACCGACTCCGTCCGCGAGTTCCTGGACGGCGTCACCGAGATCACCGGCTGGGACTTCCCCGAGGACGACATCGAAGGTTCCGTCGCCAAACTCGGCAACATCTCCCGGATGATCGGCGCGACCCTGCGCGACACGGCGAACCCGACGATGCTCACCGCGGGCTACAAGTCGAACGTCATCCCGTCCGTCGCGGAGGCTTCGGTCGACTGCCGGATCCTTCCTGGCAGGCTCGAGGCGTTCAACGCCGAACTGGAGGAGATCCTCGGCCCGGACATCGAGAAGGAGTGGATGGAGCTGCCGCCGGTCGAGACGACCTTCGACGGTGCCCTGGTCGACGCGATGACCAACGCGGTCCTCGCCGAGGACCCGGGCGCCCGCACACTCCCGTACATGCTCTCCGGGGGCACCGACGCGAAGTCGTTCCAGTCGCTCGGGATCCGCAACTTCGGCTTCGCCCCGCTGCAGCTGCCCGCGGACCTAGACTTCTCCGCGCTGTTCCACGGGGTCGACGAGCGTGTCCCGGTCGACGCGCTGAAGTTCGGCGTGCGCGTACTCGACCGCTTCCTCCGCTCTGCCTGATGCCCGGTCTGCTGGCCGCCGACGGGACACCCCTGCACTTCGAGCGCTGGGGTGATCCGTCGGCGCCGGTGACCGTGGTGCTCCTCCACGGGTACGCCCTCGACAGGCGCAGCTGGCGTGCCATCGCGCCGGTGCTCGCCGAGGCGTCCGAGGAACCTCTCGCCGTGGTGGCCTACGACCAGCGCGGCCACGGAGAATCCGGTGAGGTCCGGGCGTCGTCGGCGACCATGGGGAAGCTCGCCGACGATCTGGCCGAGGTGCTGGACAAGGTGGTCCCCGGCGGCAAGGTGGTCCTGGTCGGCCATGACATGGGTGGGCTCGCGATCCTGTCGCTCGCCCAGCGCCACCCGGACGTCTTCGCGGCGAGGGCGGCCGGGATCGGGTTGCTCGCGATGTCGGCGGGCGGCGTCACCCCGGACGCGATCTGGCCGAACGCGCTCGGGAAGCTCGGCCGTGACCTGGAGATCGTCTTCGGGACGAAACTGATCGGCCTGGTACGGGAGCACACGAGCAAGGCGGTGACCGCCGGGCTGAGGTGGTGGCTCTTCGGCGACGACCCGGTGCCCGCCGACGTCGAACTGACCGTGCGGATGATCCGCGGCAACTGGCCGCAGACGGTGTCCGCCTTCCGCCCCGCACTGGACGCCTACACGCGGGAATCGGCGCTGTCGCAGGTCGGGGCTGTGCCGGTGACGGCGATCGTGGGGGAGCGGGACAAGCTCGTGCCGACGGCGGACGTCGAGGAACTGGCGGGCGCGGTGGAGAACGGGACGGCCGTGGTCCTGCCCGGCGTCGGGCACGTCGTCCCGCTCGAGGCGGCCCCGCAGGTCATTCCCCGCCTGCTCGCGCTGGCGAACCAGGCCCGCCGACAAGCCGAACTGTCTTGACAAAATCTGTTTTCGGTGGCACGTTCTTGGCATGTTCTCCGTTGCGGTGATCGAGGACGCGGAAGCGGCCGAAGTGTCGCTGGATCCGGTCCGGGCCCGGCTGCTCGCCGAACTCGCCGAACCGGCGTCGGCCACGATGCTGGCCGCGCGGGTCGATCTGCCGAGACAGAAAGTGAACTACCACCTTCGCGCGCTGGAGAAGCACGGGCTCGTGGAGTTGGTCGAGGAACGGCGGAAGGGCAACGTCACCGAGCGCATGATGCGCGCGACGGCGTCGTCGTACGTCATCTCGCCGACGGCGCTCTCAGCCGTGCAACCAGATCCGGCCCAGTCGCCGGACCGCCTGTCCGCACGCTGGCTGCTGGCCGTGGCCGGCAGGCTGGTGCGCGACGTCGGCCTGCTGATCACCGGAGCGACCAAGGCACGCAAACGGGTCGCGACCTTCGCGATCGACGGCGAGGTGCGGTTCTCCTCCGCAGCGGACAGGGCCGCGTTCGCCGAAGAGCTCACCGTCGCGATCACGAACCTGGTGAGCAAGTACCACGACGAAGGCGCCGAACAGGGCCGCGATCACCGGATCGTCGTCGCCGTCCACCCGAGCGTCCGCACCGAGCCCGAGGAGCGCTGAATGGGCCACGAATTCGAGATCACCGACCGCGTCGAGATCGACGCGACGCCGGAACAGGTCTGGGACGCCATCGCGACCGGGCCGGGGATCACGTCATGGTTCATGGGACGCAACGAGGTCGACGGCGGCGTCGGCGGCACTGTGAAGACCGCTTTCGGCGGCTTTGAACCCACCTCGGCGATCACGGCGTGGGACCCGCTGGAACGCCTGGTCTACGGCACGGAACCCGCGCCGGACGGACGCTTCGTCGCCTACGAGTTCCTCATCGAGGGCCGGTCCGGCGGCAGCACCGTGCTGCGGACCGTGACAAGCGGCTTCCTGCCTGGCGACGACTGGGAAGACGAGTTCGAGGCTATGACCGCGGGCGGCGAGCTGTTCCTCCGCACCCTCGTCGAGTACCTCAACCGTTTCGCCGGCCGGAAAGCGGTGCCGGTGACCGTATTCGGGCCGATGATCGCGGACTGGGACAGCGCTTGGCCGACGCTGGGCCGGGAACTCGGCCTCGCCGGGCGGCCGCGGACGGGGGACCGGGTCCGCCTGTCCACCGGCCCGGTGTCCACTGTGGACGGCGAGGTCTATTTCGCGAACGCGCAGACGGTCGGGATCCGGACCGCGGACGCGCTACTGAGGTTCGTCCGCGGCTTCGCCGGGCCGATGTGCGCGATGCATCACCTGTTCGGCGACGTCGACTCCGCGGAACAGGACGCGCTCTGGGCCGAGTGGCTCGGCCGGGTGTTCAAGTGATGAGGCCGGGCAGGGGTGTGGCGGTGCGCTTGCGGCGCAACCACACCCTCCTGGTCCCATCGGAGTAGAGCCGGACGGTCGACAGTTCCCAGCCCGCGAACTCGGCGTGGATCGACAGCTGCGTCGCCGCCGCCCGCCGGGAAACACCGGGCGGAAGCTGCAACCGCCGGTACTCCCAATCCCCTTCGACCACCGCCTCGTCCACGACTGTCATGGCGTGATCACCTGGATCCCTTCTCCGATGGCCGAGCCGACGACCACACGGCCGCCCTGCTCGTCGACGGTGACCGAATCTGGCTGCCGCACGGTGGGGAACCGGTGTTTCTCGATCGGTTCTCCACCGCGGACGTCGAAACCGACTACCTCGTTGCGTTCGGTGAGCGTGACCCAGACGAGGCCACGGGTGCGGTCGTAGGCGATGCCGTACGCCCCGCCCGGCACGGGATAGCGCTGGCGCAGCAGCAACGGCGTCGTGGAGAACGCCAGCAGCGCGCCCGCCCGCGCGTCGGTGACGAAGACGCGTCCCAGATCGTCGGTGACGGCGTTGGCCGCGCCGTCGCCCGCCCGCAGGCCCTCGCCGATCTTGCCCTCGTCGAGGTCGACGGCGAACAGGGCGGTGCGGAGCTTGTCGAGCACGACCACGCCGTCACCGGTGTTCAGCACGTCGTCGGCGCTGTAGATCTGGCCGGTGATGGTCTTCGGTCCCGCGTTCTTCGACAGCACCTCGACGGCCTTGCGGTCCCGCACCGAGACCAGCGTCGCTTCACCGTCGGCGAGACCGGCCGACGGCTGCCCCGCGACCGGGACCGTCTCCAGCGCGCCACCGGGCAGCGAGACCTTCGCCAGCATGCTCTTGCCAGGGACGCTGGCGAGCACCTGGGAACCGGAGACGGTGAGCCGCTCGGCGGGACCCGGCAAGGCCACGGTCGTCTTAGGGGAGTCCAGGGCGGCGAGATCATAGATACGCAGCGACGGCGGCTCCGAAACCGCGGCGACCAGCGTCTTGCTCGCCTCGTCGGTCACCAGCGCCTTCACACCCGGCACCGCGAACACCGACCCCGCGGGCTTGACCGTCACCGCGGGGGAGACCGCCGCGGTGGCCGCGACGGGGTTCTGCACGATCTGCAAGGAGTCGTTCGGCGTGTCGTCCGTACTACAGGACGAGAGCACCAGGACACCGGCGAGCGGGATCGCGATCCGGGAAACGGCGGACAGCCGACCCACCTTGGTGCCTCCACCTGCTACTCGTCGAACGGACTTGTCCAGCATCCTCCTGGAACTCCACCACGTCACGTCAGCGTCACCCAACAGTCACCTAATCCAGTATTCGAGACGGCTCAGAGGCCGCGTTCCGGGTATCCGACCTCGATCGCGCTGACGTCGTCGAGCGCCGAGCGGATGGCGGGCGGGAGCGTGATCTCCTCGGCCGTCAGCGAACCGGTCAGCTGACCGGTGTCACGGGCTCCGACCACGGGCGCGACCACTCCGGGCCGGTCGCGGACCCACGCCAGCGCGACCGCCAGCGGCGAGGTGCCGAGGCCGTCCGCGGCCGTCGCGACCGCCTGCACGATCCGGGCCGCGCGATCGGTCCGGTGATGTTCGACATAGCCCGCGAAAACACTCGAAGCGCCGCGCGAATCGGCGGGGGTCCCGCTGCGGTATTTGCCGGTGAGCACGCCCCGGCCGAGCGGCGCCCACGGCAGGAGCCCGATGCCGTGGTGCTCCGCCGCGGGGACGACTTCGCGATCGACCCCGCGCTCCAGCAGCGAGTACTCGACCTGCGTCGAGACCAGCGGAGCGGCGGCGGAGCCGCGGGCCGCGGCGGTCGCCAGCTGCCAGCCCGAGTAGTTGGAGACACCAACGTAGCGGACCTTGCCGCTGGTCACGGCGTACTCGAGGGCGCCGAGGGTCTCGTCGACCGGTACGGTGGTGTCCCACGCGTGCAGCTGCCACAGGTCGATGTGGTCGGTGCCGAGCCGTCGCAGCGAGCCGTCGAGCGCGCTCAAGAGGGCGCCGCGTGAGGCACCGCCACCGAACGGGCCGTCGGTACGGCGGGCCACGGCCTTGGTCGCGAGCACGATGTCGTCCCGGGGGACGAGATCGCCGAGCAACGCCCCGAGGACGCGTTCGCTCTCGCCCTCGCCGTAGATGTCGGCGGTGTCGACCAGGGTGCCCCCGGCGTCGACGAACGCGACCAGCTGGCTGGCCGCCTCCTCCGAGTCGGTGTCGCCACCCCACGTCATGGTCCCGAGGGCCATCCGCGAGACCCGAAGTCCCGACCGGCCGAGCTGTCGCTTTTCCACGACGGGCGAGCCTAGCCGGAAGGCAAGTGCTGGACGCGGAGCAGGTGAGCGTGTCGTGATCGAGTACCACCGTGCGGGTCATCGGCTGTCAACACCCTGAACGGAGGAGTGACACTCCGATGGATACATTCACGCCGTGCGACTCGGACTGAACTTGGGCTATTGGGGCGCGGGAAACGACGCGGCCAACCTGGCATTGGCGAAGAAGGCGGACGAACTGGACTACGCGGTCGTCTGGGCCGCGGAGGCCTACGGTTCGGACGCGCCGACGGTGCTCTCATGGGTGGCGGCGCAGACCTCACGGATCGACGTGGGCAGCGCGGTGTTGCAGATCCCGGCGCGGACACCGGCGATGACCGCGATGACCGCCGCGACCCTGGACACGCTTTCCGGCGGCCGGTTCCGTCTCGGCCTCGGTGTTTCCGGCCCGCAGGTCTCCGAGGGCTGGCACGGCGTGAAGTTCGCGTCGCCGCTGGGCCGCACCCGCGAATACGTCGAGATCGTCCGCAAGGCGCTGAGCCGCGAGCGGGTCCGGTACGACGGCGACCACTTCCAGCTGCCCCTGCCCGGCGGGCCCGGCAAGGCGCTGACCCTGACCGTGCACCCCGTTCGCGACGAGATTCCGGTGTACCTGGCCGCCATCGGCCCGAAGAACCTCGAACTGACCGGCGAGATCGCGGACGGCTGGCTGCCGGTGTTCTATTCGCCCGAGCACGCCGGTGAGCAGCTGAAACTGATCCAGGCCGGCGCGGACAAGGCCGGACGCACCCTCGACGGCTTCGACGTCGTCCCCACCGTCCCGCTCGTTGTCGGTGACGACTGGAAGGCCTGCGCCGACGCTGTCCGCGGGTACGCGGCGCTGTACATCGGCGGGATGGGCAGCCGGGAGAAGAACTTCTACAACCAGCTCGCCTGCCGGATGGGCTTCGAGCGCGAAGCCGCCGACGTCCAGCAGAAGTACCTGGGCAGGGACTACGAGGGCGCCATGGCCGCCGTCCCGCTGGAGTTCATCGACGCGACGTCGCTGCTGGGGCCGAAGGAGCGCATCGCCGAACGGATGCAGGCCTTCGCCGGATCCGGCGTCACGACGCTGACCGTCGCGCCCGCCATGCCGGACCCGGAGGGCTCCGCACGCGCCCTCGAGATCGCGGCCGAAGCCATCGAAACGGCCGGTGTCGCCTGATGGGATGGTTCGAAGCGCTGGTCCTGGGTCTCGTCCAGGGCCTGACCGAGTTCCTGCCGATCTCCTCCAGCGCGCACCTGCGGATCACCGCGGCGCTCGCCGGCTGGGACGACCCGGGCGCCGCGTTCACCGCGGTGACCCAGATCGGTACCGAACTCGCGGTCATCCTGTACTTCTCGGCCAAGATCGGGAAGATCCTCCGCGCCTGGTTCTTTTCGATCTACAAGAAGGACTGGCGCCAGGACCCCGACGCCCGGCTGGGCTGGCTGATCATCGTCGGCTCGATGCCGATCGTGGTGCTGGGCCTGCTGCTGCAGGACGCCATCGACGAAACCTTCCGTGACCTGCGGATCACCGCGACGACACTGATCGTGTTCGGCCTGATCCTCCTGGTGGCCGACCGCATCGGGAAGCAGCAGCGGACCCTCGACCACCTGACCGTGCCGCACGGCCTCGGTTTCGGGTTCGCCCAGGCGCTGGCGCTGATCCCGGGTGTCTCGCGTTCCGGCGGCACCACCAGCGCCGGTCTGCTGCTCGGCTACACCCGCGCGGAGGCCGCGGAGTACTCGTTCCTGCTGGCGCTGCCGGCGGTGTTCGGCTCGGGGCTGTACAAGCTGACCGACATCGGCAAGGACGGCGCCCCGGCGCAGTGGGGGCCGACGATCCTGGCGACGCTGGTCGCGTTCGGCGTCGGGTACGCCGTCATCGCCTGGCTGATGTCCTACATCAAGACCAAGAGCTTCGTGCCGTTCGTGATCTACCGGCTCGTACTCGGTGTCCTGCTGTTCGTGCTGATCTTCACCGGTGTCCTGGACCCCGGCGCGGGCCCGCACCTGTAGATCCTCACGCATTTAGTCCTCTGGATGCGGTCCTTGCACGCGCAAGGACCGCATCCAGAGGACGAATCGCGTAGCCGGGCAAAGCACGACACGTAGGGTGGGCCACGTGAGTACTGTGATCCTTCTGCGCCACGGCAAGTCCACGGCGAACGGTTCGGGCGTCCTGGCCGGGCGCACGCCCAAGGTCGGCCTTGACGACACCGGCCGGGCGCAGGCCGCCGCGCTCGTCGAGCGCCTGGCGCCGGTCCCGCTCGCCGAGCTGGTGGTCTCGCCGATGCTCCGCTGCCGCCAGACGGTCGCGAAGCTGGCCGAGGCACGCGGTCTGGACAAGCTCAAAGAGCCCGGTTTGTCCGAAGTGGACTACGGCGAATGGACCGGGCGCGCGCTCAAGGATCTGTTCAAGGAACCCCTGTGGCGCGTCGTGCAGGCGCATCCCTCGGCCGCGGTCTTCCCTGGCGGGGAAGGGCTCGCCGAGATGCAGGCGCGGGCGGTCGCCGCCGTTCGCGCGCACGACGCGAGGATCACCGCGAAGCACGGCGAAAACGCGGTGTGGCTCTTATGCAGCCATGGCGATGTGATCAAGGCGATCCTCGCCGACGCGCTCGGCCAGCATCTCGATTCCTTCCAGCGGATCGTGGTCGATCCGGCGTCGGTTTCGGTCGTCCGGTACACCGAGACTCGTCCGTTCGTGTTGCGCGTCAACGACAACGGCGGCGACCTGGCCGGCGTCGCCCCACCCGAACCGAAGGCCAAAGCCAAGCGCGGCAAGGGAAAACGCAGCTCCGACGCGGTGGTGGGCGGTACCACCGGAGCGTGACCACCGCCATCGGTGGCGTCACCGCCACGGACGGCATCCACCGGCCCCTCGCTGCCCGTAAGGTGGCCAGACCAGCAGATTCGACGACCCGGGAGCAACACCGATGATTTCGCAGGACAACCCGTTCGCCGCGCCGAGTGAGCTGCCCTACGCCCTTCCTCCGTTCGACCGGATCGCCGACGAGCACTTCCTTCCCGCCTTCGAAGCGGGCCTGGCCGAGCACGCCGCCGAGATCGAGGAAATCGCCGGCTCGGCCGAGCCGCCGACCTTCGAGAACACCATCGTCGCGCTCGAGAAATCCGGCAGGCTGCTGTCCCGCGTCTCCAGCGTGTTCTTCAACCTCGCCGGGTCGAACGCGAACGACGAGATCCAGCGCGTGCAGGCCGAGATGGCACCGCGACTGGCCGCGCACGCCGACGCCATCAACCTGAACCCGGCGCTGTTCGCCCGGATCGACTCGCTGTTCGAGCGCAGGGACGAACTCGGCCTCGACGCCGAATCGCTACGCCTGCTGGAGCGTCACCACACCGACGTGCGCCGCGCCGGCGCCGGTCTTCCCGAAGCCGACCAGAAGCGTCTGCGCGAGTTGAACGAGCAGATTTCGACGCTGTCGACCCGGTTCCAGCAGAACCTGCTCAAGGACACCAACGAACTGGCCGTGGTCGTCGACGACGTCGCGGAACTCGCGGGTCTCGGCGAGGACGAGATCGCCACGGCCGCCGAAACCGCCGGCGAGGAGGGCAAGTACGTCCTCAAGCTGACCCTGCCGACGGCGCAGGCCGCGCTGGCTTCGTTGGAAGACCGCGCGCTGCGCGAGCGGATCTTCACCGCATCGGTTTCCCGTGGCAACCGGGGCAACGAGTTCGACAACAACGAGGTCGTGGCCCAGCTGGTCCGGTTGCGTGCGGAAAGGGCCGCCGTGCTCGGCTTCCCCGACCACGCTTCGTACGTCATCGAGGACGAGACCGCGAAGACCGCTCAGGCCGCTGTCGGTCTCCTGGAACGGCTCGCGCCCGTTGCGGTCGCCAACGCCAAGGCGGAGGCCGAAGAACTGCAGCGCTACCTCGAAGCCGACATCCCCGGCGCGATCCTGCGGCCGTGGGACTGGGCGTTCTATGCCGAACGCGTCCGCAAGGACCGGTTCGAGGTCGACACCGCCGCGCTGCGCCCGTATTTCGAGCTGAACCGGGTGCTGACCGACGGCGTGTTCTTCGCCGCGTCCAAGCTGTACGGCCTGAGCTTCACCGAGCGGAAAGACCTGCCGAAGTATCACGCCGAGGTCCGAATCTTCGAGGTCTTCGACGCCGACGGCACGGAACTCGGCCTGTTCCTGCTCGACTACTACGCCCGCGACTCGAAGCGCGGCGGCGCCTGGATGAACAACTTCGTCGACCAGACGAGGCTGCTGGGCACGAAGACGGTCGTGGTGAACGTGCTCAACGTCGCCAAGCCACCGGCGGGGGAGCCGACCCTGCTGACCTTCGACGAGGTCGTCACCGCGTTCCACGAGTTCGGGCACGCGCTGCACTCGCTGCTTTCCGATGTCGAGTACCCGATGTTCTCGGGCACCAACGTCCCGCGTGACTTCGTCGAGTACCCCTCGCAGGTCAACGAGATGTGGATGCTCTGGCCCGAGGTGCTGGCCAACTACGCCAAGCACCACGTGACCGGTGAGCCGCTGCCGCAGGAGCAGATCGACAAGCTCCTGGCGTCGCAGCAGTACGGCGAAGGCTTCTCGACCACCGAGTACCTCGCGGCATCCCTCCTCGACCAGGCGTGGCACGCGCTGGGCACCGAGGACAACGTCGAGGACGTCCAGCGGTTCGAGGCCGAGGCGCTGACCAAGGCCGGTGTCGCGCTGGAAGCCGTGCCGCCGCGCTACCGCACCACGTACTTCGCGCACATCTTCAGTGGCGGCTACAGCGCCGGGTACTACTCCTACATCTGGAGCGAGGTCCTCGACGCCGACACCGTCCAGTGGTTCCGTGAGAACGGCGGGCTCAGCAGGGAGAACGGCGACCACTTCCGCCGCGAGCTCCTCGGGCGGGGCGGCAGTGTCGACCCGATGGCGGCCTTCCGCGCGTTCCGTGGCCGCGATCCGGAGATCGAGCCGCTGTTGAAGCGCCGCGGCCTCGCGGGCGCCTGACCTCCCGACGGTTCCCCGCCCGGACACCCCCAGTGTCCAGGCGGGGAACCGCGCTCAGGCGGCCAGCTCGGCGACGGCAGCGGCCACGTCGTCCACTTCCCGTTCGGTGTTGTAGTAATGCGGGCTCAGCCGCAGGCACCACTCGACGTCTTTGTCTCCGAAGTCGAACTGCGCGAACTCCCGGTAGCTCAGCGCCGAATTGATCCGGCGGGCGTCCATCGCCTCCTTGAAGGGCACCGCTTCCCAGCCCTTGATGGAGAACGTCACCAGCGCGCCCAACTCCGGGCCCCGGTCGAGCACTTCGACGCCCGGGATGGCGCTGAGCCCGCCCCGCAGTCTCGCCGCGAGCGCGGGCGTGCGCCGTGAGATCGCCTCTAGACCGACCTCACGGGCATACCTAGCGGCGGCGGCGCAGCCGAGCACGGTGGCGTACGGGAATTCCCATTCTTCGAACCGGGAAGCCGACTTCGCCGGTTCGTACGCGCCGGGCGCGCTCCAGCGGGCTCCGTGCATGTCGATGAACAACGGCTCGTGCCCGGCGTCGAGGAACCGGTCGGAGACGAACAGGAACCCCGAACCGCGCGGACCACGCAGGAATTTGCGGCACGTCGAAGTGAGCAGGTCGGCTCCGATCTCCTCGACGTCGACGGGGTACTGGCCGATCGACTGGCAGGCGTCGACCAGGTAGAGCAGGCCGAGCTCCCGGCAGTGCCGCCCGATCTCGGCGATCGGCTGGACGAGGCCCGAGTTGGTCGGAATGTGCGTTGCGGCGACCAGCTTCGGCTTCCTCGAGCGCATCAGGGTGGCCATGGCCTCCACGTCGACACCGCCCTCCCGCGAGTCCGGTGCGTGCACGACCTCGACTCCGAACCGCTTCCGCAGCGACAGGAACGCGATCTGGTTGGAGATGAAGTCGTTGCGGGTGGTGAGCACGACGTCGCCGGGCTCGAAGCGGATCGAGGAAAGCGCGGTGGAGTAGGCGTGGGTGGCGCTCGCCGCGAAGGCGATGTTGCGGGGCCTCGCGTTGATCAGGGCCGCGATCTCGTCGTAGAAGCCGGTGACCTCGCTCGCGCGCGCCGCGGCGGCCTCGTACCCGCCGGTCTCGGCTTCGAGATTCAGGTGATCGAGCATCGCGGCCAGTACCGGCTTCGCCAGGAGCCCGCAGCCCGCGTTGTTGAAGTGGACGACCTTCTCGCTGCCCGGGGTATCGGCTCGCAGGGCCGGGACGTCCAGTAGTGATCTCACCAGAATCTCAGTAGCACTATCATGTTGCTTCATGTCGGATAGTAGCACTTCCGCGCTCGTCGCCCAGTTGCGTTCGCTCATCCGCACTGCGGCCGCAGGGGAGAGGCTGCCCAGTAGCCGGGAGCTGATCGAGCGCTACCGGGTCGGCCCGGGAACGGTCTCTCGCGCGATCGCCCTGCTGGCCGCCGAGGGCACGGTCGTGACCCGCCCCGGGAGCGGAACCTACGTGGCGCCGAAGGCGACGACGGTGGGCGAACCGCTCGACACGGCGTGGCAGACGGTCGCGCTGACCGATCGCAGCGTCGACACCAGATCCCTCACCGGCGCCCTCGGCCCGCCACCGGAGGGCGCCATCCTCCTCGACGGCGGCTATCCGCACCGGTCACTGCAGGCGACTCGCTTCCTGAGTGCGGCGCTGGCGCGGGCGGGCCGCCGTCCGGACGCCTGGGACCGCGCGCCGGCCGCCGGTCTGCCCGCGCTGAGGTCGGTGTTCGCGGGGCCGGCCGGTGCTTCGCCGGACGACGTCCTGATCACCGCGGGCGGGCAGAGTGGGCTGTCCATGGCGTTCCGGGCGATCGCGGCGCCCGGAAGCCCGGTCCTCGTCGAATCGCCGACGTATCCGGGAGCGCTCGCCGCCGCCCGGGCGGCGGGACTCCGGCCGGTGCCGGTGCCGATCGACGACGACGGAGTCCGCCCGGATCTGCTGGCCGAGGCGTTCGCGATGACCGGCGCCCGGCTCTTCTGCTGCCAGCCCACCTTCCACAACCCGACCGGGACGGTGCTCGCGGCCGAACGGCGCACGCGGGTGCTGGACGTCGCCAGGGCGGCGGGCGCGTTCGTCCTGGAGGACGACTTCGCCCGGTATCTCTCCCATGGGGTGACCGCACCGCGTCCGCTGATCACCGACGACCGGGACGGCACGGTCGTCCATCTGACATCGGTGACCAAGGCCGCCGCGCCGAGTCTTCGGATCGGCGCGGTGATCGCGCGAGGGCCGGTCCTCGACCGGATGAAGGCGATCCGGCAGGTCGACGACTTCTTCGTCTCCCGTCCACTGCAGGAGGCCGCCCTCGAACTGCTCAGCGCGCCGTCCTGGGAACGTCACGTGCGGAAACTGGGCTCCGAACTACGGCAGCGGTGCGGAAAGGCGGCCGCGGCGCTGGCAGGGGAGCGTCCTGAGTGGACTGTCGCGCGGCTGCCCGAGGGCGGACTCCACCTGTGGGTGCGGCTACCGGCGGGGAGTGACGCGAACGCGGTCGCCCGCGCGGCGAGGGAGCGGGGAGTCGTGGTCGGGGCGGGGGACCGGTTCTTCGCCGCCGAACCAGCCGGACCGTTCCTCCGGCTCGGCTTCGCCGCCGCGGCCGACGTCGCCGAACTCGCCGAAGGCATCAGGCGATTAGGTTAAATGTATAACGACCTATACGGCGTGGCTCAGGCCAAAACCACGTCAAGCACAGATAAACCCCACCGCCAAGGACGACACCCGCGGCCATCCCGGCCGTGACCTCGGCTTTGGTGTGATCTCCGAGTTCGACGCGGGACCAGCAGACCCAGGCGACGCCGACGAAGACCAGTGCGAGCCAGGGGCCGTAGACACGGATCAGCATCACGGCCGCACCCGCCGCCACCATCGCATGCATCGAGATCTTGAACTCGAGCCCGAAGGTGATCGCGAGCGCGGCGACCAGGCAGACGAGCTCGGCGGCCGCGAGCGCGATCATCTCGTGCGGGGCACCGCCGACGATCAAGACGGCGAAGCCGGCGGTCAGCGAGCCGATGCAGACCGCGAACGGGACGAGCCGTCCGGCGCGATCGGTGACATGGTGGCTGTCCCACTTGCCCTTCCGGGCGCCGCGCACGATCACGGCCATCGGGATCAGCGAGCCGGTGACGCCGACGACGAGACCCCAGAGCACCGTCTCGCCGACGTGATATCCGGTGACCTTCGCCATCGACGACGGGTCCTCGAAACCCGCGCCGCCGCGCGATCCCGACGGCACCCTGCCCTCGAACGGGACCGTGCCTTCGGGCGGGAGCGCGG
>NZ_JBWKEC010000031.1:0-99135 GCF_056435645.1 Amycolatopsis sp. NPDC043889
GGAGTCCCTTTGGGGAGAAAAGGGGGGGGGGGGGGGGGTTTGTTGGGGGGGGGTGGTGGGGGGGGGTTTTTGGGTTCCCACCCAAAACCCCCCCCCACGACCACCCCGGCCGACCTCATAAAGTGCGACGCATGAAGACCGAGGTAGTCGGCTACGGCGGGACCCGCATCGGTTTGTGGGTCGAGGGCGCCGAGAACACCCGTCCGATCGTGTTCGTGCACGGCTGGGCCCAGTCCGCCAAGGCCTGGGCGCCGCAGCTGGCGGATCCCACGCTCAGCGAGCGGTTTCGCCTGGTCGCGATGGATCTGCGCGGGCACGGCGATTCCGAGGTGCCCTCCGCCGGCTACGACGATCCGCGGGTCTGGGCCGAAGATCTCGCCTCGGTCCTCGACTTCGCCGGTGAAGACGCGATCGTCGTCGGCTGGTCCTACGGCGGGCTCGTGATCACCGACTACCTCCGCGTGCACGGCTCGTCGAGGCTCGGCGGCGTCGTCTTTGTGGGCGCCATCACAGAAATCGGCAAGAACCGGCCCGGCGGCAAGGTCGGGCCCGCCATGCGCGAGGCCATCCCGGCGGTGCTGGCGGACGATCCGGCGGTCGCGATTCCCGCGTTGGTGCAGTTCAGCGAGCGGATGACCGCCGCCCCGGTGTCCGGCACGCTCACCCAGTCCTTGCTCGGCGCGTGCCTTTCCACTCCGCCCGCGGTGCGTTCCGCGCTGTTCCGGCGCGACATCGGGAGCGAGGACGTCCTTCGCGATCTGGACAAACCGGCACTTATCGTCCATGGTCTCGCGGACGCTGTGATCGATCCGACGTCGGCGGAATACGCGGCGGGGAAGATTCAGGGGGCTGTCGTGCGTTGGCTACCTGAGGTGGGGCATCTGCCGTTCGCCGAAGCGGCGGACGAGTTCGGTGATCTACTGCGCCGGTTCGCCGATCAGTAGGACTTCGGGAGTGTTGACCAGGTGACGATCCCTCTGCACGGGTTCGACGCCGCGCCCAGGCGCGTCGCGGTGCTGTCGTTGCACACCTCTCCGCTGGAGCAGCCGGGTACCGGCGACGCCGGCGGCATGAACGTCTACGTGAGCCAGACGGCCACCGAGATGGCCCGCCGCGGCGTCGAGGTCGAGGTGTTCACGCGGGCGACGTCCTCGGATCAGCCCCCGATCGCCGAGCTGGCGCCCGGCGTGGTGGTCCGGCACATCCCGGCCGGGCCGTTCGAGCCGCTGGGACGCGACGAGCTGCCCGCGCAGCTGTGCGCGTTCACCGCCGGGGTGCTGCGGGCCGAGGCGTTCCACGAGCCGGGCTACTACGACCTCATCCATTCGCACTACTGGCTTTCCGGTCAGGCGGGCTGGCTCGCCCGCGACCGCTGGGGCGTGCCGCTGGTGCACACCGCGCACACCCTGGCCAAGGTCAAGAACGCCGCGCTCGCCGAGGGCGACACCCCGGAGCCGCGCACCCGCGTGATCGGCGAGGAGCAGGTCGTCGAGGAGGCGGACTGCCTGGTCGCGAACACCCGCGTCGAGGCCCGCGAGCTGATCGAGCTGTACGACGCCGACCCGCACGCCGTGCACGCCATCCCGCCGGGCGTCGACCTCGACCGATTCACCCCCGGTTCCCGGCCCGCCGCGCGCAGGGCCCTGGGCCTGCCGGAGGACGCGATCGTGCTGGCCTTCGCCGGCCGCATCCAGCCGTTGAAGGCGCCGGACGTCCTCCTGCTCGCCGCGGCCGAAATGCTGCGCGAGCGGCCGGAGCTGGCGTCGCGGCTGGTGGTGCTGATCGTCGGTGGGCCGTCCGGGACCGGGCTGGAGCAGCCGCAGGCCCTGCGCGAACTGGCCGTCTCCCTCGGGATCGAGGAGCAGACCCGGTTCATGCCGCCGCAGCCCGGCCAGTCGCTGGTCAACGTCTACCGCGCGGCCGACATCGTCGCGGTGCCGAGCTACAACGAGTCGTTCGGGCTGGTCGCACTCGAGGCGCAGGCCTGCGGGACGCCGGTGATCGCGGCCGAGGTCGGCGGGCTGCCGGTCGCGGTCCCGCACGGGGTCTCCGGGCTGCTCGTGCCTTCGCACGACGCGAAGGACTGGGCCGGTGCGCTCGCGAATGTCGCGCTGCGGCCCGGCTGGCGTGCCGAACTTTCGGCCAACGCCGTCGTCCACGCGCGGCGCTTCTCCTGGCGCCGTACGACGGACCGGCTGCTGGACACGTACGCTCAGGCGACCGGCGCGTTCCGGCGTGCCCTCGAACAGCGCGCGGAGGTGGCGGTTTGACGCTCGACGAGACCTTGCGGTCCTCTTTGGACAATGCGGGCCTGGAATACGAAAGGCGTGGCGAGGGAAAGTACTTCGTCACCTTGCCCGGTACCAAGAAGTTGCAGACCAACTGCTGGCTGGTCGCCGGGGACCACGCCTTCGCCGTCGAAGCCTTCGTCTGCCGCCGTCCCGATGAGTCCCATGAGGACGTTTACCGGTTTCTGTTGCGCCGCAACGCGAAGCTGTACGGCGTGCACTACACCGTGGACGCGATGGGCGACATCTACCTGGTCGGCCGGTTCGGCCTGGACACGGTCACCGAGTCCGAGTTGGACAAGATCCTCGGGCAGGTGCTGGAAGCCGCCGACGGCGATTTCAACACGTTGCTGGAACTCGGATTCGCGGAATCGATCAAACGCGAGTGGGATTGGCGCGTTTCCCGCGGCGAATCGCTGGCGAACCTGCAGGCGTTCAAACATCTCGTCGAGCCTTCGAACGGACACGAACCCGGAGCCTTGACCGACTCGTGACCCGAACGGTGCAACGGCACCGGATCCGGCTCCGTCTCTTTCCGCGACACTGGAGGGAGACGGTCTTGATGCGCAAGCGAGTGAGATGGGTCGCCGCCGCCGGCATCGTGCTGGCACTGGCGGGCTGCTCGGCGAACGATTCCGGCGGTGAATCCGCCGCGATGCCGATGTCGGCCGACACCAAGCAGGCGGCGCCGAACCAGGGGACGCCGAACAAGGAGGCCACCGACAGCAAGGCGGGTTCGGGCAAGGCCCCGGCGCCGGCGGGGCAGCCGGGGATCGCCGACCGCAAGCTGGTGCGCACGGCGAGCCTGGAGCTCACCGCGCCGAACGTCGCCGACGTGATCTCGCAGGTGCGCGTCATCACCCAGGGCGCCGCCGGCTACACGGGGCAGGAGAGCACCCAGGAGAAGCGGGCGTCGGTCAACGTCATCGTGCCGGCCGAGCGTCTCGACGGCGTGCTGGATCAGCTGGGGAAGCTCGGGAAGCAGGTCAAACGCGAGGTCACCGCGACGGACGTGACCGAGCAGATGGTCGACGTCGATTCGCGGCTGGCCACCCAGCGCGCGAGCGTCGAGCGCATCCGTGCGCTGCTCGCGAGGGCGACGTCGGTCTCGGAGATCGCGTCGGTCGAGAGTGAGCTCACCAGCCGCGAGGCCGAGCTCGAGTCGCTCCAGAAGCGGCGCGAGAGCCTGGCCGGAAGTGTCGCCATGTCGACGATCTCCCTGCAGGTGAAGGCCGAGACCGTCGCGGCGGCGGAGGAATCCCGCAGCGGGTTCCTCGGCGGGCTGGCCGACGGCTGGGACGCGTTCCTGACCTTCGGCGGCGGCCTGCTGACCGTGCTCGGCGCGATGGCGCCGTTCCTGCTGGTCTTCGGTGTCCCCGCGGCCGCGCTGGTGTGGTGGCTGCGCAAGCGGCGCCGTCCGGCGGAGCCCGCGATGGCGACCGCCTCGGATCTGCCGTCCGCGCCTCCGCTGGACTGAAGCGTGAGTTCCGGCCCCAAGCACGCGTGTTCGGTCTTCAAGCACGCGTGTGCGGGACTGGGCCCCGAAGAGAACAGGCGGGACGGCTCGAGGGAGGGGGGAGTCGCGATCTCGAGCCGCCCCGCTGAAGTTCCCGCCAAGGTGGACCCGGTGACGAGGGGGATGCCAACGGGGCCGGCGGGCGCCGCGACTCGGCAGGGGGGAGACGAGTCGCGGTCGTCACCCGCGTCGAACCGGGGAGTGCGTGGAATCCGGCCGCGCGGGACGTAGTCAACCTGTCAGATCTCCACCTGTAATCACAAGACTACCGGTTACTCCGTTCGAGTGAACTTGGAAAATGGGGATAACGGAGTGCAGTCCGATTTCCGGAGATCGGGACTTGTTGGCAACCCGTCTTCTGGACGGGTGAAGGTGTTACTCGCCGGTAACGCACTCTCCGTAGAAACAAGGCGAAGCGCGGCCCTCTGACCGGCGCTTCCGCTCGCTCTGGCAGGCTGAACCCCATGGCTGAGCTTGGGACTCTGGTGCTGCTGCGTCACGGGCAGAGCACGTGGAACGCCGAAAACCTGTTCACCGGCTGGGTGGACGTGCCGCTGTCCGAGCAGGGCGAGCAGGAGGCGCGCAAGGGCGGGCAGCTCCTCGCGGAGTCCGGTCTGCTGCCGGACGTCGTGCACACGTCGCTGATGCGCCGGGCGATCTCGACCGCCAACCTGGCGCTCGACGCCGCCGACCGGCACTGGATCCCGGTGAAACGCGACTGGCGCCTCAACGAGCGGCACTACGGCGCGCTGCAGGGCAAGAACAAGAAGCAGACCCTCGACGAGTTCGGCGAGGAGCAGTTCATGCTCTGGCGCCGCTCCTACGACACCCCGCCGCCCCCGATCGACCCGGCCGACGAGTTCAGCCAGGTGGGCGACGCGCGCTACGCCGACCTCGGTGACGCCGCCCCGCTGACCGAATGCCTCAAGGACGTCGTCGCGCGGCTGCTGCCGTACTGGGAGTCCGCGATCGTGCCGGATCTGCGCGCGGGCAAGACCGTGCTGGTCGCCGCGCACGGCAACTCGCTGCGGGCACTGGTGAAGCACCTCGACGGCATCTCCGACGACGCGATCGCCGGGCTCAACATCCCGACCGGCATCCCGCTGCGTTACGACCTCACCGAAGACCTCAAGCCGGTCACCGCCGGTGGGACCTACCTGGACCCGGAGGCCGCCAAGGAAGCCGCGGCCGCCGTGGCGAACCAGGGCCGCTAGACCCACGCATTTCGTCCTCTGAATGCGGTAGTTCGCTCTCGAACCACCGCATTCAGAGGACGAAATGCGTCAGGGGAGTGGCTGGACCGATTCGACCGCCGCGGCCTTCCACCCCTCGGGCAGCCGCTGGAGGCGCAGGACGATCGGCAGGTACCGCTTCGTCGCCTGCCCGGCCGCGTCCGTGACGTCCGTCGTCGCGAAGAGCAGCACGCTCGCCTTGTCGTCCACGACCTCCATGACCGCGGCGGCCGGGTTCGGCGACGGCGACGCCTTCGTGCCCCCGGACCGGATCTGGTTCAGCCGCGTCGCCTTGTCCTGCCGGAACTGGGTCAGCAACGGTCCGGTGGACACCGACTCGTAGCGGGCGTACGTGCCTTCGGGGTCGGCCGGGTCCACGTTCAGCAGGGCTTCCGCGGCGCGGAGGGCGCCGTCGCGGGCGGAATCCCGCACCCTCGCGAACACCCGGTCGCCGGCGCCCGGTTTCTCCGCCGCGGGCGAGGGCGCGGACGGGTTCACCTCGACCTTCCCGATCCGCCAGCGGTCGCCTTCGCGCACGGTCGCGAGCAGCACCGACGCGATGCCCTTGCTGGTGGCGCCCGCCCTGGTGCTGCTCTGGTCGAGCACCGTCAGCACCCGCGCCTTGTCCGGCGTCTCCTCGACCGCGGCCGAGACGATCACCCTCGTCACGAGTTTGATCGGTTCCGCCGACTTCCGGACCTCGGCGAACAGTTTCGCCAGCTCCTCGCGCGCGCCCGGCGTCAGGTTGCCGTCGATCGCCTTCTCGTAGGCGGGGACGGCCGTGCTGTCGTAGGAGAACACCGCCTCGGTGGCCGTCTTCACCGCCGTGAGCACAGCGGCCGTCCGCACCGGGTCGACCAGCGCGAGGTTCGAGGGCGGGGTTTCCGGCTCGGGCCGGGCGGTGCCGGAGACCGTGGTGGTGCAGCCCGCGAGCGCGAGCAGTACCGCGAGCCCCGCCCAGCGCTTCACAAGAGGCCGAGTTCCCGCGCCCGCGCGTCGACCTGGAGCCGCGACGTCACGCCGAGCGCGACCAGCAGTTCCGAGACGCGACGCTGATAGGTGCGCACACCCATGCCGAGGCTCTTCGCGGCCTTCTCGTCCTTGCAGCCGGTGGTCAGGAACTCGAGGATCTGCGGTGCCTCCATCCGGATGTCGGCGAACCGCGCGTCGAACGTCTCCAGGGTGGTGGACGCCAGCCAGGCGGTTTCGAACAGCGACAGGATGCCCTGCACCAGCTCGGGGCGCGAGATGACGCTGTACGAGCGCACCGCCTTGCCCTCGTCGCCCGCCATGATCGCGACCCGCTCGTCGAGCAGGATCGTCTCGTTGATCTCCTCGGTGCCGATCCGGATCTGCGCGCCGAGGCCGGACAGGTGATGCAGGTGCTCCGCGGTCTGCTCGTTCAGCAGGACACCGGGGCGGTACAGCTTGCGGATCCGCTTGTCGCGCACCAGCCGCTCACCCTGCCGCGTGAGCGACGGCCGGGAAAGCGCCCAGGTGTAGAGGTCGTCGGCCGCGCACGCGATGTCGGTCGCCGCGACGAACAGATGAGCCGTCCGGTCGAACAGCTCTTCTTCTCCGCGAATCAGGGAGATGTCACTGACGAGTTCCACGGCGACAGTCTTCCAACATTCCCCGGCAGCCGTGACGGGAACGTCGCTATTCGCCGGTGAGTGGGCGGAACACGGTCCGGAGAGTCACGACGAAAGTCGGAATCCGGGCAAGAGTCGTCACCGATGTCCCCGTTTCGGGTGACCCGTCTCACCCGGGAGGTCTCGGCCACGTGAACGAGGCCTGACCTGCAGGCGAACAGGGCGTCCCCAGGTGTCATAGGCATCACGAGTACGCGGCCGGGACTAGGCCAAAAGCCTACCCACGCGCTTACGATTCCCCTGTGACCACGCCTGTTGCACTCGCCATGGCCGTCGGCGGACTGATCGTCGGTGTGGTTTTCGGCTTCCTGATCGCGAGGGGTCGCACCCGCCGCGAGGAGCGGAGACCGACCGGCCCCACCGTGGCCGAACTGCTCGAACGCCTCGTGCGGTCCAGCAACAACGGCGTCGTCGTGCTCAACAAGTTCGGCGACATGGTCCTGCACAACCCGCGTGCCTACGAGCTCGGGCTGGTGAAGGTCAACCAGGCCGATCCGCGGGCCCGCAAGGCCGCCGAGCAGGTGGTCGAGACCGACGAACCGATGGAGATCGACCTCTCCCCGCTGGAGGCGAGGGGGCGTCAGCCCGAGGCCGTCCTCGGCGAGGTCCGCCCGCTCGGCGACGGGTTCACCGTGGTCGAGGCCGTCGACCACTCCGAGGCGATCCGCCTGGAAGCCGTCCGGCGGGACTTCGTCGCGAACGTCAGCCACGAGCTGAAGACGCCGGTCGGCGCGATCGCGCTGCTCACCGAGGCCGTCCTCGACGCCGCGGAAGACACCGAGGAGGTCCGCCGCTTCGGCGGCAAGATCCTCCGCGAATCGACGCGGCTCGGCCAGCTCGTCACCGAACTGATCGCGCTCTCGCGGCTCCAGGGCGCCGAGCGGCTGCCCGACCTGAACGTCGTCGAGGTCGACGCCGTCGTCCGCGAGGCGCTCGGCAGGACGACGCTTTCGGCGGAATCCGCCGAGATCACCATCACCACCGACGCGGCCAGCGGGCTCCTCATCGAGGGCGACCGGACGCTGATGGTCACCGCGCTGTCGAACCTGCTGGAGAACGCCGTCGCGTACTCGCAGCCGGGCAGCCCGGTGTCGATCAGCAGGCGGCTGGTCGACGGGAAGGTCGAGATCGCGGTGACCGACCGCGGCATCGGTATCGCGGAGGACGAGCAGCAGCGCGTCTTCGAGCGGTTCTACCGCGCGGACAAGGCCCGGTCGCGGGCGACCGGCGGCACCGGGCTGGGGCTGGCGATCGTCAAGCACGTGGCCGCCAACCACGGCGGTTCGGTCGGCCTGTGGAGCCGTCCCGGCACCGGGTCGACCTTCACGCTGCGGATCCCCGCGCACATCCCCGCCGAACCGGCCGCGCCCGCGAAACAGGCTCCGCCGGCGTCCCGGCCGGAGAAGACCCCCGAGCGGACACCCCGTCTCGTGGCAACAGGGCAAGAAAGCCCCGACCATGGAGGAAACCTGTGACGAGGGTTCTCATCGTCGAGGACGAAGAGTCGTTCGCCGACCCGCTCGCGTTCTTGCTCCGCAAAGAGGGCTTCACCGCCGCCGTCGCCGTGACGGGGCAGCAGGCACTCGAGGAGTTCGACCGCAACGGCGCCGACATCGTCCTGCTCGATCTCATGCTCCCCGGGATGAGCGGCACCGACGTCTGCAAGCAGCTCAGGCAGCGTTCCGCCGTACCGGTGATCATGGTGACCGCGCGCGACAGCGAGATCGACAAGGTCGTCGGCCTGGAACTCGGCGCCGACGACTACGTCACCAAGCCGTACTCGGCCCGTGAGCTCATCGCGCGGGTGCGAGCGGTGCTGCGCCGCGGTGGCGAGCCGGGCTCCGAAGGCGATCTGGCGCCTCTGGTGCTGGCGGCCGGGCCGGTGCGGATGGACGTCGAGCGGCACGTGGTGACCGTCGACGGCCAGGAGGTCTCCTTGCCGCTGAAGGAGTTCGACCTGCTCGAGTACCTGCTGCGCAACGTGGGCCGCGTGCTCACCCGCGGGCAGCTGATCGACCGGGTGTGGGGTGCGGACTACGTCGGCGACACCAAGACGCTCGACGTCCACGTGAAGCGCCTGCGCTCGAAGATCGAGCCGGACCCGGGATCGCCCCGGCACCTGGTCACGGTGCGTGGCCTGGGCTACAAGTTCGAGACGTGACAGGTCCGGTACCCGCCCCTGCGATACAGATCACGGTTACGGTTTCGTGACCTGATGTGGGGGCGGGTACCGTAGACGCTCGTGCGCCTAGGGGTACTCGACGTCGGTTCCAACACCGTCCACCTGCTCGTGGTCGACGCCCACCGTGGCGCCCACCCGACCCCGATGCATTCCGAAAAGGCGGTCCTCCGGCTCGCCGAGCAGATCACCCGCAACGGCGACCTGAGCCGCGCGGGCGCGGACAGCCTCGTGCGTGCGGTCGAATCGGCGAAAGCGGCCGCGGCGCGGCTCGGCTGCGAAGAGGTCATGGCGTTCGCCACCTCCGCGGTCCGCGAAGCCAAGAACGCCCCGAAGGTGCTGGCGAAGGTCCAGGAGCAGACCGGCGTCGAACTACAGGTGCTTTCCGGGATCGACGAATCCCGGCTCACCTTCCTCGCCGTCCGCCGCTGGTTCGGCTGGTCGGCGGGAAAGCTGCTGGTGCTCGACATCGGCGGCGGCTCCCTGGAGGTCGCGATGGGCCGCGACGAGGAGCCGGATCTGGCCGAATCGCTGCCGTTGGGCGCGGGCCGGACCACCCGGACGCGGTTCCAGCACGACCCGCCCACCCGGTCGGAGCTCATCGCGACTTCGGTGTGGCTGGAAGAACAACTCGCCCCGCTCGCGAAGAAGGTCGCCAAATTGGGTGAACCCGATCGGGTCGTGGCGACGTCGAAGACGTTCCGGTCGCTCGCCCGGCTGACCGGAGCGGCGCCGTCGGCCGGCGGGCCGCATGTGCGCCGTACCCTGACCGACACCGCGTTGCGCCAGCTCATCGCGTTCATCTCCCGGATGACCGCCCATGACCTGGCACAACTCGAGGGGGTCAGCGCGAGCAGGTCGCATCAGCTGGTGGCGGGCGCGCTCGTCGCACAAGCCACCATGCGGGCGCTTTCCCTGGAAGAACTGGAGATCTGTCCGTGGGCGCTGCGAGAAGGTGTCATCCTTCGACGGCTGGACCATTCGAACGGTGCGGACGAGACTGTGGGCGGCAGCGCCCGACTGGACTTAGTCGACGGAGAACGGGCACGGTGAAGTGGTGACGGAAATGCGGATGACGGTGGACAGCGCGCGCGACGCCGCCGATGCCCCGTCGCGTGCCGGTTCGCAACGGCTTGAGCGCGCATTGGACTGCACGGTATGACGGACGAGACAGAGAGCGGCCAGCCACAGAAAACCGTGGCGGAGCTGCTCGCGCAGCACGGAGCCCAGCCCGAGGGCGGGCGCCGCAGGCGACGCCGCGCGGCCGACGACGACGAGGCTCCCGAGCCCACTCGCGGGCGGCGCGCGCCGTCCCCGAGCGATACGGCGCCGCAGGCGATCATCGACAGGGTGTCCGGCGACACCCCGCCGCCTGCCAACCGTCCGCCACGCCGCTCGCGCCCGCAAGATTCCGGCGCGCGTCCGCTTCCGCCGCCGCAGCAGGACTCCGCGCCGCTGCCGGTGCCGCCGGACGTCGCGTCCACCCCGACCCGGCAGACGCCGCCGGTGCGCCCGCCGCAGGAGCAGAGCGGTTATCAGCAGCGTCCGCCGCAGCAGTCGGGTCAATTCCCGCGGCCGGCTCCGCCGCAGGAGCAGAGCGGTTATCAGCAGCGTCCCCCGCAGCAGTCCGGTCAGTTCGTCCGGCCGGCTCCGCCGCAGGAGCAGTCCGGTTACCAGCAGCGCCCGCCGGACTCCGAGGGCCTGCCCCCGCGTGGCCGTCCGCGTCCGGAGGAGACCCGTGGCGCGATGCCGCCGGTCCGCCGTCGCCCGGAGCCGCCCGCCGGACCCCCGTCCTCGGGGCTGTCGGCGAGGCTCGACGGCGGCCTCGACGCCCCGGCCGAAGATGTGCAGGACCA
Organism: Amycolatopsis sp. NPDC043889; assembly: GCF_056435645.1. Lineage (NCBI taxonomy): Bacteria > Bacillati > Actinomycetota > Actinomycetes > Pseudonocardiales > Pseudonocardiaceae > Amycolatopsis > Amycolatopsis sp. NPDC043889. The sequence goes on from NZ_JBWKEC010000031.1 coordinate 10,724, forward strand.
GCCGGGCCCGATGGCCGGCGGCGCGTTCGCGACGCCGCCCGCCCAGCCGGCGCGGCGCCGCCGTCCCGCGGCGCGCCCGCCCCAGCCGAAGGCCGAGCCGAGCACCGAACAGTTCGCCGCGGTCGGTGACGAACCAGCGGCCGAGCCCGAGGTCCCCGCGCCCGTCGAGCCTCCGGCGCCGCCCGCCGGCCTCGCCGGATGGCGCAAGCGCAGGCAGAAGGTGCAGTCCGAGGACACCGAAATCGGTGGGATCCCGCCGGTGCCGCCCCCGGTCGCGCCCGTCGAACCGGACGCCGACCCCGAGCCGGACCCGTTCGACGCCGGTCCGCCCACCATGGGGCATCCGGCGCCGATGCCCTTCGTGCCGCCGCATTCGCTCGACGACCGCGACCGGCAGGACAACCTCGACGAGTACGAGCGCGAGTTCGCCGACCCGGCGTACCCGGACGGTGGCCCGGACTTCGGCCGCGACGACTACGGCTACCGCGCCGACGACTACGAGGACGACTACGACGACAGCGTCGACGACGTCGTCGAGGAGGACGAGCCCGCGGCGCCCGCCGAGAAGGTCTCGCCGGGGAAGCAGTGGCTGGCGCTGGCCGGCCAGCTCGCCCTCGGCGTCGTCGGCGGCGCCGGTGTCTGGCTGGGCTTCAACTGGCTGTGGGTGAACATCCCCGCCGCCGCGCTGGTCGCCGCGCTGCTGGTGATCGTCGCGCTGGTGTGGATCGTTCGGAAGATCCGCAAGGCGGAGGATCTCCAGACCCTGGTGCTCGCGGTACTGGTCGGACTGGTGGTGACGGTCTCACCGGCCGCACTCCTGCTGGTCGCGCGTTAGCGGACTCGGGAAGGATGCCGGAATGGTTCAGCAGATTCCGGTAGGTCTCTCGACGGCGTCCGTCTGGCCGTTGCGGGCGGGCACGGCGTTCGAGCTGGCCGCCGACCTCGGTTACGACGGTGTCGAGGTGATGGTCTGGGCGGACCCGGTCAGCCAGGACATCTCCGCGCTGCGCCGCTGGTCGCGCCGTACGGGTGTGCCGGTGCTGTCGATCCACTCGCCTTCGCTGCTGATCACCCAGCGCGTGTGGTCGCCGGATCCCGAGGTGCGCCTGCGGATGTCCGTGGACGCGGCGCAGGAGCTCGGCGCGCGCACGGTCGTGGTGCATCCGCCGTTCCGGTGGCAGCGCCGCTACGGCGACGCGTTCGGTGACCTCGTCGACGAGCTCGAAGAAGCCAGCGGGATCGAGATCGCGGTCGAGAACATGTTCAAGGTCCGGCCGCCCGGCGGCTCGCGGACGTCGCGCGTGTCGGCCTTCCGGCCGTCGATCGACCCTACGGACGTAGGGTTTCGCCACTACACGCTCGACCTGTCCCATACAGCGGCAGCCGGGATGGACGCCCTCGCGCTCGCCGAACGGATGGGTTCCGGGCTCGCGCACGTCCATCTGGCGGACGGCACGGGCCTGCCGAAGGACGAGCACCTGGTGCCCGGACGCGGGATCGAGCCCTGCGCCGAACTGCTCGAAAAGCTCGTGAACAGCGATTTCTCCGGGCAGGTCGTGCTGGAGATCAACACCCGGCGGTCGCCGAGCGCGGCGCGGCGGTCGCGGGACCTCGCGGAGTCACTCCTGTTCGCGAGGCTTCACCTCGGCCAGTGACAAAGATCGTCTCCGGGTGCGGAGATTCATTCCTCCCTGCGCTCGAGGCGCTGGTACACGTAAAGTTCCGACCGTGAAGCAGCTGCGCTTGTTGATCTCCCGCACCCCGATGGATCGGCTCGTGGCCTGGGTCAGTGCTCGGTGAGCGCGGCTGACGAAACGAGCACCTCCTTCGACGCGGCGTGCGCGACGAGATCACTGGGTGACGGCACTTTCACGGCGGTCCTCCGGACCGAATGGTCGATCGGTGGACACCCCCACGGCGGCTTCCTGATGGCCTTGATGGCCAGGGCCGCCCTCACCTTCCTCCACGAACGCGGCGAGCCGCCGTCCGAGCCGCTCGCGATCAGCGCGGAGTTCCTGCACCCGCCGGCGGTGGGGCCGGTGTTGCTGCGCATGGACGTCCGGAAGGTCGGAAGGCGCGCCTCGGTCGTCGCGGTCACGCTGGAGCAGCGGGGCCGCAGTTGCGTCGAGGCCAGGGTGACCACCGGGCGGCTGCCGATGCGGCGTCCGGAGTGGACCGACGTCCCCGCCATGCCCGCGGAGCCGCCGCCCGGCGCGGTCCCCATGACCGGTGAGACCTCCGAAGGCCGGTTCAACCTCGCGAAGGGCTGCGAGGTCCGGCTCGACCCCGCGAGCGTCGGCTACCTGCACGGCCGGATCGGCGACCCGCCGAGGATCCGGCTGTGGGTCCGGCCGAGGCACGGGCTCGCGGATCCGTTCTTCGCCCTGCTCGCGAGCGACGTGAACCCGCCGGTGGTCTACAACCTCGGCCGGGTCGGCTGGGCGCCGGCCGTGCAGCTGACCGCGTTGCTGCGCACGCGGCCGGCGCCGGGCTGGCTGCGGGTGCTCGTCCAGAGCCAGTCGGTGCACGAGGCCTGGTTCGACTCGGACGCGCTCGTGGTCGACGCGCAGGGCAGGCTCGTCTGCCAGGCGCGGCAGCTGGCGCTTGCCCCGGCGCCCGGTGGCTGACGGCCGTTTGGCACGCTGAAAGACATGAGCGAGCTTGCGAGCGAATCATCGACGCAGTGCCCGCTCATGCGACGGAACGTGACCCAGTACGGGAAGAAGGCATGAGCGTGATCGCGGTTCTGGGTGCCGGGAAGATCGGGGAGGCCCTGCTCTCGGGCCTGCTGCACGGCGGGCACAGCCCGGACGACCTGCTGTTCACCGAGCGGTACCCGGCGCGCGCGGCCGAGCTGACCGAGCGCTACGGCGTGCACGGGGTCACCGTCGCCGACGCCGCCCGCCGGGCCGACGTGCTGGTCGTCGCGGTCAAACCGCAGGACATCGAACCGGTGCTGGACGAGCTCGCGCCGTTGCTCGGCGCGGAGTCACTGGTGGTCTCGCTGTGCGCGGGCCTCCCGACCGCCCTGTACGAGCGCAGGCTGGCCGACGGCGTCCCGGTGGTGCGGGTCATGCCGAACACCCCGATGCTCGTCGGAGAGGCGATGAGCGCGGTCTCCGCGGGGGCGCACGCGACCGCCGAGCACATCGCGGTGGTGAAGGACCTGCTGTCGCACGTCGGGCAGGTCGTCGAGGTGCCCGAGTCGCAGCAGGACGCCGTCACGGCGCTGTCCGGCTCCGGGCCCGCGTACTTCTTCTACCTGGTCGAGGCCATGATCGACGCCGGGATCCTGCTCGGCCTGCCCCGCGCGCTCGCCGGGCAGCTGATCATCCAGTCGGCGGTCGGGGCGGCGAAGATGCTCGCCGAATCCGACGAACACCCGGTGCTGCTGCGCGAAGCCGTCACCTCGCCCGCCGGGACGACCATCAACGCCATCCGCGAGCTGGAGAAGCATGGCGTCCGCGCGGCGCTGCTGGCCGCCATCGAGGCCGCGAAGGACCGCTCGACCGAGCTGGGCGCCGCCCACGATCCCCGCATTTAGTCCTCTGGATGCGGTAGTTCGTCGTCTGACTACCGCATTTAGAGGACTAAATGCGTAGTCGTACGGGCCCATCTCGGTGACTCGCGTCGCTTTAGCCACACGTGTCCCGCTACTCTCAGGAGAGCACGTGCGTGTCGATACCACAGGTGGGGAAGCCTCGTGGCGCGACACGTGTCGAAGGACACGGTGAAACATGCCGCCGAACAAGAAAGACGATCTGCCCTCAGTGGGCCAGGTCCAGTTCCTGACGGTCGCCGAGGTGGCCACGCTGATGCGGGTCTCCAAGATGACCGTCTACCGCCTCGTTCACTCGGGCGAGTTGCCCGCGGTGCGCGTCGGGAAGTCGTTCAGAGTGCCCGAAAAGGCCGTTCATGAGTATCTGCAGGGCGCGTACTTCGACGTGGGCTGAGGCCCGTTTCGCGGGGCACAACGTGCCCGCCCGAGGGCGTCTTCCGGGGCGCGAGTACCCTGGAAGACCGCTCGTGCCTGTGCGCTCCACCCGTTGGACGCTGCGCCGGGCAGCGTGACCGACGACGAAGGAAGGAGCGCTCACGATGGGCTCTGTGATCAAGAAGCGCCGTAAGCGCATGTCGAAGAAGAAGCACCGCAAGTTGCTGCGCCGGACGCGCGTTCAGCGTAGGAAGGCCGGCAAGTAAGACACAGCCGGTGAGTGGCCCGTCCAGTTTCTGGACGGGCCATTCCCATTTGGTGGGCGGTTTCCGCCCATCCGAGTGAGACGTGCATCCCCTCTGCGAGCGGCTGGTTAATAGCATGTAAGCGCTGCCTCGACTACCCCTAATGAGCGGTAACATCTCAAGGGCAGCCGCGCGATGCTTCCCATGAGTGCAGGTACGCGCACACTCGGTGGATCGACCAGTGCTCAAGGTCATCCGGACCCCGTGATCGAAGTCCGAGAACCGCCCAAGCCGCAGGGAGTCCTATGCCGTCGAACATCGTGCTCGTGACCGGGGTCGGGGGAGACCTTGGCGGGAAGCTGCTCGCCAGACTCGGCAACAATCCGGAGTTCGAGCGGGTGATCGGCGTCGACACCACGCCTCCGCGCAAGTCGGTCCTGCAGCGGATGGGGCACGCCGAATACGTCCGTGCCGACATCCGCAACCCGCTGATCGCCAAGGTGATCAGCACGGCCAAGGTCGACACCGTGGTGCACGCGTCGTGCACCGCGCATCCGGCCGGCCCGGCTCGCCGGACGGCGATCAAAGAGGTCAACGTCATCGGCACGATGCGGCTCTTGGCGGCCTGCCAGCGCTCGCCGCTCGTGCGCAAGCTCGTGGTGAAGTCGACGGCCGCCGTCTACGGCGCGGGCGCGCGCTCGCAGGCCGTCTTCACCGAGGATTCCGAACTCATCCCCACCTCGACCAGCGGTTACGCGAAGGACGCCGTCGAGATGGAGGGATACGTCCGCGGGCTACTCCGTCGCCGTCCCGACATCACGACGACGCTGTTGCGGTTCGCCAACATCATCAGCCCCGAGATCGACACCGTGCTCTCGCGCTACTTCGCGTTGCCGTTCGTCCCGACCGTCTTCGGCTACGACGCGCGGCTCCAGCTGCTCCACGCTTCGGACGCGCTGTCGGTGTTCGAGCAGGCGACCCTGAACGACAAGCCAGGCGTGTTCAACGTCGGTTCGGACGGGGTACTCACCCTCTCGCAGGCGATCCGGCGAGCCGGCCGGGTCGAGCTGCCGATGCCCAGCGGTGTCGTGCCGTCGGTCGGCAAAGTGCTGCGCGGAGCCCGCGTGGTCGACTTCTCCGCCGACCAGGTGCGGCTGCTGAACTTCGGCCGCGTCGTGGACAACACGAAGCTCAAGAAAGATTTCGGCTACACCCCGCGCTGGACGACGCGGGAAGCGTTCGACGACTACATCTCCGGCCGCGGGCTCCGTCCCGTGGTGGACGGCGGCAAGCTGGCCGGGTTCGCGAGCAAGGTGCTGGTGGCCGCGGCGACCGGACAGGCGGCGCACCGGTGAGCAGGCCACACGAGAACGATCCCGAAAACTCTCACGAAGGCGAGGCGGAAAACGTGAGCGGCGCTGAAGCGCAGGTCATCCCGTTGCACGGCCCCGGCAGAGAGAAGCCGGACCCGGCGGTCGAAGCGGAACGGGATCTTCGCGAGTCGGAAGAAGCGCGAGAACATCTGGAGCAGGAGCGCCGGGCGGACGCGCCCGTCGTCGAATTCCCCGGGGCGGCGCGCGTCGCGCCCGCCAGGACCCGTCCGGCCGACGCGGATCTCCTCCCGGCCTCGCTCAGGACGGCGCTGGGGTTCCTGCGTGACCGGTTGACCGGTGACTACACCGTCGACGAGTTCGGCTTCGACGCCGAGCTCACCGAGACCCTGCTGTTGCCGCCGCTGCGCGCGCTGTACGAGAAGTGGTTCCGCGTCGACACCTTCGGCGTCGAGAACCTGCCCGCCGACGGCGGCGCACTGCTGGTGTCGAACCACTCCGGCACGTTGCCGCTCGACGCGCTGATGACCGCCGTCGCCGTGCACGACCACGTCCCCGGCGGCAGGCATCTGCGCGGCCTCGGTGCGGATCTGGTGTTCCAGGTGCCGCTGGTCGGCTCCTTCGCCCGCAAGTCCGGGCAGACACTCGCCTGCGCCGCCGACGCGGAACGCTTGCTGCGCAAGGGAGAACTCGTCGGCGTCTGGCCGGAGGGGTTCAAGGGGATCGGGAAACCGTTCTCGTCGCGGTACAAGCTGCAGCGGTTCGGCCGCGGTGGTTTCGTTTCGGCCGCGCTGCGGACCGGCGTGCCGATCATCCCCGTGTCGGTCATCGGCGCGGAGGAGATCTATCCGAAGATCGGCGACATCAAGCTCCTCGCGCGCGTGCTCGGCCTGCCGTACTTCCCGGTGACGCCGTTCTTCCCGCTGCTCGGCCCGCTCGGCGCGATCCCGTTGCCGACGAAGTGGAGCATCGAGTTCGGCGAGCCCATCCGCACGGACACCTATGATGCGGACGCCGTCGACGACCCGATGCTGGTCTTCACGCTGACCGACCAGGTACGGGAGTCGATCCAGCAGTCGCTGTACAAACGCCTTTCGCAGCGGAAGAGCGTCTTCAAGGGCTAGAACGCGTCACTCGCGTGATCAGACCCGGAACTCGCGAGTGACGGGCTTCAGGCCGGCCGTGCCCTGAATGACCGATTGATGGCCAAAGTACGGTTCGTGGGTCGGGTTGGTCGTGAGTGGCGTTTCGGGTTCTAACCCGAAACGCCACTCACGACCCCCTCGTGCAATCGCCCTCCGGGCATCAGTCGGACATTGAGTCAGCGAAAAGTGTTCTTGGTGGACGCTCAGGGGCGCGGTCGGCTCCTGTCGGCCAGGGAAGCCGAGCGCGTGACCTGCGGCAGCCCTCACCGCTTACGATCCAGGCCCCCATCCAAGATCAACTTAAGCTACGTGGCATCGGGTTCCAACCCTCTTTACCGTCCACGACCTCTCGTTAATCTGCGCAAAATCCCCGAATCGGGCATCCTGATCAGGATTAGCGTCCCTTATGGACGGTCAGGGGAGCGCCAGGCCTTCGTGGCGGGCCCGCTCCGGCCGCCGACTCACCTACTCACGGCCGCGATCGCCGCAAGTAGGTGACTGATTGCGTGGAAGGTCAGCGCTTCCGATAGGCCATGCCCGCCGCGACGGCACCGGCCACGGCACCGACACCGAGCACCGAAGGCACGCCGATCTTCGCGGCCTTGCGTCCGGTCCGGAAGTCGCGGATCTCCCAGCCGCGCGCCCGCGCGACGTCGCGAAGACCGCCGTCCGGGTTCACCGCGACCGCGGTTCCGACTACCGACAGCATCGGGACGTCGTTCTGCGAGTCCGAATACGCGGTGCAGCGCTTGAGATTCAGTCCTTCGCGTGATGCCAGCGCCCGGACGGCGTGGGCTTTCGCCCGGCCGTGCAGCAGGTCGCCGACGAGACGGCCGGTGTAGACGCCGTCCTTGGTCTCCGCGACGGTGCCCAGCGCGCCGGTGAGGCCGAGGCGCCGGGAGATGATGGCCGCGAGCTCGATCGGGGTCGCGGTGACGAGCCAGACGCGCTGTCCGGCGTCGAGATGCATCTGCGCGAGCGCCCGGGTGCCGGACCAGATCTTGTCCGCCATCAGCTCGTCGTAGATCTCTTCGCTGATGTCGGTCAGTTCCTGCACGGTGCGGCCGGCCACAAAGGACAGTGCGCGCTCGCGGTGGGTCTTGATGTCCTCTTTGTTCTCCCGGCCGCCGAGCCGGAATTTCACCTGCTGCCAGACGAATCCGGCCAGATCGGCGGAGGTGAAGAACTTGCGCGCGGCCAGGCCGCGGGCGAAGTAGAAGATCGACGCGCCCATCATCATGGTGTTGTCGACGTCGAAGAACGCGGCCGCCGTCAGGTCCGGCGGAGCGGGCGGCGCGGGCGGTTCGAGTGCTTCGGCGGACGCGGTCGCCATGGCGGCCTCGGCCGACGCCTCGCCCGCCAGCTCGGCCAGTCGTTCGAGCTCTTGACTCTTATCCTTGCCCCGCCAAACTGACACGCACACCGCCTCCGGAATCCCAGGTGCCTGTGCACAGCGTAGCGAGCGGCCGACCACGCTGCCCCGGGTGTGGTGCCTCCCTCATCGACGGTGAGTCAGCCGATGGTTATCGGCGGTAATCCCGGAATGAGCGGCGGAATCGAAACCAGCGGCGGCTTCGGCGTGGTGGTGGTCGTCGGCAGCGGCGGCAGGTTCGTGGGTCCGGGGACGGGGACCACGGGTGGCGGTGTGCCTCCGGTCGGCGGTGCGATCGGCCCGGTCGGGGCCGCGGTGTCCACGGCGGACGACGACGGCGGCACCGAGGTCGGCGCCGGTGACCCGGTCGGTGCCGACGACGGCGGGGGAGACGTCACCGGCGGCAGGACCGCGTGGGGGGAATCGGGGTCGCGGACGCAGTCACCGACGGCCGGGACCGCGCCGAGTTCGTCGGAAGAGCCCGTGGTGATCGTGTAGCAGACCAGGCGCGAGCCGAGATCCGTCGTCCGCTCCTGGACCTTGTCGAGCAGGACACGGGCCGCGGCGAACTTGTCGCGCGCCTCGGCGGGGGCTTGGTCGACCTGGAGACCGAGCCGGTCGGACTGCTGCCGCGCCCAGGTGCGGAGTTCGGCGAGCCGGGTCTGGCCACCCTGATCGGTGACGAACGCGGTCAGCCGGGAGACACCGGCTCGCAGATCCGTCTCGAAATCGGTGAGGCCGGTGAAGTAGGCGTCGGTGGGCGCGCCCTGCCGCGTCAGTTCGTCGAGCTCGCCGACGCGGTTCGCGGCGAACTCCAGATGCTTCTTCGCCTTGTCCTGCTCGTCGAAGGTGAGCCCGAGCGCGGCCGATTCACCCGCTCGTTTGATGCCGTACAGCGGATCGCCCGGCAACGCGTCCTTGGACAGCAGCAGGGTGATGCCGCCCAGGGCCAGCACGAGCGCGACGGCGGCCGCGGCGAGGTTGGCGACGGTGTGACCGCGACGCTTGGGCGCGGCCTCGGCCTCGGCGAGTCGTCCGGCGATCTCGTCGCGGATCCGTTGCCGGGTCTCCGCGTCGGGGGCGCCGCCGGCGCCGAGTTCGCGCAAGCCGCCGACGAGCGCGAGTTCGTACTCGAACTCGTCGTCGTCCGGGGATTCGGTGCCGTCGACAAGGTCGGCGAAGCGGTCACCGTCCGCCCGCTCCCGCGCGAACCATCCCGGCACGCCCACGGCGAAGTCTCCATCTGCTCAGCCCGGTCCTGACACCGGTCTGGCTGAGAAAACGAGCGGGAACGCCCAAGGGTTACGGCAAGGCCCGGTGAGGGACAAATATGGAACCTTAACGCAGTCCTGTGGGCAGAAGTTGTGCCAAACGGCGTACCGCGCGGTGCTGAAGGGCCTTGATGGCGCCCTCGTTGCGCTTCATGATCGCCGCGGTCTCGGCGACCGAAAGCCCCTGCATGAACCGCAGCACGATGCACTCGCGCTGATCCTCGCCGAGTTCGGCGACGCAGCGCAGCAGTTCGGCTCGGGTGGCGCGGCTGATGGCCTGCTGCTCGGGCCCCGCGACCGCCTGCACGCCGACGTTCCCGATCGGCGCCCCGTTGGGCTCGGCCACCTCGTCGGTGACCACCTCGAGGCGGAACCGGCTCGACTTCACGTGGTCGAGGATGATGTTGCGCGCGATGGTGACGAACCAGGCGCCGACGTCACGCCCCTGGTAGCTCACCGACGTGATGCGGCGCAGCGCGCGGAGGAACGTCTCGCTGGTGACGTCCTCGGCGAGGTCCCGGTCGCCGAGGCGGAACAGTACGTAGCGGTAGACGACGTCGACGTAGCGGTCGTAGAGCCGCCCGAATGCGGAGGTGTCACCGCCTTGCGCGGCGCTGACCAGATCCCACGCTTCGGCCTTCGCGGCTTCGGCCGCGGCGTCGCCCTCGTCGACCTTCGCCCGGGGCGACGGCGCCGCGGGGAAACCACTCCGGCGGAGGATGTGGCCCGCCACCATGGAGACGGGATTCGGTGCGGGAAGAGTCATGGCGCACCTCCCGTTCCGGACAGAGAGCACCGGCCCGCATGTCCCACCGCCGCGTGGGCCTGCAAGATCTGCACGTCCGGACTCCCTTTCTCACCATCGAGTGATCAACACCACTCGACGACGCCCAGCAGCATACGTGTAGTTACCGCGAAGTAGGTAGCGGTGCCGGGGTTACGGAACTGCGACGAAAGCGAGTGACCCCCATGACGGTGGCCGAGATGACAAACTGACAACGCCGTTCACCGAGGGAAGAGGTTCGCAGTTGAGCGCGGAGCAGGTTGCCGAAGGAAGCGTGCCCACTTTGCTCGCCGAGGCCGCCCGTCAGTGGCCAGGCAAAGCGGCCGTCCAGGAGACCGGCGGCGGGGTCGCACTGACCTGGTCGGAGCTTGACAACGCCGCCCACGCGTTGGCCCGCGCCCTGCTCGACGCGGGAATCGAGCGCGGCGACCGGGTGGCGTTGCGGCTGCCGACTTCGGCCGCGTTCGCCGTCTCGCTGTTCGGGGCGCTCCGGGCGGGCGCGGTGGTCGTCCCGATCTCGCCGCAGGGGCCGGCGGCGGAGCTGAACGGGTTGCTGGAGCACAGCGGCGCACGGCTCGTGCTCGAACGCGAGGTCTCTGAGGATCTCCCCGAGGGAGTGACAAGCCTCTCACCGCCTGTTACCTCGGATGGAGCAGCCGAACCGGTCGACGAGGCCGGCGCCGGTGAGGACATAGCGGTCATCTCGTACACCTCCGGCACGACCGGCCCGCCGCGCGGCGTGATGCTGTCGCACCGGGCGCTGCTGGCGAACCTCGGCCAGCTGAGCCGCATCGTCCCGGCGCCGCTCGTGCACGGCGACCGCGTGCTCATCACCATCCCGTTGTTCCACGTCTACGGCCTCGGTCCCGGTCTGTTGCAGACCACGGCGGTCGGCGCGACGGCGATCCTGTCCGAACGCTTCCTCGCCGAGCGCACGCTGGCCGACTGCGCCGAATTCCGGGTGACGTCGATCGCCGGCGTGCCCGCGATGTACGCCGAGTTCGCCGCGATGGACCCCGAGGAACTCGGCCGTGGCCTGTCCACCGTCCGGCGGATGACGTCGGGCGCGGCGCCGCTGCACCCGAAGGTCCTCACCGCGCTCCGCGGCGCCACCGGCCTCGACGTCTACGAGGGCTACGGCCTCACCGAATGCGCGCCGGTGGTCACCACGACGCTGGTCACCGGCTACCCGAAGCCGGGTTCGGTCGGGCGGCCGCTGCCCGGCGTCGAGCTCCGGCTGGTCGACAGCGACGGCGACGCGGAGCCCGTCCCGCTGGACCCGGACGACCTCGGCGACGCCTTCGACGAGGACGGCGGCACCGGTCTGGTGTCGATCCGCGGTGCGAACCTGTTCTCCGGTTACTGGCCCGACGGCTCGCACGGCCCCGGTGAGGACGGCTGGTTCCGCACCGGTGACGTCGGCTACCTGGACACCGACGGCGACCTGCACCTGGTGGACCGGGCCAACGACCTGATCATCGTCAACGGCTTCAACGTCTTCCCGCACGAGGTCGAGAACGTGATCTCGATGCTGGACGAGGTCGTCGAGGCGGGCGTCGTCGGCGTCGTCGACGAGCGGACCGGCGAAGCGGTGAAGGCCGTCGTCGTCCCCGCGCCCGGCGCTTCGCTCTCGGAACAGCAGGTCGTCGAGCACTGCGCGGAGCACCTGGCCGGGTACAAGGTGCCGCACACGGTCGAGTTCGCGGAGTCGCTGCCGCATTCCGCCACTGGAAAATTGCGCCGTATGCGACTGCGCTGATGGGCCCTCGGCGGGAAAGAGTGCCTCGGACCGGGTAAGGATTGGACGCATGGCCCACCACGTGACCGTCATGACCCGCACGGGTTGCCACCTGTGCGAGGTCGCGGAACAGGACATCGAGCGGATCTGCGGCGAACTGGGCGTCGCCTGGTCGGCGCGGGATGTCGACAGCGACCCAGAATGGCGCGCCGAATACGGCGACCGCGTGCCGGTGATCCTGATCGACGACGCCGAGCACGGCTACTGGCGCGTCGAAGAGGACAGGCTCCGGAAGGCGCTGGCGTAACAGTCTCGTAAGGGCGATCGGCCGACTTCCGGGCGTATCCGTGGCGAAGATGGAGTCGTGGACGAACGCAGGCTCACCGCTTCCCAAGCCGCGCTGACCGGGCTCCTGTCACTGGCCGCCGCCCTCGGCGTGGGGCATCTCGTCGCGGGCTTCGTCGGGTACACGGCTTCGCCGTTCGTCGCCGTCGCGAACTTCGTCATCGACCACAGCCCGCACGCGGTGGTCGCCTGGGCCGAGCAGACCCTGGAGACCTGGGACAAGTTCGTCCTCAAGATCGGTCTCGCCGTGGTGCTGGTGCTGTTCGCGCTGCTCGCCGGGCAGCTCTCGCGCCGCACTCCGCTGCCGGGCCAGGCGATCGTCGGCGTTCTCGGCGCGGCGGGCGTCGCCGCCGTCTTCGTGCGCACCGACCTGGGGCAGATCGCGCTGCTGGCGCCGGTGATCGCCACCGTCGTCGCGCTCGTCGTGTTCACCCGGCTGCACTCGTTCTTCCGCCCGAAGGTGTTCTTCGACGACCGTGAAGGCGAGGGCCCGGACCGGCGGAAGGTGCTGATCACCGGGGCGTCCGTCGCGGCCGGGGCCGGGGTCGCCGCGCTGACCGGTCAGATCATCGGGACCAGGAAGAACGCCGAGGAGTCGCGTGCCGCCGTCGGCAGGCTCGTCGCGGCGAGGACCGCGCCGCCGATCCCGCCTGACGCGGACTTCGCGAAGCTCGGCACCCCGCCGTACATCACTCCTTCGAAGGATTTCTATCGGATCGACACGGCGCTGGTGGTCCCGCAGGTCCGCACCGAGGACTGGAGCCTGCAGATCCGCGGCATGGTCGAGCGGGAGGTCACCTATAGGTATGAAGATCTGCGCTCGCGGCCGCTGATCGAACGCGACGTAACCCTGTGCTGCGTCTCCAACGAGGTCGGCGGCCCGTACATCTCCAACGCCCGCTGGATCGGCATCGACCTGCGCGACCTGCTGAACGAAGCGGGCGTGAAACCGGGCGCCGAGCAGATGTTCGCGACCAGTGTCGACGGCTGGACCTGCGGCACCCCGGTCGAAGCCGCCCTGGACCCGCGGCGCGGCGCGATGCTCGCCCTCGGCATGGACGGCGAACCGCTTCCGATCGAACACGGCTTCCCCGCGCGGATCGTGATCCCCGGGCTGTACGGCTACGTGTCCGCCACTAAATGGGTGACCGAGCTGGAGATCACCACGTGGGAGGAGCGCCAGGCGTACTGGCTCGGCCGCGGTTGGGCCAGGGAGGCGCCGGTGAAGACGCAGTCGCGGATCGACGCGCCCGGCTCGGCGGTGAACGCGGGCAAGGTCGTGGTGTCCGGGACCGCGTGGGCGCAGCACACCGGCGTCGCGAAGGTGGAGGTCCGGGTCGATCAAGGGCCGTGGCAGGAGGCTGTCCTGTCGGCCGAGACGTCGAAGGACACCTGGCGGATGTGGTGGACCGAGGTCCAGGTCGGCCCTGGTCAACACGAGATCGCCGTCCGGGCGACGGACCAGTCGGGCTACACGCAGACGCCGGAGCGCGCCGGAACCGTGCCCGACGGCGCCACCGGCTGGCACACGGTGTCTTTTAACGCGCGCTGACGGAACCTTTCGCAGGGCGCGGGGCCGTTCTACGCGTCACCCAGGTGCGAAGGGCGCCCTGCAAAACGTTTCCGTGGGCCTTCGGCCCGAAAGAGGCGCGCGCCGGTGAAGTCCCCTCGTCGCGCTGACGCGCTACCGAGCGGACGGTCCGCCGGTAGCGGTAGAAGCCCCCGCGCGACCTTGGACACAGCACCTACCAGTGACTTTGTGCCTGCGTTCACAAGTGGCTACCGTAGACACGTCGCCTCCGAAAGCGCCCGGCATCGAACCGGACTCAGCGCCGCGGGTCAAGAGCCGATTTCCAGGTTCGGGCGAATCATGTCGTCAGCAGGACCAGAGGAGCGGACAAGCGTGGTGTCGCAACGAGGCCGGCGCACCCGGGTGACACCGGACGCCGACAACGCGCCCACCGCGGAGATGCCCGCCGTCGAGGCCACCGCCGAACCGGAAGCGGTCCGCGCGAAGTCGATCCCCGAGGCCGCCGTCGCCCGCCTCGCCGTCTACCTCCGTGTCCTCTCCGGGCTGGCCGAGCAGGGCGCGACGACGATCTCCAGCGAGGAACTCTCGCAGGCCGCGGGCGTCAACTCCGCGAAACTGCGCAAGGACCTGTCCTACCTCGGCTCGTACGGCACCCGCGGCGTCGGCTACGACGTCCAGGTCCTGGTCAGCCAGATCGAGCGGATCCTCGGCCTGACCCGCAAGCACAAGGTCGCCGTGGTCGGCATCGGTAACCTCGGGCACGCGCTGGCCAACTACGGCGGGTTCCCCGGCCGCGGGTTCCCGGTCGAGGCGCTGTTCGACCTCGACCCGGATCTGGTCGGCGTCCCGGTCGGCGGCCTCCCGGTCTCGCATCTCGACGAGATCCCCAAAGTCTGCGCCGAACGGCAGATCTCCATCGGCGTCATCGCCACTCCGCCCACCGCCGCGCAGTCGGTCTGCGACCGGCTTGTCGCAGGTGGCGTGCAGTGCATCCTGAATTTCGCCCCGGTGGTGCTGCAGGTTCCGGCACATATCGAGGTGCGCAAGGTCGATCTCGCGGTCGAACTGCAGATCCTGTCGTTCCACGTCGCTCGTCGCGCCGATCTGGCCGCTAACGGCAACGGCGGCGGAGACGGTGGCCCCGGGAGCCCCGAGAATGGCAGCGTGAACGGCCACGGCAACGGAATGGTGGTGCGCTGAAATGAGCGTGTTGGCGGTCGGGCTCTCACACCGCAGCGCCGAGCTGAGCACCCTGGAACGCGTCGCGGTCCCCGCGACCGACGTGACCAAGGTGCTCAACGAGCTGCAGCAGGCCGAGCACGTCAGCGAGGCGATCCTCGTCTCGACCTGCAACCGCATCGAGGTCTACGCCGTCGTCGAGACTTTCCACGGCGGTCTGAACGACGTCTCCGACGTGCTCGCCCGCCAGGCCGGGATGCAGCCCGCGGACCTGTACGACTCGCTGTACGTGCACTACGCGGGCGCCGCGATCGAGCACCTGTTCTCGGTCACCTCCGGGCTGGACTCGATGGTCGTCGGCGAGACGCAGATCCTCGGCCAGATCCGGTCCTCGTACGCCACCGCGCGTGAGGCCGGCACCGTCGGCCGCACGCTGCACGAGCTGATCCAGACCACGCTGCGCGTCGGCAAGCGCGTCCACACCGAGACCGGCCTCGACCAGCTGGGCGCTTCGGTGGTCTCCGAGGCGCTGGCCGCCGCGGGCGACATCGCGGGCAAGCACGCGCTGATCGTCGGCGCCGGTTCGATGGGCGCGCTGACCGCGTCCCACCTGCGCAAATCCGGGATCGGCGAGATCACCATCGCCAACCGCACCGAGGCGAGGGCCGCCCGCCTCGCCGCCGCCAGCGTCGAGCAGGGCGTGCCCGCCAAGGCCGTCCAGATGAGCGGCATCGCGGACGCGGTCGCCGAGGCGGACGTCGTCGTCTGCTCCACCGGCGCGCAGGCCGCCGTCTTCACCGCCGAGCACGTCCCGGCCCGCGCCGGACGCCCGCTGGTGGTCTGCGACCTCGGCCTCCCGCGTGACGTCGACCACGACGTCGCCGAACTGGCCGAGGTCACCGTGGTCGATCTCGAGACCATCCAGCGCCGCATGCGGGAAGCGGGCACCCCGACCACCGAACGGCAGACCGCGAAGGCCGCCGGAATCGTGCTCGACGAGGTGCGCGAGTACCTCGCCGGCCAGCGCAGCGCCGAGGTCACCCCGACGGTGACGGCGCTGCGGCGCCGGGCGGCCGAGGTGGTCGACGCCGAACTGCTGCGGCTGAACAACCGCCTGCCGGACCTCGAACCCGGGGTTCGCGAGGAGGTCGGCCGCACGGTCCGCCGCGTGGTCGACAAGCTGCTCCACGCGCCGACGGTGCGGGTCAAGCAGCTGGCCGCCGAGACGGCCGACACCGATTACGCCAACGCGCTGCGCGAGCTGTTCTGCCTCGACCCGCAGGCGCCCGCCGCGGTGGCCAGTCCTACTGCGACGCCGAAAGACGAGTGATCATCCAGTGAGCAGAGTCATCCGCATCGGGACGCGCGGCAGCAAACTCGCCCTCGCGCAGACCGGCACCATCGCCGACGCCCTGCGCGCCACCGGCGCAGAGGTCGAGCTCGTCACCGTGACGACGCCCGGCGACAAGTCGTCCGCGCCGATCCCGACGATCGGGGTCGGCGTCTTCACTTCCGCGCTGCGCGAAGCCTTGCTGCGCGAGGAAGTCGACGTCATCGTGCACTCGTACAAGGACCTGCCGACGAAGCCGGAGCCGGGCATCACGCTCGCCGCCGTGCCGCCCCGCGAGGACCCGCGCGACGCGCTGATCGCCCGTGACGGGCTGACGCTGGGCGAGCTCCCGCCCGGCTCGACCGTCGGCACCGGCTCGCCGCGGCGGACCGCGCAGCTGCGCGCGCTCGGTCTCGGTTTGGAAATCGTGCCGATCCGAGGCAATATCGACACCCGCATGCGCAAAGTGAGCGACGGAGAGCTGGACGCCGTCATCCTGGCGCGTGCCGGACTGGCCAGGATCGGCCGGGCGGAGGAGATCACCGAGACCCTCGACCCGATCCAGATGCTGCCCGCGCCCGCACAGGGTGCGCTGGCGGTGGAGTGCCGGACCGGTGACGTGGACATCGAGCACCTGCTCGGGTCCACAGTGGACGATGAAGGCACCCGTGCCGTGGCGACCGCCGAACGGGCGTTGCTCGCGGCGCTGGAAGCCGGGTGCAGCGCACCGGTCGGAGCGCTGGCGGAGATCGTCGAGGACCTGGACGCCGAAGGGCGGGTCGTCGAGCGGATCTCGTTGCGGGGCACCGCCGCCGTCGAAGGGGACGGGGACGCGGTCGACATGGTGCGCGCTTCCGCGCTCGCCGACTTCCGCGATGCTGATCAGCTCGGCCGGACACTGGCCGCCGAGCTGCTCGACCTGGGGGCCGGCGCGCTGTCCGGCCCCGCCCAGTGAGTCAGAACGTTGAAGGTAGGGCCGCGCTCGACTGCGGCCGCTCAAGAGGAGAACGCACAGATGACCCCCGCGCGTAAGACCACCGGGCGTGTCGCCTTCGTGGGCTCGGGCCCCGGTGACGCCGGTCTGCTGACCGTCCGCGCTCAGGAGCTGCTCGCCAAGGCCGAGGTCGTGGTGACCGACCCGGACGTCCCAGCAGGCGTCCTGGCCTTCGCCGCCGAAGGTGCCGAAGTGCGCCCCGCCGTCGGCGAGGCCACCGAGGTCGCCAAGGACCTGGTGAACGAGGCCAAGGCCGGACGGCTGGTGCTCCGGCTGATCGCCGGTGACCCGCTGACCCAGCCCGCCGTCGTCGCCGAGGTGCAGGCCGTTTCCCGGACCAGCGCCGTATTCGACATCATCCCGGGCGTCTCGCCCGGCGCGGCCGTCCCGGCGTACGCCGGTGTCGCGCTCGGTGGCACGCACACCGAGGTCGACGTCCGCGGCGACGTCGAATGGGCCGCGCTGGCCGCCACCCCCGGCCCGATCGTGCTGCACGCGACGTCGGCGCACCTGGCCGAGGCCGCGTCCGCGCTGACCGAGCACGGGCTGGCGCCGACCACCCCGGTCGCGGTGACGTCCAACGGCACCATCAACACCCAGCGCACCCTGGACACCACGCTGGCCACTGTCGCGAACGAGGCGGGCGAGCTCGTCGGCCCGCTCATCGTGACCATCGGCCAGGCCGTCGGCCAGCGCTCGAAGCTGTCGTGGTGGGAGTCGCGCGCGCTGTACGGTTGGAAGGTCCTGGTGCCGCGCACCAAGGAGCAGGCCGGTGAGATGGCGGAGCGGCTTCGCGGCCACGGCGCCACCTCGCACGAGGTCCCGACCATCTCGGTCGAGCCGCCGCGCAGCCCCGCCCAGATGGAGCGTTCGGTCAAGGGTCTCGTCGACGGCCGCTACCAGTGGATCGTCTTCACCTCGACCAACGCCGTCCGCGCGGTGTGGGAGAAGTTCGAGGAGTTCGGCCTCGACGCCCGCGCCTTCTCGGGCGTGAAGATCGCCTGTGTCGGCGAATCGACCGCCGCGAAGGTCCGCTCCTTCGGCATCATCCCCGAGCTGATCCCGGAAGGCGAGCAGTCCTCGGAGGGCCTCCTCGCCGAGTTCCCGCCGTACGACGACGTCCTCGACCCGGTCGACCGCGTGCTGCTGCCGCGGGCGGACATCGCCACCGAGACCCTTTCGGCCGGTCTGCGCGAACGCGGCTGGGAGATCGACGACGTGACCGCGTACCGCACGGTGCGCGCCGCGCCGCCGCCCGCCGAGACCCGCGAGATGATCAAGACCGGCGGTTTCGACGCGGTCTGCTTCACCTCGTCCTCGACCGTGCGGAACCTCGTCGGCATCGCCGGCAAGCCGCACACCCGCACGCTGGTCGCGTGCATCGGCCCGAAGACCGCGGAGACCGCCGTGGAGTTCGGGCTGCGGGTCGACGTCCAGCCCGAGAAGGCCGACGTCCCGCACCTGGTCGACGCGCTCGCCGAGCACGCCGCGCGGCTCCGTGCCGAAGGTGCGCTCCCGCCGCCTCGCAAGGCGAAGCGAGCCCGCCGCTCCTGATTCACGAAAAGCCCCCTTCTCACGTTCGCGTGAGGAGGGGGCTTTTTCGTTCCTCAGTGAAACTTCGCCGTGTGCGTAGCGGCCGGTCATAGCCTCGGTGATTCCGACAAGCACTGGGGAGCGATCATGAAGTCTCTGGCCTTCACCGTCGCCGCCCTGGGCGTGCTGGCCCTCGGTTTCCCGGGCACCGCGGCCGCCGCCACGCCCTTCGAGGTCTGCACCCCGGCCGGGTGCGCGGTCCAAGTGGTCACGGTGACCGACCGTTCTCCCGTCTCGGCGCACGCCCGCCGAGTTCAGCGTGTCCCCGGCGGGCGTGCGGATACGGGCCTCGTGTGGCGGCATTGGTCGTGAGTCCGTGAAGGCCTCCTTCCCTACCCTGAAGGTAGGGAAGGAGGCCTTCACACCTTCCCGAGTACATGCAGGCGGGTGCAGGGGCGAGCAAGGGTGGCGGTGGCGTGGTGGGGCATGTCTCGTGAGTGGTAAGGACGGTTAGAACCGTCCTTACCACTCACGAGAAGAACTTCACGACCTCCGTGTAGGCCAGGTACGCGAACATCGCCAGGCACACGCCCAGCAGCCCGTTCGACAGCCACCGCGAACGCCCTTCCCGAGGCACCCGCGAAGTGTTCAGCAGCACCAGCAAGGTCGCCGCCAGGAACGGCATGAACAACGCGCCCAGCACGCCGTAGATCACGGTGAGCTGGAAGGGCTGGTCCAGGAACAGCAACGCCATCGGCGGGAAGGTCAGCCACAGCACGTATCCTCGGTACGCGACACTGCGCTCACCGGCCTTTTTCTCATACGCCTCAACGCTTTCCGTCGCGTTCCTGGGCAGCCGCAGAATGCGCCACCAGTCCGCGAAGAGCAGGCTCACGCCGTGCCAGACACCGATCACCGACGTGAACGAAACGGCGAAGAAGCCGATGAGGAACGGGATCCGCGCCCATTGCCCGTAGTCCGCGGCGAGGGTGTCGCCGAGGAACAGCAGGCCCTTGTCGCCCGAGATGATCTTCTGGCCCATCAGCAGTTCCGCGCCGACGATCAGCATGGCGATCACGAAGATCCCGGTCATGACGTACCCGACGGCGTTGTCGGTGCGCATCATCGGGAGCCACTTCGACGAACGCCAGCCCTTCGCGAGCGTCCAGTAGCCGTACGCCGCCATGGTGATCGTGCCGCCGACGCCGCCGACCAGGCCGAGGACGTAGACGAGCGAGCCGTCGGGCAGGGTCGGGACAGCGCCCTTGAACAGTTCCGCGAAATTCGGCACGACGAGGATCGCGGTCCCGACCACGGTCACGAACATGATGCCGACCAGGACGGTCATCAGTTTCTCGATGATCGCGTAACGCCCGAACCACACCAGCGCGAAGCCGAGCAGGCCGCAGATCATCGCCCAGTACCGCACCGAAAGCGCGGGGAAGAGCGCGTTCAGTGGCAGGCCCGACGCGGACATCGCGGTCGCACCGTAGACGAAGCCCCAGATCACCGCGTAGATCCCGAAGTAGATCAGCGCCCAGATCCCCAGTGTCCGCCAGCCGGACAGGATCGTCCGGCCCGAGGTCAGATGCCAGCGGCCGACGGCTTCGGCCAGCGCGAGTTTGAAGATCGTGCCGACGAGTACCGCCCACAGCAGCGTGTACCCGAAGCGCGATCCGGCCACCATCGTCGCGACGAGGTCACCCGCGCCGACCCCGGTCGCCGCGGCCATGATCCCTGGCCCGACCTGGCGCAGCCGTGCGCGCCAGCCGACGGGCGGTTCTTCCAGTTGGTCGGTCACCGTTGAGCTCGACATGGAGGGAAAGGTAACCCACGTCACACCGCTAGGAATCGGGCAAAGGCGACTCTTTACCGTTCCTTAGGAAAGGTTCGGCCGCCTGGCCCCTGAGCCGTTCACCGCCCCTCTAGCGAGCGGGAGTACCGTCGTAGGGGTGTTCCCCGAACATCGTCCCCGCAGGCTCCGTACCACTCCGGCGATGCGCAGGCTGGTCGGTGAGACGACGCTGCGCCCCCGCCAGCTGATCCTTCCGATGTTCGTGGCCGAGGGCGCCGACGCGCCCCGCCCGATCTCCAGCATGCCCGGCGTCGTCCAGCACACCCGCGACACGCTGCGCAAAGCCGCCGTCGACGCGGTCAACGCCGGGGTCGGCGGCCTGATGCTGTTCGGTATCCCGAAGGCGCGGGACGCCGAGGGCTCCGGCGCGATCGACCCGGACGGCATCCTCAACGTCGCCCTGCGCGACCTGAGGTCCGATCTCGGCGACGCGACGGTCCTGATGGCGGACACGTGCCTCGACGAGTTCACCGACCACGGCCACTGCGGCGTCCTCGACGCCGAAGGCGGTGTCGACAACGACGCGACCCTGCGCGTGTACGCGGAAATGGGGCTGGCGCAGGCGGAGGCGGGGGCCCATCTGCTCGGTCCCAGCGGCATGATGGACGGCCAGGTCGGCGTCATCCGCGCCGCGCTCGACCGCGCCGGGCGCACGGACACCGGCATCCTCGCGTACTCGGCGAAGTTCGCCAGCGCGTTCTACGGCCCCTTCCGTGAGGCCGTCGATTCGCAGCTGAAGGGCGACCGGAAGACGTACCAGCAGGATCCGGGCAACGTGCGCGAGGCGTTGCGCGAGATCGAGCTGGACATCGCCGAGGGCGCCGACATGATCATGGTCAAGCCCGCGCTGACCTATCTGGACGTCATCAGGGCCGCCGCCGAGACGTCGACGGTTCCCGTGGCGGCGTACAACATCTCGGGGGAGTACGCGATGGTCGAGGCCGCCGCGGCGAACGGCTGGCTCGATCGCGAACGCACGATCCTCGAGGTACTGACGTCGATCCGCCGCGCGGGGGCGGACATGATCCTCACCTACTGGGCCGCCGAAGCCGCTGCTTGGCTGGACTGAGCCTCGTGACGAAAGGGCCCCTTCGCCACGGAAACCGCGGCGAAGGGGCCTTCTCGTTCTCGCTACTCAGCCTGCAGCAGGAAGACGTCCACGCTGAGATTCGACCACTTGCCCGCCACCGCGTAGACGCGGTCGTCGGCCCAGAGATACCGGTAGAACCCCGGGATCGGGCCGGTCTCGTCCTGTTCGGAGTTCCTGATCTGGGCTTCCAGGAACGGCGTCACCTTCCCGTCCGCGACCGCGATCTTGACCGTCCGCTGGGGTCCGGTATTGTACACCGGGCCGACCTGGGCCAGGATCTGGCCGTCCACGATCTTGATCGGCGCCTGGATCGTGCCCTCCGGAACCGAGGCCGTCCACTTGCGCTGTCCGGTGTTCAGATCCACCGCGACCAGCGTGTTCATCTGTCCGCCGATCGTCCTGGTAGGCGTGTAGAACGTGTCGCCGTCCACGATGATGGCGCTCGGATGATGTTCGGTACCCGAGGCGCTGACCCCGAAACCCTGTGACGTGGTGCCGTCGAGCTCCTCCTCGGAGTTGGGTTTGCCACCATCGATCTTCGACTTGAGTTTCAGGTTGTCGTCGAAGAGGAAGTACGTGCCCTGCTCGGTGTTCGAGCCGTACGCCAGCACCGGCTTCACCGACAGGAGACCGATCCCCGAGATCGAGTAGCCGTCGTGAGGGACGCTGTCCTCCAGTTCGACGTTCCCGGTCGCCGGGTCGATCTGCAGCACGGTGACCGAGAAGTCACCGGTGAGGCAGGACGCCACGACGACGGCCTTCCCGTCCCTCGGCATCATGTCGTGCCCCGCGCAGGTGTCTTCGCCGTCGGCCTTGCGGGAGAACGTTTTCGTCCACTTGATCGCGCCGGTGGCCAGGTCGAGGGCCGCGTAGCCCTGGTCCGCGGTGACGAACACGACGTCGCCCATGATCTGCGTGACGACGGCCTCCACCGAGACCACCCGGTCCTGCATCTTCTGCGGGATGGCCATCGGCACCTGCCATCCGAGCTTCCCGTCCTTCAGGTCGAGGATGGTGGCGTTGTCGCAGCTGCCGTCTTCGCTGCCGGCCTTCGCCTTGCCGAAGGCGAGGACGATCTTGCCCTCGACCGGTTCGACTCCGGTGCCGCAGAAGATCTTGCCGCCCGGCGCCTCGGTCAGCCAGCGCTGCTTGCCGTCCGCCCTGGTGAAGGCAGCCACGTACTTGTCGCGGACGACGACGAGGTCGTCTTCGTGCAGCCAGGTGGTGATCCCGTGCTTGTACTCCGGGACGTCCTTCTTCACCCCTGACAGTTCCCATTTGACCTTCGGCGAGCCGGCCGGCGATCCGGAGGCGGGCGGAGGGGCCGCCTGCCCCTGGCCTTCGTCTCCGCCGCCGCTCAGCGTGATCGGCACGATCACCGCGGCGGCGACCACCACGACGATCAGCGGCACGAGCCAGAAGAGGAACTTCTTGCCCTTGGGCGGTTCCTGCCGCGGGGGGCCGTACTGGTTCTGCGGGTAGGGCTGCTGGTGAGGGTGGGGCGGTGGCTGCTGCCAGCCCTGCTGCTGGTGCGGTTGCCAGGGTTGGTGCGGCTGCCATTGCCCGCCACCGGGCGGAGTGGGTGGTCTGGTCATTCGGTTCCCCGGTTGTTTCGGTGCGATCTAAGGTTCGACGGTGTAGATGTCCAGGCTGAACTTCGGAAAACGGCCGCATACGGCGTAGACGCGGCCGTCCGCCCAGAGATAGCGGTAGAGGCCGGAAATCGGCCCGTTCTTGTCGTTGTCGGCGTTCTCGATCGGTGCTTCGACCATCGGCGTCACCGCTCCGTCCGCGACGGCGACCTTGACCACTCGCTGCGGCCCGGTCCGCGTGACGGGCGCGACCTCGGTGATCACCTGGCCGTCCTCGATCGCGAGCGGAGCCATCACGGTGCCCTCGGGCACCTTCGCCGACCACTTGCGCTGCCCGGTCTTCAGATCCACCGCGACCAGCGCGTTCACCGTGCCCGCCTGGGGCATCGTGATGGTGTAGAGCACTTCTTCGGTGACCAGGGCCGGGCTGACGAGGTGTTCGGTGCCGGACGCGTCGCTGTCGAAGCCCTGGCCGTCGGCGCCGGTGAGACCGTCCGGCGTGAACGGGTCGCCACCGTCGATCTTCGACTCGAGCTTCAGGTCGTCCCCGAAGCGGAAGTACGTGCCCGTGTCGGTGGTCTTGCCGTAGACCAGGAGGGGCTTCGCCGAGATGATCCCGACGTTGCCGAGCGAACTGCTCTCCTTCGGCTGGTGCTCCGCCACCTCGATGTTCCCGGTCGACGCGTCGACCCGCAGCATGCTCAGGCCGTAGTCCCCGGTGAGGCAGGTCATCACGACGACGATCTTGCCGTCCCTGGGTACGGCGTCCTGCCCGGCGCAGGTCGGATCGTCGGCCCGGTCGGGTTCGCGCGTATGGGTCTTCGCCCACTTCGGGGCGCCGGTGGCGAGGTCGAGCGCGGCCATTCCCTCGCCCTGCGTGACGAAGACGGCGTCACCGGCGATCTGCAAGATCGCGGACTTGGGCGGGCGGTCGCCCTTGAGCTTCTGAGGCACCTCCATCGGCTGCTGCCAGTGGAGCTTCCCTTCCTTCAGGTTGATGAGGGCAGCGTTGTCACAGGTCTTTTCCTCGCCGTAGGCGAAGGCGATCTTCCCGTCGACCGGTTCCACGGAGGCACCGCACGCCCGCTTCCCGTCCGGCACCTCGGTGAGCCAGCGCCGCTCACCGTTCGCCCTGGTGAACGCGGCGACGTACTTGTCCCGGACGACGACAAGGGTGTCCTCGTGCAGCCAGGTCGTGACGCCCTGCTTGTACTCGGGGACGTCTCCCTCCAGTCCGGACAGCCGCCATTTCACCTTCTTGGCCGCCGGCGCCGAAGTGCTCGGCGGCTGGGCGGCTGGCTCCCGAGGCTCTTCCCCGCCCGCCAGTGCGATCGGGATCACGACGGCCGCGGCGACGACCACCACGATGAGCGGAATCAGCCAGAAGAGGAACTTCTTGGACTTCCCGGGTGGTGGTGGGGGCGCCTGGTGCCAACCGCCTGGGTACTGCTGCTGTGGTGGCTGCGGGTAGCCGTATCCCTGCTGTGGCCAGGGCTGTCGCTGCCCATGCCAGGCCCCATCGGACTGGCTCGGTGTGGTCATTGTGAGATCCCCAGTGTTCGTCGATTCGCGCACAAGCTACCCGGGCGGCAACGGCCTGGCCTGCGAAACCACGTAGGCTGCCTCGCGTGAGCGACAGCAGAGCCGACGAAACGGACGACGAGCGCCGCAAGCGGGGAATGTCACCGGATCCGATCCTCCCCGGCCAGAAGCCGCCGAAGATCACGGTGCCGAAGCCGGTGGCCATCTCGTTCTGGCTGTGGATCCTCGCCGGTGTCGTCCTGGTGGCCGGGCAGATCGCCCTGCTGGTGCTGAAGGACGAACTGACCGAGGGCATCCTCAAGCAGATCAGGGAGAACCCGGTTCCCGGTCAGCCCGCCGATCCGGTGCAGGTCGCTTCCGGCGTGAACACCCTGCTGTGGATGCTGTTCGGCGGCGCGCTCACCTTCGCGGTCCTGTTCGCGCTGTTCGCGTACAAGGCCCGTGAGGGAACGCGGTCGGCCAGGACGGTCCTCACCGTGGGCGCGGTCTTCCTGGTCCTGGTGGAACTGCTGATCCTGCG
The DNA here is from genome assembly GCF_056435645.1 of Amycolatopsis sp. NPDC043889. NCBI lineage: Bacteria > Bacillati > Actinomycetota > Actinomycetes > Pseudonocardiales > Pseudonocardiaceae > Amycolatopsis > Amycolatopsis sp. NPDC043889. The sequence continues at coordinate 36,055 of NZ_JBWKEC010000031.1, forward strand.
CGGTTCGCTCAACGTGTTCCTGCTGGTGTCCACCCTGCTGGTGGCGATCGCGCTGGTGCTCATGTACCTGCCCAGCGTCGCCGACCATTTCCCGAAGGTGGGGCGCACGCTGCCATGACCTCCGAGCCGTCCCTCTACGACGAACCCGGCGTCGGCTGGACGGCTTTGCTGTGGGCGCCGCTGTTCGCCCTCGCCGGGCTGCTCGCGGAGCTGGCGACGGGCGGCCCGGTCCACTGGCTCGCCTGGATCCTGGTCGCGGTGGGGCTGGTGGCGATCACCGTGCCCTGGGTGTACGCGCGTCGCCGGTACCTCTCGCTCGAGGTCACCGCGGACGGCTACCGGCAGGGCAGGGAAACGCTTGAGGCGGCCCGGATCGCCGAGGTACTCGAAGACGAGGCCCCGGTCGGCTCGCGGGTCCTCGGCGGAGGTTGGACGATCCCCAAGAAGCACGGCGAAGTCGGGTTGAAACTCGAAGACGGCGTTTTCGTGCGCGCCTGGGCCAAGGATCCGGACGCCCTCCGCGAGGCACTCGGGGATTTGGTGCGTGCCCGCACCACAGAGTCATGAGAAACTGCCCACCGTGATCGACCTTCCCCAGCCGACCGGTGCCGATCTGTGGCCACCGGAGGACTCCCGGCGAGACGCCCGGCTGCACAAACCCCTGCGCGCCGTGGTGGGGGCGGTCGAACTGATCCTCGCCGCGCTCGCGGTGTGGGGTTCCTTCGCGTGCTGGAAGGCCGGTGTCGTCCCGGTCGTGATCACCTACGGCGAGACGACGACGCTTGAATCGCAGCGCTACTTCGGTGGCCCGCTCGCCGGCGCCATCGGGCTGGGCGTGCTGGCCGCGATCCTGGTGGTGGACGCGATCCGCCAGTTCCTGCTCGCCATCCGGGCCAAGGGCCGCAAGCCCAAGGAACCGAAGCTCAGTTGAGCCACACGACCGCGGCGTTGACCGCGGTCGAGAACAGCAGCCACAGCAGATACGGCACGAGCAGCCAGGCCGCGAGTTTCGACCGGCGGCCGAACTCCGCCATCGTGATGGGCACGACGAAGTCCAGCACGACGACGTCGGCCAGGGCGAGGGCGTGTGCGCCGCCGGCGAAGAACAGCGGCGTCCACAGCAGGGTCAGCAGCAGGCAGACGCCGTAGAAGGCGAAGCCGCGCGTTTCGCCGTCGGTGCGCCAGTAGCACCAGCCCGCGAAGGCGACCAGGAGCAGCAGGACCGACCACATCGGCCCGTAGAGCCAGCCCGGCGGCGCCCACGACGGGCGAGCCAGCGCGTTGTGCGTTTCGGAGCGGGTGGCGACCGCCAGCCCGGCCACGATGCCCACGATTCCCGCCATGGCGATGAATCCGGCCAAGGCCTGCCAGCGAAGGCGACGGTGGTGGGTCGGTGGTGACGGCACCGTGGACACGTGGATTCCTCCGCGAGGGTTTCGACGGGAGTGCTCCCACCCTAGTGGGCCTGGTCACGCCGTGCCCGGAACCGCGAGGACCAGGACACGACCTAACGGCGGGTGTCATCCGTGATTTGCGAGACTGGGGACGTGACTACCGGAGTCGATCAGTCCAAGGCATGGTTCGAACGAGCGAAGGCCGTGGTCCCGGGCGGGGTGAACTCCCCGGTGCGGGCCTTCAACTCCGTCGGCGGCACCCCGCGGTTCATGGTGCGCGGCGAGGGCCCGTACCTCTGGGACGCCGACGGCAACCGCTACGTCGATCTGGTCTCCTCGTGGGGCCCGATGATCCTCGGGCACGCGCATCCGGACGTCGTCTCCGCCGCGCGTGAAGCCGCTGTCGACGGGCTGTCTTTCGGCACCCCGACGCGTGGCGAGGTCGAACTCGCCGAAGAGATCATCGGCCGTGTCGAGCCGGTGGAGCAGGTGCGCCTGGTCAACTCCGGCACCGAGGCGACGATGAGCGCGATCCGGCTGGCCAGGGGGTTCACCGGCCGGGCGAAGATCATCAAGTTCGCGGGCTGCTACCACGGTCACGTCGACGCGTTGCTCGCCGAAGCGGGCTCCGGCGTCGCGACCCTCGGCCTCCCGACCTCGCCCGGTGTCACCGGCGCGCAGGCGGCCGACACGATCGTCTTGCCCTACAACGACCTCGACGCGGTCCGGAAGTCCTTTGTGGACAATCCGGACTCGATCGCCGCGATCATCACCGAAGCCGCCGCGGGCAACATGGGCGCCGTCGCCCCGGCCGACGGTTTCAACGCCGGCCTCAAGGAGATCGCGCACGAGCACGGCGCGCTGCTGATCATGGACGAGGTGATGACCGGGTTCCGCGTCTCGAAGGCGGGCTGGTTCGGCCTCGAAGGCGTCGCCGGTGACCTGTACACCTTCGGCAAGGTGATGTCGGGTGGGTTGCCCGCCGCGGCCTTCGGCGGCCGCGCCGACGTGATGGCGAAGCTGGCCCCGGGCGGGCCGGTGTACCAGGCGGGGACGCTGTCGGGGAACCCCGTCGCCGTCGCCGCCGGGCTCGCGACGCTGCGCGCGGCCGACGACGCCGTGTACGCGGCCCTCGACGCGAACGCGAAGCGGCTCGGCGACCTGTTCGACCGGTCGCTGACCGAGGCGGGTGTCACGCACACCGTGCAGTACGCGGGCAACCTGGTCAGCGTGTTCTTCAGCGAGAACCCGGTGACGAACTACCCGGGCGCGCAGGCCTCGGAGACCTGGCGGTTCCCGGCGTTCTTCCACGCGCTGCTGGACAACGGCGTGTACGCGCCGCCGAGCGCGTACGAGGCGTGGTTCGTCAACGCGGCCATGGGCGACGCCGAGTTCGAGATCATCTCCTCCGCGTTGCGCGTCGCCGCCCGCGCCGCCGCCGAGGCGGTCCAGGCGTGAGCGAGACGACGATCGTGCACCTGCTCCGCCACGGTGAGGTGCACAACCCGGACAAGATCCTGTACGGCCGCCTGCCCGGCTTCAAGCTCTCCGACCGCGGACAACGTCAGGCGCTGACGGTCGCCGAAGCCGTCGCGAAGCACGACATCACCTACGTCGTCGCTTCGCCGCTTCAGCGCGCGCAGGAGACCGCGGCGCCGATCGCCGCCGCGCACCGCCTCGACGTCGACACCGACGATCGGCTCATCGAGGCGGACAACCAGTTCGAGGGCGAGCGCGTCGCAGTCGGCGATGGCGCCCTTCGCCAGCCGAAGCACTGGCCGAAGCTGGTCAACCCGTTCCGGCCGTCCTGGGGCGAGCCGTACGTCGAGATCGCGCACCGCATGCTCGGCGCCATCCACCGCGCGCGGCGGGCGGCCGAGGGCCACGAGGCGCTGTGCGTCTCGCACCAGCTCCCGATCTGGACCGTGCGGCGGTTCCTGGAGGCGAAGCGGCTCTGGCACGACCCGCGCAACCGACAGTGCTCGCTCGCGTCGCTGACCAGCCTGGTCTTCGAGGGCGAGGAACTCGTGCGGATCGTCTACAGCGAGCCCGCCGGCACGACCGACCCGAAGGTGACCGGCGCATGAAGCGACTCGTGGCGGCCGTCGTCGGGCTGGCGCTCGTCGTCACCGGCTGCACCACCGGCAAGGACGCCGTCGTCACCGGCGGCTCGTTCAACTTCGTGTCGCCGGGCGGGAAGGTCGACATCACCTACGACGTCGCGGACCGCCAGCCGTCGCCGACGCTGTCCGGCGACGACCTGATGAACGAGGGCAAGCAGCTCTCGATCGCGGACTTCCCCGGCAAGGTCATCGTGCTGAACCTGTGGGGCCAGTGGTGCGGGCCGTGCCGCGTCGAGGCGCCGGAGATGCAGAAGGTCTACGACCAGACCAAGGCGTCCGGCGTCGAGGTGATCGGCATCGATCTGCGCGACAACGACCGGAAGCCGCCGCAGGATTTCATGCGGGACCGGAAACTGACGTACCCGTCGATCTACGACCCGTCGGGGCGGACGCTGCTGCAGCTTTCGGGTTATCCGCGCAACATCATCCCGTCGACGATCGTGCTGGACAAACAGCACCGCGTCGCCGCGGTGTTCCTGCGGGACCTGCTGGCGTCGGACCTGCTGCCCGTCGTCCAGCGCCTGGCCGCCGAACCCGCCTGACCACTTCACGCGTTTCGTCCTCTGAATGCGGTCCTTGCGTGTGCAACTACCGCGTTCAGAGGACGAAACGCGGTAAAGGGGACGGGACCAAGGTCCTGACCGGGTGCGACGTAGGTCCCGTTGGGCCAGCCCCGGCGTTTTCACTTGAACCACACTCCCTACGCTCCTTTGCGTGAACGGTGTTACCGAGCTGGCGCTCTCAGGGCCGCTGCTGCTCGCGGCGGGTGTGGCGCTGCTGGCCGGGACGATCTCCTTCGCGTCGCCGTGCGTCGTGCCGCTGGTGCCCGGGTATCTCGCGTACCTGGCGGCGCTGGTCGGCGCGGACGCCCCCGCGGTCAGCCCCGACGAGGGGCGCAAGAAGGGCCGCTACGCCGTCGTCGGCGCGGCGGCGCTGTTCGTGCTCGGGTTCACCGTCGTCTTCGTGGTGACGCTGGGGACGCTGGTGTGGATCGCCGACGTCGTCCAGCTCAACATGGATCTCCTCCAGCGCCTCGGCGGCGTGCTGACCATCGCGATGGCGCTGGTCTTCCTCGGCTGGATCCCTGGCCTGCAGCGCGAGTTCCGGTCGCACCATGTGCCGCGCGGCGGACTGTGGGGCGCGCCGGTGCTCGGCGCGGTGTTCGGGCTCGGCTGGACGCCGTGCATCGGGCCGACGCTGTCCGCGGTCACCACCCTGGCCAGCGCCACCGGCGGCGCCGCTGTCCGCGGCTACGCGCTGATCCTGGTGTACTGCCTCGGCCTCGGCGTCCCGTTCCTCCTCATCGCGGTCGGCGCCCGCTGGGCCGTCCGCGCCACCGACTGGCTGCGCCGCCACGGCCGTCAGGTACAGGTCTTCGGCGGTGTCCTGCTGATGATCGTCGGCATCCTGCTGGTGACCGGGCTGTGGGGCGACATGATCGGCTGGATCCGGAACACCCTCGTGAACGACCTCAGGCTGCCCTTGTGACCACCCGATACCGCCCGACGCCGCTCAAGCGCGCCATCGCCTTCCTGCGCAACACCTGGCGCGGACTGACGTCGATGCGCACCGCGCTGGTGCTGCTGTTCCTGCTCGCGCTCGCCGCGATGCCCGGCGCGCTGCTGCCGCAGCGGAACCTCAACGTCGCCAAGACCGACGAGTACATCGCCGCGCACGGCTGGTGGGGCGAACTGCTCGACCGTTTGCAGTTCTTCGAGGTCTACGGCAGCGTCTGGTTCTCGGCGATCTACATCCTGCTGATGGTCTCGCTCATCGGCTGTCTCGCGCCGCGCAGCTTCGAGTACGCGAAGGCGATGCGCGCGAAGCCGGTGCTCACGCCGCGCAAGCTCTCGCGGATGCCGCATCACGTGTCCACCACGACCGACCGGACCCCCGAGACGGTCATGAAGGACACGCACACGCTGCTCAAGGGCTGGCGCCGTGTCGAGCGCGAAGAGGCAGACGGAAGCCGGAGCATCTCCGCCGAACGCGGGTACCTCCGCGAGACCGGCAACCTCGTCTTCCACTTCGGCATGCTCGGCCTGATCATCTTCTTCGCGCTGGGGAAGATGTTCGGCTACGAAGGCCAGGTCATCGTCCAGGCCGACGGCAGCCCGTGGTGCAACTCCGGGATCCTCGGCTACGACACCTTCAACGCCGGGCTGCGCGTCGACGGCACCGACCTCAACGCGTTCTGCATCCGCCTCAAGGACTTCGAGGCGCGCTACACCGAGAACGGGCAGGCGAACTACTACCACTCCAACATGGAGTACCAGTCCGGCGAAGACCTGAAGACCGGCGCGTGGAAGCCGTACGGACTCGAAGTCAACTCGCCGCTGCGCACCGCGGGAGACCGCGTCTACCTGCTGAACTTCGGCTACTCCCCGAAGTTCACCGTGACCTTCCCCGACGGCACCGTGCGCACCAACATCACTCCGTGGCGTCCCGCCGACGAGCCGACGAAGCTCTCCGAAGGCGCGACGAAGATCGACCAGCCGGGCATCGCGGACCCGATCGAACGCCGCACCCGTCAGCTCGCGATCACCGGCCTGCTCGCGCCGACCGCGTTCATGCACGGCAACGTGCTCACGTCTTCGCGGCCCGAGGCGAACAAGCCGGCCGTGGCCGTCGACATCTACCGTGGCGACCTCGGTCTCGACGCCGGCCGCGGGCAGTCGATCTTCCAGATCGACCAGTCGCTCGTCGAGGACGGCAGGCTCAAGAAGCTCACGCGGCAGAACCTGGACCAGGGCCAGGAGACCGTGCTGGACGACGGCACGAAGGTTCGCTTCGACGGCGTCCAGGAATGGGTCGCCATCCAGGTCTCGCACGATCCGGTGCAGGGCTGGGTGCTGGTCTGCGCGGTCGCGATGCTGATCGGGCTGGCGGGATCGTTGCTGGTCAAACGGCGCCGGGTGTGGGTGCGGGTGACCCCGGCGCGCGAAGGTGAGACGGGTACCGTGATCGAGGTCGCCGGGCTGGCGCGCACCGATCAGGCGGGCTACGGCGAAGAGTTCCAGCGGATCAGCGACAAGCTGGTCCAGGGGCAGAGAGGCAACTAGAGGTCATGCCGATCAACGAGACGCTGTCCCAGTACAGCGACTACTCCTACACCACCGCGGCGGCGATCTACGTCCTCGCGCTGATGTTCGCCCTCATCGAGCAGGGCTTCGGCGCGAAGGGCCGTCTGGCGGCGCAGCGCAGCATGCAGCGCTCCCGCGAACTGGTCGGCGCGGGCGGCCCGCCGCCGGCTTACGGGACGCCCGTCGAGCCCCCGCGCGAGATCGGCCGCCCCGAGCGCATCGGCCGCATGGGCGCCGCGCTGCTGGTGCTGGCCGCGCTGCTGCACCTGGCCGCGATCGTGCTGCGCGGGTTCGCCGTGCACCGCGCGCCGTGGGGCAACCTCTACGAATACGGCATGGCCACGACCTTCATCGCCGTCGTGACCTGGCTCGTCATCATGCGGAAGTTCCCGGTCCGCCACCTCACCGGCTTCCTGCTGCTGCCGGTCGTGATCCTGATGTTCGTCAACGGCACCATGCTGTACACGACGGCCGCCCCGGTGCAGCCCGCGCTCCAGTCGTACTGGCTGATCATCCACGTTTCCGCGGCGATCATCGGCTCGGGTGTCTTCCTGGTGCCGGGTGTCGCGAGCGTCCTTTACCTTTTCCGCGCCGCACACGACGACAACCCGGCGAAGTTCGCCAAGTTCGGCCCGAAGCTGCCCGCCGCGGACGTGCTCGACCGCATCGCCTACCGCACCACCATCTTCGCCTTCCCGATCTTCACCTTCGGCGTGCTCTGCGGCGCGGTGTGGGCCGAGGCGGCGTGGGGCCGGTTCTGGGGCTGGGACCCCAAGGAGACCGTCGCCTTCGTGGCGTGGGTCGTCTACGCGGCGTACCTCCACTCCCGTGCCACCGCGGGCTGGCGCGGGAAGAGGGCCGCGATCATCAACATCGTCGGGTTCTCCGCGACGATCTTCAACATGTTCTTCGTGAACCTGGTGACGTCGGGCCTGCACTCCTACGCCGGGGGCTGACCGCCGCCCCTGCGCGCGTGCCGACTACCGTCAATACTGAGGTAATCGGGGAAGACGTGCGCGGAGGAGGAATTCAGCGGTGACCGGACCCAGCGAAGAATCGGCTCCTGGCCACCCCGAACCCACCGAGAGCGTCCAGCCCTCGGAGTTGTTCTCCGAGGACCGGACGGATTCGGCGCCGCACCCGACGGCGAGCGGCTTCGAGGCCGAGCCGACCCAGGTCGTCCAGCCGCAGTACCCGCCGCAGCAGGCCCAGTACCCGCAGCAGCAGCCGCCGCTGCCGCAGCCGTCGCAAGGGCAGTATCAGCAGCCCTACGACCAGAACCTGCCCCCGCTGCACCCTCAGCAGCCCCAGCAGGCCCCGCCGCAGCCTGCCGCCCAGTACCCGCCGCAGCAGCAGTACGCGCAGCCGCCGCAGCAACAGGCGGTGCCGGGGCTTCCGCAGCCGCAGGGCAGGCACGCGCTCCCGGACGAGCTCGCCACCGCGAGCCTGGTGAAGCCGCAGAAGCGCAAGCCGCAGTCGGGCTGGCGCAAGGCCCTCTACGTGGGCACCGGCAAGCTCGTCAACCCGGGCGAGAGCCCCAAGGACACGCGCAAGCGCGAGCTGATCGCGCAGATCAACCAGCCGCTGCGCGGGTGTTACAAGATCGCGATGCTGAGCCTCAAGGGCGGCGTCGGCAAGACCACCACGACGACCACGCTGGGCTCGACGTTCGCTTCGCTGCGCGGTGACCGGGTCGTCGCCGTCGACGCGAACCCGGACCGCGGGACGCTGTCGCAGAAGATCCCGATCGAGACCACCGCGACCGTGCGGCACCTGCTGCGGGACGCGGACAAGATCACCAGGTACAGCGACGTCCGTTCGTACACCTCGCAGGGTGGGAGCAGGCTGGAGATCCTCGCCAGCGAGCAGGACCCGGCGGTTTCGGAGGCTTTCTCCGAGGACGACTACCGGCGCACGGTCAACCTGCTGGAGCACTTCTACAACATCGTGCTCACCGACTGCGGGACCGGTTTGATGCACTCGGCGATGAAGGGCGTTTTGGACGTCGCGGACGCGCTGGTGGTGGTCTCTTCAGGCTCCGTCGACGGGGCGCGCAGTGCGTCGGCCACGCTCGACTGGCTGGAAGCGCACGGCTACGGTGACCTGGTCAAACGCTCTGTCGCGGTGATCAACTCGGTGCGGCCGAAGGGTGGCTCCGTCGATCTCGACAAGCTCGCCGCGCACTTCGGCGCGCGCGTCCGTTCGGTGTGCCGGATCCCGTTCGACCCGCATCTGGAAGAGGGCGCCGAGATCGAGCTGGACCGGCTCGACGCGGACACCCGGCTGGCGTTGCTGGAACTGGCCGCCACCGTCGCCGACGGTTTCGGCGGCCAGCAGTACCAGCCGATCCAGCCTTAGTCCATCCATGCCCCCGCCGCCACCCTCAACGGAGGAGCGGGGCTCCCAGGCCTAGTCTTTGTCCTCGTCTTTACCTTTGCGCTGCTGCTCACCTAGCTTGCGCAGGAAGTCGGGGTCGTCGTCCGGGGCCAGCGTCGGTCGCGACGAGGGTATCCCGACGCGCTCGATCCCGAACGCGCGCCACAACACCACGGCGACGGTGAGCGCTCCGATGGCCGCGAGCAGATAGATCATGCTCGGTCCCTTTCCGCGTGGAGGACGTTGCTCAGTCCCACGAGGCTAGCCCCTTTGCCGCGCGCGGGGGGACTCATGGATACCCCAATGTGACGAAGGGCGGTTACGAGCCCTTCGTCACTGGAGTCCTTCTTGCGGGAAATGCCTGCTCAGACCTTGCGAGCGGGCTCGCTGGCGTCGGTGGTGAGCTCGGCGAGGAGTTCGTTCACCTCGGCCTCGCGGAACCGGCGGTGCCCGCCGGGGGTGCGGATCGAGCCGATGCGGCCCGCGGTCGCCCAGCGGGTCACGGTCTTGGGGTCGACCCGGAACAGAGCCGCCACTTCGCCGGGGGTGAGCAACCTGCCGCCCATGGTCGCGGTCATTTTCCGCCTCCTTCACGGTTCCAGTGCTAAACCGGAGGCGGGCCCTGTGCCCGTCGTGCCGGGTAGCCAACACGGCAATCGTTGCATCTCACCCGTCAGGTACTCGAACGGTTGTCCAACAGTAAAGAGCCCTTAAAGGTCAAAACCGACAACCGCGACATGCGCCTTCCGGCCCCGCGGTCTTGTCACGGATGTACGAAAACGCGCCCTGATCACGCGAATCGGGCCGTGGCACCTAAGGTGTAGCGGTGGACCAGGTGGATCGGAAGATCATCGCGGCATTACGGGAGAACGGGCGGGCTACCTACGCCGACCTCGGCCGGTCTGTCGGGCTCTCGGCTTCATCAGTGCACGAACGGGTCGGCAAACTCGAGGCCGCCGGCGTGATCACCGGCTACCACGCCATGGTCGACCCGAACACGGTCGGACTCGGGGTGACGGCGCTGGTCGGCATCCACCCCACCGACACCGCGACCGAGGACGACGTCGCGGAGGCGCTCGGGGCACTGGACGAGGTCGAAAGCTGCTACGCCGTCGCGGGCGACGAAGCCTTCGTCGTCAAAGTGCGGGTGGCGACCGTCGACGATCTGGAGCGGACCCTCGGCAGGCTGCGGCGGATCCCCGGTGTCGGCCGCACGAACACCACCGTCGTGCTCTCCACCCGCTTCGAAGGACGGCCCAACAACGCGGGCCTGGACGAGGGCCGCAACGGCAGCGCGTAGCCTGCCATGGTGTGAGCGATAATCACCTGCCCCGTGACCTGACGCTGTACGTGCTGGCCAGGTTCCTCCTGGTCGGGGTCATCGCAGGCGGCTTGCTGCTGGTCAACGTCCCGCTGCTCGTCGCGTTGCTGATCGGCCTGGTCGTGGGGCTGCCGCTGGGCCTGCTGCTGTTCCGCCCGCTGAACGCGCGCGTGACCGCCGGGCTCGCCCGCCGCAACGAAAAGCGCGCTCGCGCCCGTGCCGAACTGCGCTCGCAGCTCCGCGGCGACCGGGTGGACGGCGCAGCGTGAGCCTCCTGCACAGCCGCAGCTGGGTCCGCGAAGCCGTCCGCATCATCGAGGCCGACGCGAACCGCAGTGCCGACACGCACCTCCACGTCTTCCCGCTGCCCCCGGAGTGGGGCGTGGACCTGTACCTGAAGGACGAGTCCGTCCACCCGACCGGCTCGCTCAAACACCGGCTCGCGCGTTCGCTGTTCCTGTACGGCCTGGTGAACGGTCAGATCGGGCCGGACACCGTGCTCGTCGAGGCGTCCAGCGGCTCGACGGCGGTTTCGGAGGCGTATTTCGCGCGGATGCTCGGGCTGCGGTTCATCACCGTGGTGCCGCGCAGCACCTCGCCGGAGAAGATCGCGCTCATCGAGTTCTACGGCGGCGAATGCCACTACGTCGACCGCGCGCCGGACATGTACCCGGAGGCCGAACGGCTCGCTTCGGAGTGCAACGGCCACTACCTCGACCAGTTCACCTACGCGGAGCGCGCGACGGACTGGCGCGGGAACAACAACATCGCCGAGTCGGTGTACGCGCAGATGCAGTCCGAGCGGCACCCTGTGCCGACGTGGATCGTCGTCGGCGCCGGGACCGGTGGCACGAGCGCGACCTTTGGCCGCTACGTGCGCTACGTGCGGCACACCACGAAGATCGCCGTCGTCGACCCGGAGAACTCGTCGTTCTTCGGCGCCTGGCAGACCGGGGCGCTCGACTACAGCACCGGCATGCCTTCGCGGATCGAGGGAATCGGGCGGCCGCGCGTCGAGCCGTCGTTCGTGCCCGGCGTGATCGACGAGATGTTCCAGGTGCCGGACGCCGCTTCGCTGGCGGCCATCCGCGTGCTGCGCGAGCGGACCGGGCACTGGGCGGGCGGCTCGACCGGGACGAACCTCTTCGGCGCCTTCACGCTGATCTCGCGGATGGTCTCGGAAGGCCAGGCGGGCAGTATCGTCACGCTGCTGTGCGACGGCGGGGAGCGGTACGCCAACACGTACTACGACGACGTGTGGCTAGCGCAGAAGAACATCGACATCGCGCCTTACCTGGAGAAGTACCGGGAGTTCCTGGGGAGCGGGAAGCTCGCCCCAGAGGACTGAGGCACTGGGGTCTTTCGCAACGTCGGCTGGGCGGCCTACCTCAGGGGCGCCGGATCACCAAAAGAGCAAGGGACCTTTGCTATCGCGTGGGCCGCATTTAGTGGTCGCCCAGGCGTCGGAGCGCTACAGGTAGTGGCCCTAAGGCAAAAGCTCAAGGGATGAACGGTGCGTTCATCCCGCAGGGGCCGACGTGAGCCCGACTGGTCGTGACCGGCCCTCTCACGCCGCACTGTGTGGATTCCGGGTCACCCAACGTCCCGAAATCCACACAGTCCCGCATCAAGGGGGACTCACAAGGCGAGAGCGACGGCCGTCAGCACCGCCCACCCCAGCATCGCGAACCCGGTGTCCCGCAGCGCCGGGATCAGCGCCCGTCCCCGCGCCCCGCCGCCGACGGCCTTGACCGACTTCAGCAGCAGCGGCGCGGTCAACAGGCCCAGCAGCGCCCACGGCGTCACGAAGGCGAGCAGCACACTCACGACGTACGGGATGGCGACCAGCGTCAGATAAAGGCGCCGGGTGCCGTCGTCGCCGAGCCGGGTGGCGAGCGTGCGCTTGCCGGACTCGATGTCGGTCGGGATGTCGCGGAGGTTGTTGGCGGTCAGCACGCCGGTCGAGAACGAGCCGACGGCGACCGCGCAGCCGAGGGCGGTCCAGCTGAGCTGTCCGGCTTGGACGTACACGGTGCCCAGAACCCCGGCCAGCCCGAAGAAGACGAAGACCGCGATCTCGCCGAAACCGTAGTAGCCGTAAGGCTTCTTACCGCCGGTGTAGAACCAGGCGCCGAGGATGCAGACCGCGCCCATCGCCAGCAGCCACCACAGCCCGCTGATCGCGACCAGCACGAGTCCGAGGACTCCGGCGAGCCCGAGGGCCACGAGAGCGGCCGCCAGGACGGCCTTCGGCTTCGCGACTCCGGAGCCGACCAGCCGCAGCGGGCCGACGCGGTTCTCGTCGGTGCCGCGGATGCCGTCGGAGTAGTCGTTGGCGTAGTTGACGCCGACGATCAGCGCCAGCGAGACGAGCAGCGCGAGAATCGAGCGGACCCAGGAGAAGCCGTCGAGCGCGATCGCCGCGCCGACTCCGGCGACCACCGGCGCCACCGCGTTGGGCAGCGTCCGCGGGCGCGCCCCTTCGATCCATTCACCAGCAGTCGCCATGCCGCCATTCTGGCCCTGGCCACTACCGGCCGGTATGCGGGGCTCGTCACCTGCTCGAGGCATCGCGAGCAGGTGACGAGTCCGCGCTACTTGAGGTCGTCGATCACGTCTTCCAGGGTCCAGGTGAGGGTGCCGCTGTTCGGAACGGCGGTCTCCGGTTCGTCCGCCAGCGCGGGCCCGGCCAAAGCGACCAGTCCCATCGTGACGGCGGTGCAGGCCAATACTGTGCGTGTCCAGCGCGTCATACGTAGACGTAAACCCGCGGGTAATGATCGTGTCAACAACGTCCCAGTAATCGGTGGGGAATTCACGACCTTCGTAGGAGATTCCTGACGGCCGTCCTGTCGACCTTGCCGGGGCCTCGCAACGGCAGCTCTTCGGCGAATTCGACCCGCTTCGGAGCAGCGGCCGCGCCGGCCTCTTCACGGCACGCGGCACGCAGCGAATCGACGTCGCGACCAGCGCCGACGACGAGCGCGACGACGGCTTCGCCCCACTCCGGGTCAGGTACCCCGACCACGCACGCGTCCCGGATCCCGGGCTGCGCGGTCAGGATCCGCTCGACGGTCGCGGCGGCCACCTTCACGCCGCCGGTGTTGATCATGTCGTCGATCCGGCCGAGGATCTCCAACCGCCCGTCGGCCGACCACCGGCCGCGGTCGGAAGTGTGGAACCGGCCGTCCTCGAACGCCTCCGCGGTCAGGTCGGGTCGCAGCCGGTAGCCGTGCGCGAGAACGTCACCCGTGATACAGACCCGCTCGTCCTCGAGTGCGACGCGTACTCCGTCCAGCGGTACGCCGTCGTAGACGCAGCCGCTCGCGGTCTCGCTCATGCCGTACGCGGGCACGATCTTCACGCCCGCTTCGGCGGCGCGCTCGCGCAGATCCGCTGTCGTCGCCGCGGCGCCGACGATGATCGCGTCGAAGGCGCGGGCCGCCGCCAGACCGGGGCCGCCCGCGTCGAGCAGCCGCCCGAGCTGGGTCGGCACGAGTGCGGTGTAGCGCGGGCCGTCCAGGGACAGCAACGGCGCGGCGGCTTCCGCGAAGTCGTCCGGCCGGAAACCGGACGCGTGCAGCACGGACGGCGTCGTCCCGGCCAGCAGCGAGCGCACCAGCACCTGGAGCCCGCCGATGTAGTGCGCCGGGGTCGCGAGCAACCAGTGGCCCGGTCCGCCGAGCCGCGCATGGGTGGCGTGCGCCGACGCGGTGAGCGCCGACGCCGACAGCAGCACACCCTTCGGCTCGCCGGTGGAGCCGGAGGTGGCGATGATCACCGCCGTTCCGGGTTCGGCCGGGCGCTTCGGCTCCATCGCGTCCCGCGGGACCTCGGACGTGTAGGGGAGGACGGCCTGGCCGCCGTCGAGCGCCTCGGCCAGTGCCGAGGTCAGCTCGTCGACCGACCCTGGACTCCCGTCCACCTCCACCGCACGCATCCCACCACCCTACGTCCCGCATTTCGTCCTCTGAATGCGATCGTTGCGCACGCAACTACCGCATTCAGAGGACGAAACGCGAGGGGTCAGTAGTAGTACGGGAAGGCCGACCAGTCGGGGGAACGCTTCTCCAGGAAGGAGTCGCGCCCTTCGACGGCCTCGTCCTGCATGTACGCCAGTCGAGTGGTTTCGCCGGCGAAGAGCTGCTGGCCGACCAGACCGTCGTCCGTGAGGTTGAACGCGTACTTCAGCATCCGCTGCGCCGTCGGCGACTTGCCGTTGATCGCCCACGCCCAGTCCAGCGCCTCGGCCTCGAGCTCCGCGTGCGGGACGGCGGAGTTGACCGCGCCCATCGCCTGCATCTGCTCGGCGGTGTACTCGCGGCCGAGGAAGAAGATCTCCCGCGCGAACTTCTGCCCGACCTGCTTGGCCAGGTACGCCGAGCCGTAGCCGCCGTCGAAGGAGCCGACGTCGGCGTCGGTCTGCTTGAACCGCGCGTGCTCGGCCGAGGCGAGCGTGAGGTCGCACACGACGTGCAGCGAGTGCCCGCCGCCGGCGGCCCAGCCCGGGACGACCGCGATGACCACCTTCGGCATGAACCTGATCAGCCGCTGGACCTCGAGAATGTGCAGCCTTCCGGCCCTGGCCGGATCGATCGTGTCGGAGGTCTCCCCATCCGCGTACTGATACCCGGAGCGTCCGCGAATACGCTGGTCACCACCGGAACAAAACGCCCAGCCGCCGTCCTTCGGCGAGGGGCCGTTGCCGGTGAGCAGGACGCAGCCGACGTCCGAGCTCATCCGCGCGTGGTCGAGCGCGCGGTACAGCTCGTCGACGGTGTGCGGGCGGAAGGCGTTGCGGACCTCGGGACGGTCGAACGCGACACGTACGACACGTTTGCCTGAGCGGCTCTCAGAGGAGCGGTGATAGGTGATGTCGGTGAAGTCGAAACCTTCGACCTCGGTCCACAAGGCGGGGTCGAACAGCTCGGAAACCTGGGCGTCATCCACGTTTGGGAGAATAGGACGTGTGGCCGTGAGTCGTAGTGTGAAACCCGAGGTCTGCCGGTGAATCCATCCACCGCGCAGGCCAGGGTCATCGTCGACGAACTCGTCCGCAACACCGTCTCGCACGTCGTCCTCTGCCCGGGCTCACGCAACGCCCCGCTGTCGATCGCGCTGTACGACGCGGCGGCCGCCGGACGGCTCCAGCTGCACGTCCGCATCGACGAACGTGGCGCCGCCTTCCTCGCCCTCGGCATCGCCGCGCGCACCGGCCGCCCCGTGGCCGTGCTGTGCACGTCGGGCACCGCGGCCGCGAACTTCCACCCCGCCGTGCTGGAGGCCGACCGCGCCGGTGTCCCGCTGATCGTGCTGACCGCCGACCGGCCGCCCGAGATGCGGGCCGCCGGCGCGAGCCAGGTCATCGACCAGCACCAGCTCTACGGCAACGCCGTCCGCTACTTCGACGAGCTCGCCGTCGCCGAACGCCGCGCCGGGCAGAACTCGTACTGGCGCGGCCAGATCTGCCGCGCCTGGAACGCCGCTTACGGCGAATGGCGCTGCGGGCCGGTGCACCTGAACATCCCGTTCCGGGAGCCGCTCGTGCCCGATATCGATGATGACGGCGAGTGGTACGAGTCACTCGAAGGGCGTCCCGACGGCGCTCGCTGGACGGAGCTTCCCGACTTCGGCGCGCTTCCCTCGTTCGTGGTGCCCTCGGCCCGCCACGGCCTGGTCATCGCGTGCGACACCGGCGTGCAGGCGGCCAGCGAATGGGCCGAACTGCACGGCTGGCCGGTCGTCTCCGAGACCGGCGGCATCGGGATGGCGGGCGCGACGGCGATCTCGTCGGGCGCTTGGTTGCTCGGCGTCGAGGAGTTCATCTCGCGGCACAAGCCCGAACAGGTCCTGTGCATCGGGCGCCCGACGGTGTTCCGGCAGGTCCAGCGGGTGCTGTCCGATCCGGACGTCGAGGTGCTGCTGGTCCGGCCCGATTCGGACTGGCCAGCGCCCGCGCACAACGTCCGCCAGGTCGGCCAGTGGTTCGACGAGCCGACCAAACCGGCCGATCCGGAGTGGCTCGCCGGCTGGCAGCGCGCGGACAAGGCGGCGTCGGCGGCGGTGACCGAAGCACTGGCCGACGAACCGTGGCCGAGCGGGCTGCGCCTGGCGACCGAGCTGGTCGACGCGGTCCCGGAGGGGTCGCTGCTGGTCGTGGGCTCGTCCAACCCGACCCGTGACGTCGCCCTCGCCGGACGGCTGCGGCCCGACGTCCTCGTGCACCGCAACCGCGGCGTCGCCGGGATCGACGGCATGGTGTCGACCGCGATCGGCGCCGCGACCGTCCACAGGGGACATTCGTACGCCCTGCTCGGCGACCTGACGTTCCTGCACGACGCGAGCGGCCTGCTGACCGGGCCCGCCGAACAGCGCCCCGACCTGACGATCGTGGTGCTCAACGACGACGGCGGCGGCATCTTCTCCCTGCTGGAGCAGGGCGCGCCCGAGCACAACGCCAGCTTCGAGCGGGTCTTCGGCACACCGCACGGCGCCGACCTCGGTGCCCTGTGCGCCGGTTACCGCGTGCCGCACGTCGTCGCCGAGACGCTCACCGAGTTCCGTGCGGCGCTCAAGCCCGCGCCGGGGCTGCGGGTGGTGGAGGTCCGCGTGGACCGAACGCGACACCGTGACCTGCACGCGCGCCTCCGTACGGCGGTTTCGTCGGCCGTACGCGCTGTCTAGCCGTTTTTGATCTCAGTCCAGGGGCTAGGAACCCCTCCTTCGGACGTGTCTCCGCGTTGATCGTCTGGCTACGTTCGAGCGCGCTGACAAATCCTGGGAGGATTCGCAATGCGCTTGAAGACTCGCGCCGGCTTCGCCGGATTGACCGCGGGCGTCGTCTCGGTGCTACTCGCCGGCAGCGCGGCCGCCGCACCCGCGCCCGGCTCGATCGGCATCGGCGACCCGTACTACCCGCACGCCGGGAACGGCGGCTACGACGTCGCTCACTACGACCTCCGGCTGACCTACCAGCCGTCCACCGACCTGCTGTCCGGCGCCACGACGATCCTGCTCACCGCGACGCAGGACCTCTCGGCGTTCAACCTCGACTTCGGGCTGAAGGTGTCGAGCGTCCGGGTCGGCAACCGGCCCGCGAAGTTCGCGACATCGACCGACGGCACCGGTGAGCTGACCGTCACGCCGGCCTCGCCGTTGAAGAAAGGCCAGACGGCGACGGTCGTCGTCGCCTACGCGGACACGCCGTCGAAGGTGAAGATCGACGGCTTCACCGCCTGGAAGAAGACCCCGGACGGCGCGCTGGCCGTCGACGAACCGCAGAGCGCGGCCTGGTGGTTCCCGTCCAACGACCACCCGACCGACCTGGCCACCTACGACGTCTCGGTCGAGGTCCCGAACGACGTCGCCGCGCTGTCGAACGGCACGCTCGTGCGCAAGACGGTGCAGCGGCCGGGCTGGACGCGCTGGAACTGGCGCAGCACCAAACCGCAGGCGACGTACCTCACGTCGCTGGAGGTCGGCAAGTTCGAGGTGAACGAGCAGACCACGCCGGACGGCAAGCCGTTCATCACCGCCTACGGCGCCGACCTCGGCGAATCGCTCGGCGCGGCCAAGGCCAGCATCGAGCGGACGCCGGAGATCACCGAATTCCTCGCTTCGAAGTTCGGGCCCTACCCGTTCGAGGCGCAGGGCGGCGTCGTCACCACCGGCATCACCTTCGCGCTGGAGAACCAGACGCGGCCGGTGTACGGCGCCAGGGCCTTCCGGTCCGGCTCCAACACGTCGATCGTCGCGCACGAGCAGGCGCACCAGTGGTTCGGCGACAGCGTCACGCTCGGCAAGTGGAGCGAAATCTGGCTGAACGAGGGCTTCGCCTCCTACGGCGAGTTCCTGTGGTCGGAGGAGAGCGGCGAGGGCACGGCAGACGAACTCGCCCAGTACATCTACGACTCGGTGCCAGCCGAGGACCCGTTCTGGCAGGTCCTGCCCGCCGACCCGGGCGCGGACAACCAGTTCGACGCGGCCGTCTACGACCGCGGCGCGCTCGCCGTGCACGCGTTGCGCAAGGCTGTGGGTGACGACACGTTCTTCCGGATCCTGCAGACCTGGCAGCAGGTGAAGAAGGCCAAGTCGGCGGTGATCGGAGAGTTCATCGCGCTGGCGGAGAAGATCTCGGGCAAGCCGCTGTACGACCTGTTCCAGACGTGGCTGTACACCAAGGGCAAGCCCGCGGCGAGCCCCAACGGCACGCAGACTCTCCGGGCCGCTGTGGCGCCTGTCGCACCGAAGTCCTACCCGCAGATCAAGGCGACTCATGAATTCCTCGCCGAGCGACACGCCCACTGACGGGTAGCGCTACGCTCGCGGCGTGACGGCCAAAGCGGAGCGGGTGAGGCGCATCGGGTGGTATGCCACCCTCGTTGTCGCCTCACTCGTCACCGTGCTCGGCGTCTCGCTGCTGTTCGCCGCCATCCGCAACGACAGCGCGATCGAAGCGCAGCTCGGGCAGGCGACGGCGCAGGTCGAGTCGGTGGCCTTCGACCGAACGATCATCAACTACGCGACCCCCGACGGCATCATGCACAGCCCGGCCAACGGTGTGCTCTACCCGGCCGGGCTCGCCGCCGGGCAGCTCGTGAACATCGAGTACGACGTCGGCGACCCGGAACTCGCGCGGGTGGCGGGCCGCTCGGCGGCGAACACGCTGCTGCCGCTGGGCAGCATGATCTTCTTCACCTGGCTGATCGCCGGCCCGCTGCTGTGGTGGATCCGGCGGCAACGGCTGGCTTACCGGCACTCGCTCGCCGAGTCGTCCGCCTGATCACGTGAGTTGCGCCCTCAATCACGTGAGTCCCGCTCCTGATCACGCGAGTTACGCCTTCAAGCACGTGAGTCCCGCCGCCAAGCACGCGAGTTCCGTGCCCAGCCCCGCGAGCCTGCTGTGCGGAATCGGCGAACTCGCGTGATCAGGAGGCGAACTCGCGTGCTTGGAGGCGTAACTCGCGTGATGGGGGACGGAACTCGCGTGATCGGAAGGCGAACTCAGCCGACCGACTCCTGCCACCAGCCCAAGACCTCGTCGGCCACCCCCGGCGCCGCGACCAGGAGCGCGTCGACGGGCAGGGCCGCGCCTTCCCCGTGCCGGTCCAGGACCACGGCACCCGCTTCGATGGCCAGCGCGACCGATCCGGCGACGTCCCATTCGCGGTAGCTGTGCAGCACCGCCGCGGCCGCGTGCCCCAGCGCGACCTGCGCGATCGCCAGCGCCGCCGAGCCGAGCACCCGGACCCCGGCGTGCGCGGCGGCGGCCCGTTCGATGAACTGGCCCATCCCCGGCCAGACACCCTTCCGCGTGAGCTCCGTGCAGACGATCGCCCCCGCGGTCCCGCACCGGTCGGTGAGCGTGATCGGCTTGCCGTTCGCCCGCGCGCCGCGGCCGCGCGCGGCGGCGTAGATCTGGGCGCGGTACGGGTCCGCGACCACGCCGACCACCGGACCCGAAGCGTCGATCAGGGCGAGGCTGTACGCGCACCACGGCACACCGGCGACGTAGTTCGCGGTGCCGTCGACCGGGTCGACCACCCAGCGGTACTCCGCGACGTCGGCCCCGTGGTCGGCACCGAATTCACCGCCGACGACGGGGATGCCGGGGAATTCCGCGGTCAGCACGCGCCGGGTGTGGCGTTCGAGAATCCGGTCGGTGTCGGTGACCCAGTCGAAGGGTGAGTCCTTCGGATCGGGTTGGGCGCCCCGGCCCGCGGTCGCGGTGATCACGTCGGTCGCGTCGTTGGCCAGCCGCCCGGCCACTTCGAGGGCCCTCGACACCAGCCCTGGCTCGACGGGCTGAGGCGGCCTTGACGACAGGAGGGTCATGCCTGATTAGTGTGGCCGAGCCTGGTTTACGGAACACGACCTTGAGATGACATGTCGTCTGTTCCGTTTTTGTTGGCGTGGGCGTCACAACCGGATGCGACAGTGATCCGCGTGCGAGTCGCGATAGTCACCGAAAGTTTCCTGCCCCAGGTGAACGGCGTGACCAACTCCGTGCTCCGCGTCGTGGAACACCTCCGCGACCGCGCGCACGACGTGCTGATCATCGCTCCGGGGCCGGGTCCCGTGGAGTACCTCGGCGCCCCGGTCGTGCGCATCCCCGCCCTCGACTTCCCCGGCGTGAACTCCCTCCCGGTCGGCGTGCCGACCAGGACGGTGCTCACCGCGCTGGCCGATTTCGGCCCGGACGTGGTGCATCTGGCGTCACCGTTCGTGGTCGGCGCCCGCGGGCTCGCCGCGGCCAGACGGCTGCGGGTGCCGTGTGTCGCGGTGTACCAGACCGACATCGCCGGGTTCGCCGCCGCGTACGGCTTCGGCATCGCCGCCCGCGCGGCCTGGCGCTGGGTGCGCCGCCTGCACTCGCGGGCCGACCGCACGCTCGCGCCGTCGACGGACTCGGTGGAGCAGCTGAAACTGCACGGGATCCCGCGGGTGCACCGCTGGGCGCGTGGCGTCGACATCGAGCGGTTCTCGCCGGTCCACGCAGACCTCGCGTTGCGGGCCGAGTTGGCGCCGAACGGCGAACTGCTGGTCGGTTTCGTCGGCAGGCTCGCGCCGGAGAAGGAGGTCGAGCGGCTGACCGCGCTCGCCGGGGTCGACGGCATCCGCGTGGTCGTCGTCGGTGACGGGCCGGAGTTGCCGATGCTGCGCGAGCGGATCCCGGGTGCGGCGTTCCTCGGCGCCCGGTACGGCGAAGAGCTTTCCGCCGCGTACGCGAGCCTCGACGTGTTCGTCCACACAGGACCGCACGAGACGTTCTGCCAGGCCATCCAGGAAGCGATGGCGTCCGGGCTGCCGGTGCTGGCGCCGAACGCGGGCGGGCCGAAGGATCTGGTCCTGCCCGGCCGCACGGGGTACCTGCTGCCCGCCGACCGGGCCGGGTTCGCGACGGCGCTGGTGGACAAGGTGAACGACCTGCGCGACGAAGCGTTGCGAGCCAGGCTGGGGGAGAAGGCGCGCAAGGTCGTGCTGGGCCGGACCTGGCCCGCCGTCTGCCATGAACTGGTCGGCCATTACGAGGCAGTCCAGGGCAAGATCGCGCGCGCGGCCTGACGATGTACCGGCTGGGAAGGAACCGGGCACGAGGCGGACTGGAATGCATCGGCCGGAAAGGAACCGGGCACAAGGCGGACTCGAAATGCACATAGTCCAGCTGGCCAACTTCTACGGGCCACGCTCGGGCGGGCTGCGGACGGCGCTGCATCACCTCGGTGCCGGTTACGTGGCGAGCGGTCATCAAGTGACTCTCGTGGTGCCGGGGCGGCGCTACGCGGACGAGACACTGCCCTCGGGAGTCCGCCGGTTTTCCCTTCCCGCACCGCAGATCCCGGGCACCGGCGGCTATCGCGCGGTCGATCCGCACCGGGTGCGCGCGGTGCTGAAACACCTGGAACCGGACAGGCTGGAAGTGTCCGACAGGCTCACCCTGCGCGGCATGGGCGTGTGGGCGCGGCGCAACGGCGTGCCCAGCATGGTGATCTCGCACGAGCGGCTGGACAGGCTGCTGGAGCAGTTCCTGATGCCGGAACCCGTCGCGCGGCGCGTCGCGGACGTCGCGAACCGGCGGATGGCGCGGCGCTACGACACGGTCGTCTGCACGACGGCGTTCGCCCGCGCGGAGTTCGACCGGATCGCCGCGCCGAACGTGCGCCGGGTTCCGCTCGGCGTCGACCTCACGACGTTCACCCCGGCCCGGCGCGACGACGACTGGCGGCACACGCTGACCGGGAACGCCGACGCCCTGCTCGTCCACTGTGGACGCCTGTCGCCGGAGAAGCACGTCGAGCGCAGCGTGGACACCGTCGCCGAGCTGACCGAGGCGGGGCACCGCGTTCGGCTGGTGATCGCCGGTGACGGCCCTCGGCGGCGTGCGCTGGAGCGGCGGGCGCGCGGGCTGCCGGTGACCTTCCTCGGTTTCCTGACCGGGCGCGGCGACGTCGCGCGGCTGCTCGCCAGCGCCGACGTTTCCCTCGCGCCCGGTCCACACGAGACGTTCGGGCTGGCCGCGCTGGAGGCGCTCGCTTCGGGGACGCCGGTGGTGGTCTCGGCGTCGTCGGCGCTGCGGGAGATCGTGCGGCCCGGCTGCGGCGAGGCGGTCGACGATCGCGCCCCCGCTTTCGCCGGTGCGGTCACCGGTCTGCTGGAGCGTCCCGAGGACGCGAGGCGCGCGGCGGCCCGGGCTCGCGCGGAGGAATTCGCCTGGCCGAGATCGGTGCGGGGAATGCTCTCCGCACTCAAGTGATCTCCATCCGTGCCCCCGCCACCACCCTCAACTGAGGAGCTTCGCTCCCAGACTTGGTCTTTGTATCTCTTTTGTACAACCGGCATTCATCGTCCCCTCACGCCATCGAGCGAGAGGACGGCACGTGAGGTTCGAAGTACTGGGCACGTTCAGCATCTCTTCCGGATCGCGGTCGGTCCCGCTGCACGGCCGGATGAGGAGAACGCTCCTCGGCGTGCTGCTGGTCCGCGCGAACACCTTCGTGCCGGTGAACGTGCTCACCGAGGCCCTGTGGGAGAGCAAGTGGGAGCCGCGGGCGGTGCCGAAGCTGCACTGGCACGTCCACAAGCTGCGGCAGGCCCTGCCCGAAGGCGACCGGCTCGGCTTCGACAACGGCGGCTACCGGCTGGAGGTCCACCCCGGCGAACTCGACGTCGAGACCTTCGAGACGCTGGCGGGTCAAGCGCTCAAGTCCGCCGACCCCGCGCAGCGCGCCTCGCTGATCCGGCAGGCCCTCACGCACTGGCATGGCGCGCCTTACGAAGGCCTCGACGTCCCGCTGCTTTCGGACGAGACGATGCGGCTTTCGGAGCACCGCTTGGTCCTGCTCGAAGAGCTCTACCAGGCCGAACTGGACCTCGGGCGGCACGCGAGCGCGGCCGTCGAGCTGGCGGATCTGGTGCGGCGGAACCCGTTGCGGCAGCGTGCCCAGTACCTCCTGATGGACGCTCTTTGGCGAGCCGGGCGCACGTCCGACGCGCTGGCGGCGTACCGGCGTGCGCGCCGGGTCTCGGTCGATCAGCTCGGCCTCGAACCCGGGCCGGAACTGCGGTTGCTGGAGCGGAGGATCCTCGCCGGCGAGGTCGCGGGGGCCGGTGCGCACCGTGCCCCGGCGTTGCTTCACCGGGCCAGGTGAACCTACGGGGCGCCGCTTTGCTCCCGCTTGGGTGACCTGTCTCAAGGGCTCGGGGTTACTGTTCGGGTATGTCCCGAGCGAGTCTTGACAAGGATCCGCACGAAGTCGCCGCCATGTTCGACGACGTCGCGGACGGCTACGACCGCGCGAATTCGTTCATGACCTTCGGCTTCGACCGCCGCTGGCGCACCATCACCGGCCGGGTGCTGGACGCCAAACGCGGCGAGAAGGTGCTGGACCTCGCGGCGGGCACCGGCGTGTCCACCGTCGAGTACGCGCGCAACGGCGCCTGGTGTCTCGCGGCGGACTTCTCGGTCGGCATGCTCAGGGCCGGCAAGCACCGCGGCGTCCCCATGGTGGCCGCCGACGCGATGAAGCTGCCGTTCGCCGACGACAGCTTCGACGCGGTGACCATCTCGCTCGCGCTGCGGAACTTCGTCGACACCAAGGCCGCGCTCACCGAGATCGCGCGGGTGGTCAAACCGGGCGGCCGTCTGGTGATCTGCGAGGTGTCGACGCCCACATTCCCGCCGATCCGGTTCCTGCACCGGAAGTTCATCGCGAAGCTGCTGACGTGGGTCGGCGCCAGGACCTCGTCGAACCCCGAGGCCTACTCCTACCTGGCCGAATCCATGCTGGCGTGGCCGGATCAGCGGACGCTCGGGGAGATCATCGCGAGCGCCGGGTGGACCGAGGTGGAGTGGCTGAACCTCACGTTCGGCGTCGTCGCCATCCACCGCGCCAAAAAGCCCTCCGTAAACTCGCGGCCATGACACGTCGCAACCCTGACCACGACGCCGAGGTCATCGTCGTCGGTGCCGGACCGGCCGGCTCCACCGCCGCCACGTACCTCGCCCGCGCGGGCGTCGACGTGCTGCTGCTGGAGAAGACCGAGTTCCCGCGCGAGAAGGTGTGCGGCGACGGCCTGACCCCGCGCGGCGTCAAGCAGCTCATCGACCTGGGGATCGACACGAGCGAGGACGCCGGCTGGGTGCACAGCCGCGGCCTGCGGATCCTCACCGGCGAGCTCACGCTGGAGCTCGACTGGCCGGACCTGACCAGCTACCCGCCGTACGGCGTTTCGCGGACCCGTCAGGACTTCGACGACCTGCTCGCGAAGACCGCGGTCAAGGCGGGCGCGCGGCTCTACGAGCGCACCACCGTCACCGGTGCCATCACCAGCCCGACCGGCCGCGTGATCGGCGTCGAGGCGAAGGTCGGCCCGGAGAAGACGCCGGTGAGCTACCGCGCTCCGCTGGTACTGGCCTGCGACGGTGTCTCGGCGCGGCTCGCGCTGAGCGTCGGCATCCAGAAGAACGAGAAGCGCCCGATGGGCGTGGCGGTGCGGCAGTACTACAAGAGCCCGCGCCACGACGACCCGTTCATCGAAGGCCACCTGGAGCTGTGGGACCGCTCGGACCCGCGCGACCCCAAGCTGCTGCCCGGCTACGGCTGGGCGTTCCCGCTGGGCGACGGCACGGTCAACGTCGGCCTCGGCATGCTGTCGACGTCGGCCGCGTTCCGCAGTACCGACTACCGCGCGCTGCTGCGCCAGTGGCTCGACGGGACGCCCGAGGAATGGGGCTACCGCGAGGAGAACGCCATCGGCAAGGTCGGCGGCGCCGGTCTCCCGATGGGCTTCAACCGCACCCCGCACTACCGCGACGGCCTGCTGCTGCTCGGCGACGCCGGCGGCATGGTCAGCCCGTTCAACGGCGAGGGCATCTCGGCGGCGATGGAGTCCGCGCAGCTGGCGTCGGAGTTCGTCGTGCAGGCGCTGGCGCGCCGCGAGGGTCCGTCCCGCGAGCGGGCGCTGGAGGGCTACCCGCGCGCCGTCGCGGAGCTGATGGGCGGCTACTACCGGCTCGGCAACGTGTTCGCGAAGCTGATCGGGAAGCCGAAGATCATGCACGCCGCGACGAAGTACGGGCTGCGGATCAACTCGATCCTTCCGTTGGTGTACAAGGGACTTTCGGGCTGCTACGACGCCAAGGGCGGGGACGGCGTCGACCGTCTCATCGCTGCTCTGGCGAGGGCGACGCCCTCTCCGCGCTGACGGATCCGGAGTACCTGAAGGCGGGCGTCGGCTGGGTTGCTGCGGGTGCTGGGTCGGGTTGGTCGTGAGTGGCGATTCGGGTTAGAACCCGAATCGCCACTCACGACCAACCGGACCCATGCGCTTCGGGAGAGGCCGCAAGTAGGTGACCAATTGCGTTGGTCCCACACGTCTGGACCAGTCACGGGTACTCCGGGCAGTGGTATCGGTCACAGGACAAATGTGGTCAAACGGACCCCTGAAGCCGATCTTGGGAACGACGTCGCAGGTCATCGGTACCGCACGCCGGAAGTAACCGTACTGGCCGTGCGGTCAAGTTAGGGCAGCCTTATAGCACGGGGCCTAGGGACAAGAATGTGAGTCACGTCCTACACTCGCCTCATGCTTTGTGAATCGCTTCACATCCTCGACGGGAGGCTTGTGAACTATTTCACAAGCAAGGGGGCCGTCATGCACGGCCCGTAAGGGTTGCCTAACCCTCGGCGGTGTGACCCAAGTGACTTAGGGTGCCGACCGAGGGAAGCGGTGAACCCCGACTCGAAAACCGCAGCGGCGCGGAAAGGATGGCGAAAACCCCGTGCTGATGTTGCCCGTGCTGACCCAGGCGACCACCCCCTCGGTGCCGAACCTGGACATGTACCTCCCCCTGGTCCTCTTGTTCGTCCTCGCTCTCGCGTTCGCGGTGCTTTCGGTGCTGCTCGGCCCGCTCGTCGGCCCGAGCCGGGCCAACAAGGCGAAGCTCGCGGCCTACGAATGCGGTATCGAACCGTCGCCGCAGCCGGTCGTCGGCGGCGGCCGGATGCCGGTCGCGTACTACATCACCGCGATGCTGTTCATCCTGTTCGACATCGAGATGGTCTTCCTCTACCCGTTCGCGGTCTCCGCGGACGCGCTGGGCATGTTCGGCCTGGTGGAGATCGTGCTGTTCATCGCGACGGTCGGTTTCGCGTACGCCTACGTGTGGCGTCGCGGCGGCCTGGATTGGAACTAGAGAAGCATGGGCCTCGAAGAAAAACTCCCCAACGGCATCCTGCTCGCCAGCCTCGAAGGCCTGGTCAACTGGGCGCGCAAGAACTCGATGTGGCCCGCCACCTTCGGTCTCGCCTGCTGCGCGATCGAGATGATGACCGTCGGCGGTTCCCGCTACGACATCGCCCGCTTCGGCATGGAGCGCTTCAGCGCGACGCCGCGCCAGGCGGATCTGATGATCGTCGCCGGCCGCGTCACGCAGAAGATGGCGCCGGTGCTCCGCCAGATCTACGACCAGATGGCCGAGCCCAAGTGGGTGCTGGCGATGGGCGTCTGCGCCTCGTCCGGCGGGATGTTCAACAACTACGCCGTGGTGCAGGGCGTCGATCACATCGTCCCGGTCGACATGTACCTCCCCGGCTGCCCGCCGCGCCCCGAGATGCTGCTCGACGCGATTTTGAAGCTGCACGCCAAGATCCAGGACGAGCCGATCAACGCCCGCCGGGCCGCGATCCGCGCCGCCAGCGGTGAGCGCACCGAGCTGATCGCCTCCTCGATCAAGTACGCGAAGAAGTGAGCGACGTGCCCGAAGACAACACCCCCGAAGTCCCCGAGACGGGCGGCGAGCAGTCCAGCGCCGAACGGCCCGAAGGCGGCCTCGAGCCGCAGGGCGTCCGCCCGGCCGAGCCGGTCGTCACCGGTAAAGAGCGCCAGGGCATGTTCGGCGTGCGCGGCACCGGCGACACCTCCGGTTACGGCGGCGTCCGCCTCCCCGCGTACAGCCCTCCCCCGGCGGAGCGTCCGTACGGCGGCTGGTTCGACGAATTCGCCGACGAGTTCTACGCGGCCTTGGCGGACAACAAGATCCCGGCGAACGCGATCCAGCAGACCACGGTCGACCGCGGCGAGATCACCTTCTACGTCTCCCGCGAGCACCTCGTCGAGATCGCCAAGGTCCTGCGCGACGACGCCGGTCTCCGCTTCGAACTGCTCAGCTCGGTGTCCGGCGTCGACTACGGCGTCGACGTCCCGCAGCGGCTGCACTCGGTCTACCACTTCACGTCGATGACCTACCGCCGCCGCATCCGGCTCGAAGTCACCCTCGACATCGAAGACCCGCACGTCCCGTCGCTGGTCGGGGTCTACCCGACGGCCGACTGGCAGGAGCGGGAGGCCTGGGACATGTTCGGCATCGTCTACGACGGCCACCCGGCGCTGACCCGCATCCTCATGCCGGACGACTGGGACGGCCACCCCCAGCGCAAGGACTACCCGCTCGGCGGGATCCCGGTCGAATACAAGGGCGCGGAGATCCCGCCGCCGGACCAGCGGAGGTCGTACTCGTGAGCATTCACGACGAAGCAACCGAAGTTCCCGAAGCCGACTCCCGCGACACGACCGAAGGCCGCGTCTACACCGTTTCCGGCGGTGACTGGGAAGACCTCATCGAGGACTCCCGCCACGACGAGCGCATGGTCATCAACATGGGCCCGCAGCACCCGTCGACGCACGGCGTGCTCCGGCTCGTGCTGGAGATGGAGGGCGAGACCGTCACGCAGCTCCGCTCGGTCATCGGCTACCTGCACACCGGGATCGAGAAGAACTGCGAATACCGCACGTGGACCCAGGGCGTCACCTTCGTGACGCGCATGGACTACCTCGCCCCGCTCTCGACCGAGATGGCGTACTGCCTCGGTGTCGAGAAGCTGCTCGGCATCCAGGCCCCGCGCCGCGCCGAGCTGCTGCGCGTGATGCTGCTGGAGATCAACCGCATCGGTTCGCACCTGGTCTACATCGCCACCGGCGGGATGGAACTCGGTGCCACCACGGCGATGACGCTCGGCTTCCGTGAGCGCGAAGAGGTCTTGCACCTGCTGGAGCACCTCACCGGTCTCCGGATGAACCACGCGTTCATCCGCCCCGGCGGTCTCGCGCAGGACATGCCGGACGACTACCAAGAGGTCGTCAGCGCGTTCGTCAAGACGATGGACGAGCGGCTTCCCTTGTACGACAAGCTCTTCACCGGTCAGCCGATCTGGCGCAACCGGCTCAAGGGTGTCGGGTACCTGCCGGTCGACGCGTGCCTCGCGCTCGGTGTCACCGGCCCGGTGCTGCGCAGCGCCGGTCTCCCATGGGACATGCGCAAGACCGAGCCGTACTCCCGCTACGACGAGTTCGAGTTCGACATCCCGACCTCGACCGAGGCGGACTGCTGGGCGCGCTACCTGCTGCGCGTCGAGGAGATGCACCAGAGCCTGCGGATCATCAAGCAGTGCCTGAAGAAGCTCGAACCGGGCCCGGTCATGGTCGAGGACAAGAAGGTCGCCTGGCCGGCGCAGCTCTCGATCGGCAGCGACGGCATGGGCAACTCGCTCGAGCACGTCCGCAAGATCATGGGCCAGTCGATGGAATCGCTGATCCATCACTTCAAGCTGGTCACCGAGGGCTTCAAGGTCCCGCCGGGCCAGACCTACACGTCGGTGGAATCGCCGCGCGGCGAACTCGGCGTGCATCTGGTCTCCGACGGCGGCACCAGGCCCCTGCGGGTCCACGTGCGCGAACCGAGCTTCGTGAACCTGCAGTCGATGCCCGCGATGGCCGAAGGCGGCCTGGTGGCGGACGTGATCGCCGCCATCGCCTCGATCGACCCCGTCATGGGGGGAGTGGACCGTTGAGCACCCAGCCCGGAACGACACCGACGCCCGAGCCCGGCACCAGCCTGGCCGAGCAGACCCATATCGCCGCCGGTGGTGACGTCGACGTGATCGCGATCGCGCCGGATCCCGCCGAGGCGGAGGGGATCCTGGAGAACGCGAAGCTCGAAGACATCTTCGACGCCGACACCTACGCCAAGGCCCAGAACCTGATCTCGCGGTATCCGCAGTCGAGGTCGGCGCTGCTGCCGATGCTGCACCTGGTGCAGTCGGTGCAGGGTTACGTGAGCCAGGAGGGCATCGCCTTCTGCGCGCGGAACCTGGACCTGTCCGACGCCGAGGTCAGCGCGGTCGCGACGTTCTACACCATGTACAAGCGCCGCCCGTGCGGCGAGCACCTGGTGAGCGTCTGCACCAACACCCTCTGCGCGGCCATGGGCGGCGACGCGATCTACAAGAAGCTCCAGACGCATCTCGGTTCCGAAGAGAAGCCGTTGGGGCACAACGAGACCGCGGGTACGCCGAACGAGCCCGGCTCGATCACGCTGGAGCACGCCGAATGTCTCGCGGCCTGTGACCTCGCCCCGGTCATCCAGGTCAACTACGAGTACTTCGACAACCAGACCGAGGAAAAGGCCGTCGCGCTGGTCGACGCGTTGCAGGCGGGCAAGAAGCCGGCCCCGACGCGCGGCGCGCCGCTGACGAACTTCAAGGGCGCCGAACTGCAGCTCGCCGGGTTCTTCCCGGAGGACGCGCAGCAGTACCGCACGGACGTCGACGGTCCTTCGCAGGCCGTCGAAACCCTGCGGGGAGCGCAGGTCGCGCAGGACCGCGGCTGGACCGCTCCCGCCATGAAGGACGTTCCGCTCCCCGAAGTGGAGAAGAAGTAATGGCCGATCCCATCACCCCGGTCCTCACGAAGCGCTGGCTTTCGCCCAACTCCTGGACGATCCAGTCCTACGAAGCCCTCGAGGGCTACACCGCGATCCGCAAGGCGCTCAAGGCCACTCCCGAGCAGATCGTCCAGCTGGTCAAGGACTCCGGCCTCCGCGGCCGTGGCGGCGCGGGCTTCCCGGCCGGCATCAAGTGGTCCTTCATGCCGCCGAACGAGGACAAGCCGCACTACCTCGTCATCAACGCCGACGAGGGCGAGCCGGGCACCTGCAAGGACATCCCGCTGATGATGGCGGACCCGCACTCGCTGATCGAGGGCTGCATCATCGCCTCGTACGCCATGCGTTCGCACCACTGCTTCATCTACGTCCGCGGTGAGGCACTGCACTGCATCCGCCGTCTCAACGCGGCCGTGCGCGAGGCGTACGAAGCGGGCTACCTCGGCAAGAACATCCTCGACTCCGGATTCGACCTCGACATCACCGTGCACGCGGGCGCCGGGGCGTACATCTGCGGCGAGGAGACGGCGCTGCTGGACTCGCTGGAAGGCCGTCGCGGCCAGCCGCGGCTCAAGCCGCCGTTCCCGGCCGCCGCGGGTCTCTACGCCGCGCCGACGACGGTCAACAACGTCGAGACCATCGCCAGCGCGCCGTACATCGTCAACGGTGGCTCGAGCTGGTTCCGCGAGATGGGCCGCGAGAAGTCGCCCGGCCCGAAGATCTACTCGATCTCCGGCCACGTCGAGAAGCCCGGCCAGTACGAATGCCCGCTCGGCACCACGCTGCGCGAGCTGCTCGACATGGCGGGCGGCATGAAGGACGGCATCCCGCTGAAGTTCTGGACGCCGGGTGGTTCGTCCACGCCGATGTTCACCGCCGAGCACCTCGATGTTCCCCTGGACTTCGAAGGCGCGGCGGAAGCCGGGTCGATGCTGGGCACGACGGCCGTGCAGGTCTTCAACGAGACCGTTTCCGTGCCGTGGGCCGTGATGAAGTGGACGCAGTTCTACGAGCACGAGTCCTGCGGCAAGTGCACGCCGTGCCGCGAGGGCACGTACTGGCTGGCGCAGATCCTGGAGCGCATGGTCGAGGGCAAGGGCACCGAGGAGGACATCGACACCCTGCTCGACGTCTGCGACAACATCCTCGGCCGCTCGTTCTGCGCCCTCGGCGACGGCGCGGTCTCGCCGATCCAGAGCGGCATCAAGTACTTCCGCGAGGAGTTCCTCGCGTTGTGTCAGGCAAACAAGCGCGAATTGGTGGGGGCGCAGGCATGACGATCGCACCCGACAAGCCCGGGACGTCCACAGAGGACACCCCGGTCCCCGAAGGCCACGTCAAGCTGGTCATCGACGGTGAAGAGGTCATCGCGCCCAAGGGCGAGCTGCTGATCCGCACCGCCGAACGGCTCGGCACGGTCATCCCGCGCTTCTGCGACCACCCGCTGCTCGACCCGGCGGGTGCCTGCCGCCAGTGCCTGGTCGAGGTCGAAATGGGCGGCCGTCCGATGCCGAAGCCGCAGGCCTCGTGCACCATGACGGTCGCCGACGGCATGGTCGTGAAGACCCAGCTGACCTCGGCCGTCGCGGACAAGGCCCAGCAGGGTGTGATGGAGCTGCTGCTCATCAACCACCCGCTGGACTGCCCGATCTGCGACAAGGGCGGCGAGTGCCCGCTGCAGAACCAGGCGCTCGCGCACGGCCGCGCGGACTCCCGTTTCGTCGACACGAAGCGGACGTTCCCGAAGCCGCTGCCGATCTCCTCGCAGGTCCTGCTGGACCGCGAGCGGTGCGTGCTCTGCCAGCGCTGCACCCGGTTCTCCCGCGAGATCGCCGGCGACCCGTTCATCGAGCTGCTCGAACGCGGTGCCCACCAGCAGATCGGCACCGCCGAGACCGCGGACGTGCTGGACCTGGCTTCCCGGACCACGTCGGGGCAGCCGTTCCAGTCGTACTTCTCCGGCAACGTCATCCAGATCTGCCCGGTCGGCGCGCTGACCTCGGCCGCGTACCGGTTCCGTTCGCGGCCGTTCGACCTGGTGTCCTCGCCGAGCGTGTGCGAGCACTGCTCGTCCGGCTGCGCCGAGCGGACCGACTTCCGCCGCGGCAAGGTCATGCGGAAGCTCGCGGGCGACGACCCCGAGGTCAATGAAGAGTGGCTCTGCGACAAGGGCCGGTTCGCGTTCCGTTACTCGACCGCGGACGACCGCATCCGCCGCCCGCTCATCCGCAACGCCGACGGCGTGCTGGAAGAGGCTTCCTGGACCGACGCGCTGCGCGCGGCCGCCGAAGGGCTGGCCAAGGCACGCGACGGCAAGGGCGCCGCGGTGCTGACCGGTGGCCGCCTGACCGTCGAGGACGCGTACGCGTACTCGAAGTTCGCGCGGATCGCCTTGGGCACCAACGACATCGACTTCCGCGCCCGCCCGCACTCGGCCGAGGAGCTGGGCTTCCTCGCGTCGCACGTGGTCGGGACGACACCGGAAAGCGGCGTCACGTTCGGCGAGATCGAGCGGGCGCGCACGGTGCTGTGCGTCGCGTTCGAGCCGGAGGACGAGGCGCCGATCGTGTTCCTGCGGCTGCGCAAGGCGGCCCGCAAGAACCGCACCCGCGTCGTCCACTTGGGACAGTGGACCACCTCGTCGGTCCGCAAGACCTTCGGCGAACTGCTGGCCTGCGCGCCGGGTTCCGAAGCCGCCGCGATCGACGGCATCGCGCAGCACGCGCAGGACGTCGACCAGGCACTGGCCTCGGAAGGGGCCGTGATCCTCGTCGGCGAGCGTGCCGCCGAGGTCCCTGGCCTGTTCTCGGCCCTGCACCGGCTGGTGGAGCGCACCGGCGCCCGGCTCGCGTGGATCCCGCGTCGCGCGGGTGAACGCGGTGCCCTGGCGGCGGGCGCGGCGCCGACGTTGCTGCCCGGTGGTCGCTCGGTCACCGACGCCGAGGCTCGCGCCGAGGTCGAAAAGGCTTGGGGCGTCACACTTCCCGCCACGGAGGGCCGCGACACCACCGCCATCCTCAAGGCCGCTTCGGGTCAGGACATCGACGGCCTGCTGGTCGGCGGCGTCGACCCGGACGACCTGCCGGACCCGGATCTGGCCCGCCGCGCGCTCGAGAACGCGAAGTTCGTGGTGAGCCTGGAACTGCGGCACAGCGGGGTCACCGAGCACGCGGACGTCGTCCTCCCGATCGCCCCGGCGGTCGAGAAGGCGGGCAGCTACCTGAACTGGGAAGGCCGCCGCCGCGAGTTCGCCGTCACCCTCGAAGGCACCGGCGCCCTGCCGGACTGCCGGGTGCTCGACACCCTCGCCGTCGAGATGGACGCGGACATCTTCACACAGACCCCGGCCGCTTCGGCCGCCGATCTGGCGAAGCTGCCCGCCCGTGAGATGAAGGACGCTTTCATTGCAGATTTCGCAATGAAGGACGCTTTCATCGCACGTCCGGAGACAGGGAACGGTCAGGCTCTCCTCGCCACCTGGAGGCAGCTGATCGACAACGGTTCGCTGCAGGACGGCGAGCCGCATCTCAAGGGCACGCAGCGCGAGGTCGTCGCCAAGCTCTCGGCGAAGACCGCCGAAGGCTTGGGCAAGACCGTGAAGGTCTCCACCGAACGCGGTTCCATCACGTTGCCGATCGAGGTCGCGGACCTGCCGGACGGCGTCGTGTGGCTCCCGGGCAACTCCGACGGCTCGGCCGTCCGCGCCTCTCTCGGCGCGGGGCACGGTTCGGCCGTCAACCTCACCGGAGGTGAGAAGTGACTCCGTTGCTCAGCCAGATGCCGGACGCCGCCGAGCGGGCGGCGCTGCTGGCCGACGACCCGTTGTGGCTGATCCTGATCAAGACGGTCGTCATCCTGCTGATCGGCCCGATCCTGACGATCTTCCTGATCGTCTGGGAGCGGAAAGCGGTCGGCCGGATGCAGAACCGTCCCGGCCCCAACCGGGTCGGCCCCGGCGGCTACCTGCAGTCCCTCGCGGACGCGATCAAGCTGCCGTTCAAGGAACAGATCATCCCGGACACCGCCGACCGCAAGGTGTACTTCCTCGCGCCGGTGATCTCCGCGGTGCCGGCGTTGATCGCGCTGGCCGCGATCCCGTTCGGCCCGGTGGTCTCGATCTTCGGTGAGCGGACCACGCTCCAGCTGGTCGATCTGCCGGTCGGCGTGCTGGTGATCCTCGCCTGCTCCTCGATCGGCGTGTACGGCCTGGTGCTGGCCGGTTGGTCGTCCGGCTCGCCGTATCCGCTGCTCGGTGGACTGCGAAGCGCGGCTCAGGTGATCTCCTACGAGATCGCGATGGGTCTGTCCATCGTGGGCGTCATCCTCTACGCGGGTTCGATGTCGACGTCGGCGATCGTCGAGTCGCAGCAGACCGGCTGGTACTTCTACCTGCTGCTGCCGAGCTTCGTGATCTACCTGATCTCCATGGTCGGCGAGACCAACCGCGCGCCGTTCGACCTCCCCGAGGCCGAATCCGAGCTGGTCGGCGGTTTCCACACCGAGTACAGCTCGATGAAGTTCGCGATGTTCTTCCTCGCCGAGTACGTCAACATGGTGATCGTTTCGGCGTTCGCGACCACGTTGTTCCTCGGTGGCTGGAAGTTCCCGTTCGTCGGCGCGGACCACGCGCTGAACCAGGGCTGGCTCCCGCTGATCTGGTTCACCGCCAAGCTGTTCATCCTGCTGTTCGGCTTCATCTGGCTGCGCGGCACGCTGCCGCGGCTGCGGTACGACCAGTTCATGCGCCTGGGCTGGAAGGTCCTGGTGCCGGTCAACCTGGTCTGGATCGTCGTGATCGTCACGGTCCGCGCGATCAAGAACTCGGGTGGCCTGTCCACCCCGCAGATCCTCTTCGGTGGCGGCGCGCTCATCCTCTTCGTCGTCATCCTGAGCTTCCTGATCCCGGACAAGAAGGTCCCGGACGACGACTACGTCCCGGTGACCGGCGGCGGATTCCCCGTGCCGCCGCTGGACCTGCAGGTCCCGGAGAAGACCCCGCGTCAGAAGGCCCTCGCGAAGGCCGAAGCCCGGGCTGCCAAGCGCAAGCCCGCGGCGGTTTCCAGTGGAAGGGAGGCCGGCGATGGGGATGTTTGATCCCATCAAGGGTTTCGGTGTCACCTTCGGCATGATGTTCAAGAAGGTCGCCACCGAGGAGTACCCGGAGGCGGGCGCCCCCGCGGCTCCGCGTTACCACGGCAGGCACCAGCTCAACCGGCATCCGGACGGGCTGGAGAAATGCGTCGGCTGCGAGCTGTGCGCGTGGGCCTGCCCGGCGGACGCGATCTTCGTCGAAGGCGGCGACAACACCGAAGAGGCGCGGTACTCGCCCGGTGAGCGGTACGGCGCCGACTACCAGATCAACTACCTGCGCTGCATCGGCTGCGGGTTGTGCGTCGAGGCCTGCCCGACCCGGTCCCTGACGATGATCAACTTCTATGAGCTGGCCGACGACGACCGGCAGCGGTTGATCTACACCAAGGAAGACCTCCTCGCGCCGCTCCTGCCCGGCATGGAGCAGCCGCCGCACCCGATGCGGCTGGGCGACAACGAGCAGGACTACTACGTCAACGGCCCGGAACTCGCACGGAAGCCCGCTGAGCCGAAGGAGCCGGTCCAGTGATCACGGCTTTCCTCGCGCAGACGGACGTTTCGGCCGGGATCACCACCGGCGAGACCATCGCGTTCTGGGTGCTCGGCCCGCTCGCGCTGCTCGGCGGGCTCGGCATGATCTTCTCCCGCAACGCCGTGCACTCGGCGCTGTGGCTGGTGCTCACGATGCTGTGCCTCGGCGCGCTGTACATGATCCAGCAGGCGCCGTTCCTCGGCTTCACGCAGATCATCGTCTACACCGGCGCGATCATGATGCTGTTCCTGTTCGTGCTGATGCTGGTCGGCCGGGAGAGTTCCGACTCGGTCGTCGAAGTACTGCGCGGACAGCGGGTCATGGCGACCCTGCTCGGCATCGGTGTCGGCGGGCTGCTCGCCGCGGGTCTCGCCCGCGCGATGGCCAACGTGACCCCGGCCCTGCCGGTCGACCCGGCGAACGTCGACGGCGGCGGGCCCGGCGGGCTGGGACGGCTGATCTTCACCAAGTACCTGTTCCCGTTCGAGCTCACCTCGGCGCTGCTGATCACCGCCGCGCTCGGCGCGATGGTGCTCGCGTTCACCGACCGGCACGCCAAGGGCGGCAAGAAGAACCAGAAGGAACTCGTCGTCGACCGGTTCACCGGCAAGCACGACCGGCCTTCGCCGCTGCCCGGACCGGGTGTCTTCGCCACGGCCAACTCGGTCGCCACCCCGGCGCTGCTGCCCGACGGCTCGATCGCCAGGGAGTCGCTCTCGGAGATCATCGAGTCGACTTCGGCCGCACAGCTGGAAAACGAGCGTAAGCAGGTCGCCGGGACGGAAGACGGCCCCGACGCCCACGCTCTGGTCGGCAAGCCTGAAGGGGAGAAGGAATGACCCCGACGTACTACCTGCTCCTGTCCGCGCTGCTGTTCGCCATCGGCGCGGTCGGGGTGCTGGTGCGCCGCAACGCGATCGTCGTGTTCATGTGCATCGAGCTGATGCTGAACGCGGCGAACCTGTCCCTGGTCACGTTCGCCCGGATCAACGGGTCGCTGGACGGCCAGGTGATGGCGTTCTTCGTGATGGTCGTGGCCGCCGCGGAGGTCGTGGTGGGGCTCGCGATCATCATGGCGATCTTCCGCACCCGGCGTTCGGCCTCGGTCGACGACACCAACCTGCTGAAGTACTAGGGAGCACCGAGAGTGACCGCATCATCGTGGCTGCTGGTGGCCTTCCCGGCTCTCGGCGCCCTTATTCTTTTGCTGGCGGGCAAGCGGGCCAGGGGCTGGGGACACCTCCTCGGCAGCGCGACCGTCTCACTGTCCTTTGTGTACGGCCTGATCCTGTTCTTCACGGCCGACACGGAGGCCACCGCGGACGTCAAACTGTTCTCGTGGATCCCGGTTTCGGCGCTGCAGGTCGACTTCGGGCTCCGGATCGACGCGCTTTCGCTGACGTTCGTGCTGCTGATCACCGGCGTCGGCATGCTGATCCACTTCTACTCGATCGGCTACATGGCCGAGGACCGTGACCGGTCGAGGTTCTTCGCGTACCTCAACCTGTTCGTCGCCTCGATGCTGATCCTGGTGCTGGGCAACAGCTTCGTGACGCTGTACCTCGGCTGGGAAGGCGTGGGTCTCGCTTCGTACCTCCTCATCGGCTGGTACCAGGACCGTCCGTCCGCTGCCACCGCGGCGAAGAAGGCGTTCCTGATGAACCGCGTCGGTGACGTCGGGCTCGCGCTGGCGATCTTCCTGATGTTCAAGTACGTCGGGAGCACCGGTTACGCCGAGGTCTTCGGCGCCGTCGGCCAGATCCCGACCGGCGCGGTCACCGCGATCGCGATCCTGCTGCTGCTGGGCGCCTGCGGTAAATCCGGTCAGTTCCCGCTGCAGGCCTGGCTTCCGGACGCGATGGAGGGCCCGACCCCGGTCTCGGCCCTCATCCACGCGGCGACGATGGTCACCGCCGGCGTCTACCTGGTCGCCCGCGCGCACGAGATCTTCAACGCCACCCCGGACGGCCGCCTGATCGTCACGCTCGTCGGTACGGTCACGCTCCTGATCGGGTGCATCATCGGTTGCGCCTACGACGACATCAAGAAGGTCCTGGCGTACTCCACGGTCAGCCAGATCGGGTACATGATGCTCGCCGTCGGCCTCGGGCCGATCGCCTACGCGCTCGGCATCATGCACCTGGTCGCGCACGGTTTCTTCAAGGCCGGGCTGTTCCTCGGGGCCGGTTCGGTCATGCACGCCATGAACGACGAGGTCGACATGCGGAAGTTCGGCGGGCTGCGCAAGCACCTGCCGGTCACCTTCTGGACCTTCGCCCTCGGCTACCTGGCGCTGATCGGCATCCCGCCGCTCTCGGGCTTCTTCACCAAGGACGCGATCATCGAAGCGGCGCTGAGCCAGGGCGGCTGGCGCGGCTGGGTGATGGGTGGCGCGGCACTGCTCGGCGCCGGGCTCACCGCGTTCTACATGACGCGCCTGATGGTGATGACCTTCTTCGGCAAGGAACGCTGGAAGGAGATCAAGTCCAGCGACGGGCGCGACTTCCACCCGCACGAGTCTCCCGCGATCATGAAGTGGCCGATGATCATCCTGGCGATCGGCTCGATCGGCGCCGGTGCGTTCTTCGCGCTCGGCGACCGGTTCGCGGAATGGCTGGCGCCGGTGGTCGGTCCACTCGAAGAGGGTGGCCACAGCGTCATCCCGCACGCGCTGGTCCCGTTCCTCACCGTGGCGCTGTCCGTGCTCGGCGCGGCGGCGGCGTGGCTCTTCGTCGGCCGTAAGGACGTTCCGGTGGAACGCCCCGAACGGGTCTCGGCCGTGGTCAAGGCCGCGCGCAACGACCTGTACGGCAACACCCTGAACGAGACGCTGGTCGCCCGCCCGGGCACCTGGCTCGCCCGCGCGCTGGTCTACGTGGACAACCGCGGGGTCGACGGCGCGGTCAACGGCCTCGCCGCCGCGCTCGGCGGCGGATCCGGGCGCCTGCGCCGCCTGCAGACCGGCTTCGTCCGCTCGTACGCACTGTCCATGCTGGGCGGCACATTCCTGCTTCTGGCGGCACTCCTGCTGGTGAGGTTCTCCTGATGACCTGGGTTCTCGCATCCATCCTGCTGCCGCTGCTCGGTGCGGCGGTCGTCGCCGGGATGAAGAAAAACGACAGGCTGGCGACGCTCACCGCGCTCGTGGTGTCGCTCCTGACGTTCCTGCTGGTGATCCCGATGTGGGCGAGCTATTCGCCGGCCGGGGACCGGATCCAGCAGAAGTCCTCGATGGACTGGATCCCGAACTTCGGCATCCACATCTCGTTCGGCATCGACGGCATCGCGCTGGTGATGATCGCGGTCATCGGCCTGCTGGTGCCGATCGTGGTCGGCGCGCTGGGCCTCACCGACAAGCTCCCGGCCGGGCGCTCGGCGGGCGGGTTCCTGTCACTGATCCTGGTGCAGGAGGCGCTGACCATCGCGGTGTTCGCCGCGACCGACGTCTTCCTGTTCTACGTGCTGTTCGAGATCATGCTGATCCCGATGTACTTCCTGATCGGCGGCTACGGCGGCGCGAACCGGCAGTACGCGGCGGTCAAGTTCTTCCTGTACTCGTTCCTCGGCGGCCTGATCATGCTGGCCTCGGCGATCGGGGCGTACTCGCTGGCGTCGGACGAGCTCGGCAAGGGCACCTTCGACTGGGAAACGCTCGTCACGGTCGTCCGCGACGCTCCGCTGGGTACCCAGATCTGGCTGTTCATCGGGTTCTTCCTCGCGTTCGCGATCAAGGCCCCTTTGGTGCCGTTCCACACCTGGCTGCCGGACGCCGCGGGCCAGGCGCCCATCGGCGTCGCGGTCCTGCTGGTCGGTGTGCTGGACAAGGTTGGCACATTCGGGTTCCTGCGCTACTGCCTCCCGATGTTCCCGGAGGCCAGCAAGGAACTCGCGCCATGGGTGCTGGTGCTCGCCGTCGCCGGTGTCCTTTATGGCTCGATCCTCGCGGCCGGGCAACGCGACATGAAGCGCTTCATCGCCTACGTGTCGATCGCCCACTTCGGGTTCATCGCGCTGGGCATCTTCACCTTCAACGAGCAGGCGATGGTCGGCTCGGTGTCGTACATGCTGAACCACAGCCTCGCCACCGGCATGCTGATCGTGGTCGTCGGCCTGATCGTGATGCGCGGCGGGTCCACGCGGATCTCCGACTACGGCGGCATGGCGAAGGTGACCCCGCTACTCGGCGGGATGCTGCTCATCGCCGGTCTGTCCACCTTGTCCCTGCCCGGCACGAACTCCTTCATCAGTGAGTTCCTGGTGCTGCTGGGGTCCTTTGTGGACTACCCGGTGTACACGATCATCGCGACGGTCGGCATGGTGCTGGCCGCGGCGTACGTGCTCTGGCTCTACCAGCGCGTCATGCAGGGCCCCGTCCGCGGTGACGCCCTGATGGCGGCGGGCGGTGGACCGGGTACGGCGATCGCCCCCGAACTCGGGGCGACCAAAGCCATCAAGGACCTCGGCGGCAAGGAGATCGCGATCCTGGCGCCGATGGTCGTGCTGATCATCGCGCTCGGGTTCTACCCCAAGCCGGTGCTCGACACGATCACCCCGTCGGTGCAGCAGACCATGTCGTCGCTGGATGCGCAGAGCGTGAATGTTGGAGGCGCGAAATGACCAAGTCCGAGGGCGCTTTCGCCCGAAGGGCCCGCGTTCATGGAGGCAGGCCGAAGGTCTGTCTACGTGAACGCGGATGCGCCCTCCTGGAAGACACCGTGCAGGGAGGCAGGTAAACCGTGCACTTCTTGACCCAGGCGCCACCGCTGACGGTGCCGTCGATCGACTACTTCGCCGTCACGCCGATCCTGATCATCCTCGGGGCCGCGTGTGTCAGCGTGCTGTTCGAAGCCTTCCTGCCCAAGCACATGCGGTGGCCGTCGCAGGTCTTCCTGTCCCTGGTCGGGATCGGGGCGGCGGGCGTCTTCCTCGCCTGGTACGCCAGCACTTCCGCGCCGAAGGGCGGCATCACGACCTTCAGCGGCGCCATCGCCGTCGATCGGCCGTCGCTGTTCCTGTGGGGCACGCTGCTGGCGCTCGCGCTGGGCGCGCTGCTGCTGATCGCGGATCGCTCGGTCGAGCCGGGCGGCGCCTTCGTCGCGCAGGCCGGTATTCGCCCCGGCACGGTCCAGGACCGCGCGCAGGTCGGCACCACCGGGATGCAGACCGAGGTCTTCCCGCTG
Organism: Amycolatopsis sp. NPDC043889; assembly: GCF_056435645.1. Taxonomy (NCBI): domain Bacteria; kingdom Bacillati; phylum Actinomycetota; class Actinomycetes; order Pseudonocardiales; family Pseudonocardiaceae; genus Amycolatopsis; species Amycolatopsis sp. NPDC043889. The sequence goes on from NZ_JBWKEC010000031.1 coordinate 76,875, forward strand.
ACGCTGTTCGCGCTCGGCGGCATGATGGCGTTCGTCGCGGCCAACGACCTGCTCACCATGTTCATCGCGCTCGAGGTGCTGAGCCTGCCGCTGTACCTGATGTGCGGTCTCGCCCGCCGTCGTCGCCTGCTCTCGCAGGAGTCCGCGGTCAAGTACTTCCTGCTCGGCGCCTTCTCGTCGGCGTTCTTCCTCTACGGTCTCGCGCTGCTCTACGGCTACGCGAACTCCGTGAAGCTGTCGGACATCGCCAACGCCGCCGCCGGTTCGGACCGCTCGGACACGCTGCTGTTCGCCGGGCTCGGGCTGCTCGCGGTCGGCCTGCTGTTCAAGGGTTCGGTCGGTCCGTTCCACACCTGGACCCCGGACGTCTACCAGGGCGCGCCGACCCCGGTCACCGCGTTCATGGGCGCCTGCACCAAGGTCGCCGCGTTCGGCGGGATCCTGCGGGTGTTCCAGGTGGCGTTCGAGTCGACGAGCTGGGAATGGCGCGGCGTGCTCTGGGGCGTCGCGATCATCTCGATGCTGATCGGCGCGGTGCTGGGCCTGACGCAGACCGACGTGAAGCGCATGATCGCCTACTCGTCCATCGCGCACGCCGGGTTCCTGCTCGTGGGTGCGATCGCGATGACCGAGGAAGGCCTGTCGAGCACGCTGTTCTACCTGCTGGCCTACGGCTTCACCACGCTCGCCGCGTTCGGTGTCGTCTCGCTGGTGCGGGACTCGAACGGCGAGGCGACGCACCTGTCCGCCTGGGCGGGGCTGGCGAAGCGGTCTCCGGTACTGGCCGGTGTGTTCACCTTCCTGCTGCTCGCGCTGGCCGGTATCCCGCTGACCAGTGGTTTCGTCGGGAAGTTCGTGGTGTTCTCGGCGGCACTGTCCGACGGGATGGCGCCGCTGGTCGTCGTCGCTCTGATCTTCAGCGCCGTCGCCGCGTTCTTCTACCTGCGCGTGATCGTGCTGATGTACTTCTCCGAGCCCGCCCCCGACGGTCCGACCGTCACCGTGCCCGGAGCGTTCACCACCACGGCGATCACGCTCGGCGTCATCGTCACGCTGGTGCTCGGCCTGCTCCCGGCGTTCGCCCTCGACTGGGCGGGCTCCGGCGGTTTCGCCCTCAAGTAGTCCGGTTTCGCGGAAGGCCCCCTCGCTGACGTGAGGGGGCTTTTTCGTGTCAGGGCGACGTCAGAGCGGTGTCAGGCCGCACCTCGATAGTTCCCTCATGACTTCCTCTACCTGGACCGGGATGCTCCCCGTCGAAGACACCGCGCTGGCCGTCACCGACTCCGGTGGCCCCGGCATCCCGATCGTCTACCTCAACGGCCAGTTCGCGACCCAGGGCTACTGGCGGCGGATCCTCGCCGACCTGGGCTCGGACCTCCGCCACATCACCTACGACGAACGTGCCCGCGGCAAGTCGAAGCGATCGTCCGACTACTCCTTCGAGGCGGCCGTTCGCGATGTCGACGCGGTCCTCGAAGCCCGGGAAGTGAAGCGGGCCGTCGTGGTGGGCTGGTCCTACGGCGCGGTCGTCGCGGCGCACTGGGCGGCCAGGAACCCGGAACGGACCATCGGCGCGGTCCTGGTCGACGGCGCGTTCCCGTACGACTGGATGGACGACGCCATGGAACAGCGGATCCGGAAGCTGTTCAAGCGCCTCAATTTGGTCATGCCGCTGCTGCGCCCGACCGGGCTGACCCCGCGGATGTCCGCCGCCGAGCAGGCGGAGAGCAACATCGAACTAGGCAAGCTCTCGCGGGAGGCCGAGCTGGGCCCGGTGCTCGACGGCATCACCGTCCCGACGCGATACGTGGTCGCGTCGGGAACCTCGTTCGGCAGCAAGGAAGACGAGCAGGAAAAGATCCGGACGAGTCTCGACGGTGTGACCGCGCGCAATCCGAACATCAAGGTGAGCGCGAAGGTCGAGAGCAACCATGGAGCCTTGCTGCGCAAGGACTTCCGTGCCATTTCCGCGGCCGTGCACGAGGTCGCCCGGCTCGGGGAATGACTTGCCCGAGCGCATCGGGCAGGGTGGTCGCGATGCCGAAGCCGAGACCCACACCCCAGGCGAGGGCCCTCGCCGACGGACTGCGAGCCGCGCGGAAGGCCGCCAGACTGGCCGCGACCGAAGTGGCCGACAAACTGGCGTGGTCCCAGTCGACGATCAGCCGGATCGAAACCGGCCTCCGCGCGGCGTCCGCCGAGGAGGTGTCGGCGCTGCTCGCGGTCTATCAGGTCACCGGGGAGCGGCGAGAGGCCCTGCTCTCGTTGTCTCGCGACAGCGGGCAGTGGTGGTTCGCCGACGCGTCCTTCCAGAGTGAAACGCTCGCGCAGTACGAAAAGGAGGCCACCAAGATCGTCGCTTTCGGGGCAACGCTCCTGCCCGATCTGCTGTGGACTCCCTCCTACGCGAGGGCGGCGGCCCCGGGAGTGCGGCAGAAACTGTCAGGGCAGAAGAGGTTTGTCGCGTATATCGACGAAGCGGCGCTGCACCGTCAGGTCGGTGGGCCGCGGGTGATGGCGAATCAGCTTCGGCATCTCATCACGATGGCGGAGCGGCCCACCGTCGAACTCCGGGTCATCCCGTTCGCCGCCGGGGCACATGCGGGTGATGCTTATGTTTTGCTGGAATTCGGCGACGCCCCACCGGTGGTGTACCTGGAACATCGGCGATGCGGGCTGTTCCTGCACCGGCCCTGCGATGTCGAGCCCTACCTCCGGTCCACTGTGGACGCCGTCGCGCTGGATCCGGCGCGGTCGGTGCGCCTGATCGAGTCAGTGGTCGAGACTTGCCCGCAGCGCGGCGACTTTCTGGGCCAGTAACGTGGGTTCGCCGGGCAGGACGGTGATGTACCGGTTCCGGGGAGAACCGCTCACGTGCATGGCCACCCGTCCGGAGTCGAGGTCCAGATAGGACAGGCCATCCGTGGCCTCTGTGCGTTTTCCCCCGTCAGGGCGCATGGCCGCGGCGAAGAAACCGACACCGAAATAGGGCTGCTCGAAGACCTCGTCCAGCTGCCGTGCTTCGCGGCTTCGGGACTCGGGCTCGTCGTAGAGACCGTCCCCACTGTCGCCGTTGAAGTCGTCCTGGGGCAAGGAGAACGGGGCGAACCGCGCCGGCGGGTACTCGGGCAGGTTCATCACGAGCGCCGCCGCGCGGTCGGCGGTCCGCACGCCTTTCAGCCACACGCGATTCCCCTCGCAGATCGCGGTCACCGCGGCCCGTCCGCGTACGGCGACGAGCACGTTGTACTGCTCCGTCTCGGTTCGCAACGTCGCGTAGTACTCGGTGTTCGGCCGGTCGAGTATGTGCAGGACGTCCTCGAAGTCGCTGGTGAGCCGCTTGCCCTCGGTGAACCCGAGCCCGCCGAGCTCCTCGAACGCCGCCCTTTCCTCGCCGTTCCGCGACGACGGCGGGATATAGCGCAGCCCGCCCGCGAAGATCAGATGCGGATCTCCGCAGCCGGCGTGACGGAACGCGGTCAACAAGGTGTCGAGCGTGATCTCGACCGGGCGCGCGAGCACCACGTGCCTCCCTCCCCTGGGACTGTGGTGCTACTTCTTCTTCTCGCCGATCACCGGCGGCATCGGCTTCTCGGTGTAACCGCCGAAGGTCTCGTCGGGATCCGGGTTCTGGAGGTACGCCGGAGCCTTCTTCTCCTTGTCCTCCTCGCCCTTCCCGCGAGCGGCGCCGGGCGCCATCGGCATCCCGTTCGCCCCGCCCCGACCGGTCGAGCCCGCTGCTCCCGCCGCACCGCGACCGGCCACGCCCTCACCGGGCATCCCGGCGCCGCTTCGGCCACCCATGCCGGGCTGCTGTCCGGGCCCGCCTGGCCCGCCTGGTCCGCGGAAACCGCCGCCGCTCGGTACTCCGGGTGACCTGCCACCCGTGCCCGGACCGTACGGCGTGGGCCCGGTCGTTCCCGGGCCGTACCCGGGCGGGAAAGCGCCGGGCGTGTTGTACGTGGGGTTCGGCTTGCCGGTCGGCCCGAAGTCGAGGTTCGCCGCCGGCGGCACGACCGGAGTGGTCTGGGGCGGCGTGTACGAATTCGCGCGGGTCCCGTCGTCCGGCCGCTGTTGCCCGCCGGTCTGTTGGTGACCCGGCTGGGGCCCTTGCCCAGGCTGCGGGCCGCTGTCAGCTACGCCGGGCGCACTCGGCCCGTTGGGGCCACTCGGCCCGCCGGGACCGCTCGGACCTCGGTAGGGCTCACCGACACCGTGTTCGCGTCCGTCGGAGCCGTCGCCGAACCCCCTCACCGCCGGCTTCCCGGCGCCGCCTTCGTCCAGGGTCACGCTGCCGCCGGGGTCGGTGAGCTGCGCGTACTGGGCGGGCAGCTCGTCACCGTTGGCGGTGCTGGCGGAGTGATAGCTCGCGAAGGTGTCGATGTTGTGCTGGCTGTCGGCCTGATACCCCTGGACCTTGCTCCAGTAGCCGACCAGACCGCCACTCATGACAGCCTTGACGTCCTCGGCCGTCGGCGCGGGCTGCTCGGGCGGAACCGGCTTGACCGAGTTCCTGGCCGTGCCGAACGCGTCCATCTGCGCGCTGATCGCCGACTGGGCCACGGCCAGATGCATCGCGTCGTCGTACGCGGCTTCCACAACAGGCTTCGTCGCGTCGGCGGCCGCGTCGCTGGCGCCACCCTGCCAGCCGGCCATGGTCTTCTGGGTGAGCGCGGAGAGCTTCTGCGCGCGCTCGTGGTGCTTGGCGGTCAGGTCGAAGGCGGCACGCTGAGCCTCGGAGAGCGAACCGGTGCCTTCACCCTTGGTGATCTGCTCGTAGATCTGGGCAGCGGTGATCGGGCCTGCCGGCATCAGTTGCCCCCTCGGATGGTGGCCAGCACCCTGACTGCGGCCTCACGAGCGGCGGCACAGGGATCCTTTGTGCCGACATTGGCTTCGGATTGAACCAGGGAGATGCCGATGGTTTGCGTGTCGCTGGTTCCCAGCGCCACCGAACAGTCACCTTTGGCGCGATTGTCGTTGACGTCGTATGCGGTCACCGGGTAGCCGTCGATCGGTTCCAGTGGCTCGAGAAGTTTGTAGGTCGTTCCCTTGCCTTCGTAAAACTTCGCGGTGCCACTGTCCGGCAGGTCAGCGAAGATTGCGTCGATCAGAGGCCGACTGGTTGAAGGGATGGACCACCTGCAGGCAGGCCCAGCACCACCGTCTCGCGGCACGGTTTCGGTATCGGGGCCGAGGAGTTCCTCGATCTGCACTTTGGTCAGAGCGTCGCATGGGGCCTTTTTGAACCGTGCCACGTCGATCGGGTGCTCGACCTTGGGTACGCCAGGAGTCGAGTTCGACGGGTTCGGGCTTGTTCCACCACTGGTGGGCGTGGGTGTGCCGTTGGTGGTGGGAGTCGAGCAGGCCGCGAGGGCGAGCGTGGCCGCGCTGAGGACAAGGATGGTGCGTCGCATCAGACGATGCCCTTCGACTGCTGGTTGATGACTGTCTTTGCGTGGTCGTCCGCGGTTGCGTACTTGCCGAGAGCGGTGACGTACTTCTTGGTCATGTTCTCGCAGTAGGCGACACGCTGCTCAAGGGCCGCCACGAGTGCTTCGCCGGACTGCCGAGTGATGGCGGCATTGTCTCTACTGGCGAATTCCATTCCCGGCGGTCGGGCTACGGCGATCATCCGCGCATCAGCGAGGTCGTCCCTGTACTCCTTGGCCAGGTCAGTCCACTCTTTCACCAGCTCGTGGAGGGTCGCCTCGTCGTACTTGAACCCCGCCCCTTGGGCAACAGGCGTCCCGTAGGAACCCCCGCTGGGCCGGAAGCGATCGACCTCGCTCCAACGCAGGCCCGGTTCATAGGTCGGCGAACCCTCAGGCATGGCCATGCACCCCTGGCGCCGTGAAACGTTCCTCGCTGAATGGCCGAAGCCGCCCCGAAGTCACCGTCGTCATCTGCCCCTCCCGTGGCTACAAGGCGCGTCTCCCCGATGCACCCTGCGTAATCCGACGCCGGGAAGATTACCAGGGTTCCCGGGGCGGTGAACCCGGCTGCATAAAGTCCCGCTCCCCGCTGAATAGCGTCGGCGAACCTGGTGACTATCCGTGAAAATCAATCGTGTGAACCTGCCTCAGGAAACCGGGTTCCTCCTGGTGGAGCAGGTGTCGAATTTGCACACTCTGCGTAATGAAGTTTCAAAGAGTGATTCTCGGCGCAGTACTCGTCGGGTTACTGGCGGCTTGTACGGATTCCGTGGAGACGCCCCCGCCGCCACCGCAGTTTCCGAAATGGCAGCCCAAGCAACCGCGTCCCGCGGATCGTGACGAACAAGCCGTCGACGCCGCTCTCGCCGCGACCGACTTCTGCGAGCTGATCGATCGTGTCACCTACGCGCTTCGGCAGCCGCTGGATGCCGCACTGGCGACCACGCGTCCGGAGGTGAAGTACGGCAGGAAACGGTGCGCGCTCGTCCGAGGAGACATGGCCCTGCTCTACGTCCAGGACGTGGACCCTGCCCACGCGGCTCTCCGGAACGACGGAGCCGTCGTCGATCTCGGTGGCGTGAAGGCCTACCAGGTCGAGTCCCGCCGCGAGGGCTCGGTCGACGGCTGTGCGATCACCGTGCCGGTCAGCTTCCAACGCGCGGTCCAGTTCGAGCTGGGGATCCAGAGCCGGAGCAAGGACTGCGGGCTCCTCCGAGACTTCGCCACCGCCGGAGCCGCGAAGCTGCCCCGCGACCTCGTCTACCCGCCGGACGCTCAGGACAGCGCCCGCGTCGGTGCCTGCGCCAACTGGGTCTCCACCAGCAAGGGTGAGACCTGCGATCCGGCGGTCGAGGCCCAGGTGCCCGCGGGAGCCGAGGTGATCCTGGCCGCCGGCGCCGCCGACCCGAACGTCGAGTGCGCGGTGTTCCGGGATGCGGTCAAGAAGACCTTCGGGCCGGAGTTCGAGCCGATCGCCACGCCGGGTTCCTGCTACTTCGTCGAACCGCGCCATCGGGTGCAGATCGAAGCCGGGGTCACCGCGAACGGCGGCGCGCCCGGCGAGTGGCACGCGGATCCGAAGGGCACCTTCAAAGACCATCGTCAGCACTCGTTCAGCGGGAATCCGGGAGTCACCCTTCGCACCAAGGACGAGAGCGAATTCCTCATGTACGTCTCGCCGTTCGGGAATCTCGCCTCGCGCGGGCACGTCCGGCTGCTGATTTCGTCGCAGCAGGAGAGGGGCGTCGACGAATGGCCGCGGTCCAGGGCGCTCCCGGCCGTGGACGTCGCCAAGGCGCACGCCGTGATGGAGCTCGTGATGGCGACCCACTTCCGGGTGGCCAGGTGACGTCCGCGCCGTCGTAAGTGTCTGTGAACCCGCGACCGCGATCGACAGAGGCGGACAGGGCGCCCCCGGGGCCTTCGGCCGGGCGGGTTCACGCGTATGGTCCCGTTCCGGCCACATCTCAGCTCCGCCGACAGGCACTAAGCTTTCTCCATGTACATCGAGCGGGTCCGGCTGGAGAACATCCGCGGCTTCAGCGGCGCCCGCGCCGTCGACCTCCGGCTGCCCGGCCCTGGCTGGGTGGTGCTCGCGGGGCGCAACGGTTCCGGCAAGACCTCGCTGCTGCGCGCGATCGCGGTCGCGGCGGCGCCGGACGTCGCCTGGGGGCTGCTGTCGGACGCCGGCAGCTGGATCTCGAACGATCAGACGTCCGGGTCGATCGAGCTGTCGGTGATGCGCGAGGAGGGCCCGGCGCCGGTCGAGGTCCGCTGGCTCGACTCCGGCCTGCTGCCGATCTCCGGGCTTCCGCCGGGCCAGCCGTTCTGCGCGGCGTACGGGCCGTTCCGGCGGCTCGCGGGCGGGAGCGGCGAGGCCGAGTCGTGGATGCGCGGCGCGGGATCGCTGGCGCGGATGGCCAGCCTGTTCCACGAAGACGCTTCGCTCGCCGAGGGCGTCACCTGGCTGATCAATCAGCATCTCCGTGCCCTGGAAGGAAAAGCGGGTGCCCGTGAACTGAAGGACGCGGCGCTGGAGATCCTCGGTGACGGTCTCCTGCCCGGCGGCTACCGGATCCGGGACGTCGATTCGGACGGGCTCTGGGTCGAGTACCGGGGCGATCGGTTCCCGCTGCGCGAGATGAGCGACGGCTATCGCACGGTGACCGCGCTCGTGGTCGACCTGCTCAAACAGCTCGACGGCGCCGGCCTCGACCACGAGAGTCCCGGTGTCGTGATCATCGACGAGGTGGACGCGCATCTCCACGTGTCGTGGCAGAAACGCATGGGGTCGTGGTTCAAGGCGCATTTCCCGCGGATCCAGTTCATCGTCACCACGCACAGCCCCTACGTCTGCCAGGCCGCCGATCCGGGCGGCCTCATCCGGCTTTCGGGTCCCGATGAGGACGTCCCGCCGCGGGTGGTCTCCGAGGAGCTGTACGAGCGGGTCGTGTTCGGCTCCGGCGACGACGCCGTGCTGTCCGATCTTTTCGGCTTGGACACGCCGTATTCGCCGCAGGCGGTCGAATTGCGGGAGCATCTGGCCGAGCTGGAGTTCCAGGTGGCGTCCGGCCGCGCGGACGCGAACGGCGTCCGGGAATGGGAACGCCTCCGGGGCATGCTGAGCAGTTCGCCGCCGAGCCGGGTCGACGAGGTGGCCAGGCGGTTCGAGGCCGACGATCGGTGATCGGGATCCGCCGGATCGCGCTGCCGGGCCGGGTGGTGGCCGATCTCGAAGAGCTGACGGCGCGGATCCCTCCCGGTGACACGAAAGAAGCCCGGCGGCTCTGGCGGGTTTCGCGTGCCGTGCGGCGTTCTCTGCGGGCGGGCCTGGACGTGATGGCCGCCGGCCGCGGCTACTGCATGTACTGCGGCGACGGCCTCGGGTCCACTGTGGACCATTTCGAGCCGATCGCGCGGAATCCGGGGCGCGCGTTCGACTGGCTCAACCACGTGCTCGCCTGCGAGTACTGCAACAGCCACCACAAACGCGACCTTTTCCCGGTGGACGAAGACGGCGACAGCCTGCTCATCGATCCGACCGCCGAAGACCCGCTGGAGCATCTGTTCCTGGTGCTGTCGATCGGGACCTACCGCGCGCTGACCGAAAAGGGCGAGCAGACCATCAAGGTGTGCGGGCTGAATCGCGCGCAACTGGCGCGGGGGCGGGAAACGGCGGTCAACCAGGTGAGCGCGCTCGTCATGGGCTGGTGGGCCGCGCGCGAACTGGGGGACGACGGGAAACGGCGCGCGATGGTCTGGACCCTGCTCGACCAGCCGCACGCCGATGTCCTCCACGCGATGCTCCGGCAGGCGGGGATGCCGGGAGCCCGCGCCGTGTTCCGGGCGGACGACGAGCTCATCGACCTGCTTCGCGCCCCGGAGCTCGCCGAGGACCTTCAGCTCTCCGGCGGCGCGGTGTAGGCGGCCAAGGTGGCGTCGGCGCGGGTGCGGGCGGTGGCCGCGTCCGTCCCGTTGGCGACGTCGGCCTCGTACCAGGCATCGTTGCTCAGTGTCATGAACCGCACGCCCTCTTCGCTGGTCATCCAGGCCATGGCGGCCTCGGGGTCGGCGGCCTCGCCGGATTCGAGGTGGAGCGCGAGCCCGTTCAGCATCATGTCCCAGCCGATGCCCACGGCGCCGGGCCCGAACCGGTTCCAGTGCTCGTTGGGGACGGCGGTGTGGTCGAGTTCGAACCGGGTGCGCCCGTCGGCTTCGGGGCTCAGCCGGAGTTCGATCCAGCTGACGTCGCCGCCGTACTCCCAGGTCGCCGCGAAGCTCTTGGGCGGGTCGCAGCGCTCGACCGTTCCGCCCGCGTTGCCTTCGAGCTGGTACTTGCCGCCGACGCGCAGATCGCCACTGATCGGCAGGAACCAGCGCGGGATGCGCTCGGGATTGGTGCAGGCGTCCCAGAGGTCGTCGAGGCCGGTGTCGTAGACCTGGCTGACGGTGGCCGTCACCGCCTCGCCCGCTTCGACCACGCGCTTGCCCAGCCTGCGCTGGACGGAGTTGATCTGGCTGGTCACGTCGACCATCGGTGCCCTCCTCGGCTCGGTTGCCGACAAGGTATCAGCCGAGACTTATATAAGCCAGAATGGAAAAGGGGCGCCCGGTGAGTCCCGGACGCCCCTTTCCCGGCGGGTTGGCTTACGGAGTGGGAGAGCAGGCCGTGCGCCCGACGACCACTTCGCCGGTGATGTTCGATCCGGGGGCGAACTTGATCCGCAGCATGGTCAGCCCGATGCTGCCGTCGCCCGGCAACGTCTGCTCGTTGAAGATCGCCTCGGCGAGCAGGGTGCCGTTGGACTTGGTGATCGGCTTGACGTAGCCGACCGGCACCGGCGACGGCAGGGTGCCGAGCCCGGTCGCGCCGCCATAGGTCCAGCTGGCGTTGGTGCTGGTCTGGGTCGCCGTGCAGCTGACCGAGTAGGACCTGATCTTGATCCGCGGCCCGCTCGACGAGACCAGTGCCGACAGCTCGAAGTTCTGCCCCTTGGCCTCCGACTTCGTCGTGGTGACGTCGTTTTCGGGGTCGACGACGGTGGTCGTGCACGTCGACGTGCCGCCACCGAAAGTGATCCCGGTCCTGGTCACGACTCCGGACGAGTTGCTCGTCGGTCCCTCGACCGCGCAGTCGGCGAGCGAGGCGATCGAGATCGGCGCCGAGGTGCCCTTGGTGAAGGCGGCGGAGCCGAGCGAGGCCACGCCCGCGGGGTTCGACGCGGCGGCCGGGGTCACCCCGGCACCGAGACCCGCCAGCAGCAGCGCGCCGACCAGGCCCGCCCGGCTTGCGATGGTGATGCGCATTCCACGTCCTCCTCACGTGACGGAGAGCGAGCCGGTTGGCCGTTCTTCCTTTGTCATCACTATCTGCGTGTCGGATTCGCCCGTTGCGCGCGTGACGGTCGTTTCACTCGACCGTGGATCATGGAGACCCGTTGGATATTCTGATTCGTATCCGGATACAGGTCTGTATATTCGAGCGCATGCCGACCTACCGCGTCCTCGTCAACGGCAAGTTCGACCACCCCGACGCCGACACCCGCGCCGGGCTGCTCGCCGAGCTTGATCAGCATCAGGTGATGGGGTTCACCGAGGACGGCCTGCTCGGCTACAGCGCGCACCTCGGCGCGTTCACCTTCCGCATCACGCTGCGGGGCGAAGAGGAGCGGGACGTGCTCGACGAAGCCGAACTGAAGGTCATGGAACTGCTGGACGCCAAGGGCTATCCGTACCGCGACGTCGCGGGCAAGGCGACCTGCATGGACGACATCAAGATCCGCCGCCGCTGACTCAGGCCGCCTTCACGCCGCCCACCACGAGCACGGCCACGACCAGCATCACCGCCATGAACACGGCGAAGAGGACGACGGTGATCCACACCGTCGAACGCTGCTCGCGGTGGTCTTCGGCGGGAGGCTTCCACGCCGGTCTGTCGCCGGAATCATCCGGACTTCCCATGTTGTTCCCCCAGTTCGCGCCGAAGCGGGCGGGATACTCGGCGGGGGTGTCATCTTCGTCACCGTTTCCCCTGGACAGCACGTCAACGGGCCTCAGCGGGTAGCCACTACGCTGGGAGCAACCCCGAACGGTGTCAAAGAGAGCGGAGCCGACGTGTCTGTGTCTTCACCTGCCCCAGGTGGTGCCATCGAGGACCTGCGCGCGTCCGTGGGGCTCCAGATCGCCGACGAGCAGCTCCTGCGCACGCTCGCGACCGGTCTCGCCGACGTCGAGACGCTGCTCCGCGAGGTCGTCCGCAGTGACGTCAAGGCCGTCGAGGACGCCGCTTCGCACCTGGTCGAGGCGGGCGGCAAACGTTTCCGTCCACTGTTCACGCTGCTGGCCTCGCAGTTCGGGCCGAAGCAGGGCGACCAGGTGGTCACCGCCGCGGCGGCGGTCGAGCTGGTGCACCTCGCGACGCTGTACCACGACGACGTGATGGACGAGGCGACGATGCGCCGCGGCGCGGAGAGCGTCAACGCCCGCTGGGACAACACCATCGCCATCCTGACCGGCGACTTCCTGTTCGCGCACGCCTCGCGGCTGGTCGCGGACCTCGGCACCGACGCGGCCCGGATCATCGCCGAGACCTTCGGCGAGCTGGTCACCGGGCAGATGCGCGAGACGGTCGGCCCGGCAGACGGCGACGACGCGGTCGAGCACTACCTCACGGTCATCGCGCAGAAGACCGGCTCGCTGATCGCCACCTCCGGCCGGTTCGGCGGGATGATGTCCGGCGCGCCCGACCACTACATCGACGCGCTCCGCCGCTTCGGCGACATCGTCGGGACGGCGTTCCAGATCTCCGACGACGTCATCGACATCGCGTCCGCCTCGGACGAGCTCGGCAAGGCGCAGGGAACAGACCTGCGCGAAGGCGTCCGCACCCTTCCGATGCTGTACGCGCTGGCCGACCCGGCCACCGATCCGCGCCTGGTCGAGCTGCTGTCGGGCCCGATCTCGGACGACAAGCTGGTCGCCGAGGCCCTGGACCTGCTGCGTGCCTCGTCCGGACTCGAACGCGCACGCGAAACTCTTTCCGACTACGCTCGTCGGGCGCGTGCCGAACTCGCGGCGCTGCCCGCGTCGCCCGCCCGGGACGCCTGCGAATCGGTCGCCGACTACCTGGTCGCACGAACGCATTGACAAAGGGCAGGTTAGATGTCCATTTTCGGACAGGTTTGGCTGTGGAGTCTGCTGGCGTTCGTCGTCGGCGCGCTGCTCACCTGGTTGGTGCTGGTGCTCCCGGCGCGCAAACGCATCCGTGAGCTGGAAAGCTCGCTGGCCACCGCGCACGCCGAGACGTCGAGGCTGCCGGCCGGGGTGAGCCTCGGCGCGGGTGCCGCGGCCGTCGCCGGCGGGACCGCGTACCTCGCGAAGCCGTCGCACGACGAGCTGGACGAGGAGTTCGCGGCCGTCGAGGAGCCGAAACCCGCGTACCCCGAGACGCTCACCGAGCAGGAGCCCGCCCAGCAGTGGACCGAGCCTGCCGAGGAGCCCGCCAAGGACGTGTACGAGGACACCGCCGAGGAGCCGGAGCACTCCGCGACGCAGATCTTCGAGCCTGAAGAAGAGTACGAGGCCGAGTACCGCACCGCGCCCCAGCCGGACCCGGAGCCTGAGCCGGACCCGGAGCCCTCGGCCGAGCGGACGCAGTACATCCGGGCGGCCTTGCCGGAGCCGGAACCCGAGCCGGAGCCCGAGAACCCGTACGTCGCCGCGGCGACCGATTACCTCCAGCCCGCGTCGAAGCTGGACGTCGAGCCGGAGCCGGAGCCGGAACCCGAGCCGCAGCCGTCGTCGCCGGGCGAGGGGCCGTACCGGTCCCGCCTGGAGATGCAGCTGGACCCCGAAGGCGCCGAGACGCAGCCGGAGCCGGTTTCGCTGTTCAGCCCCGCGTCGCGCGTGGAGACCGAGCAGCCCCCCGTCGAGACCAACTGGTTCGAGCGGGAAGAGGAGCTGCACGACCCGCCCGCGTACGCCTTCGGTTCCGACGAAGAAGCGAAGGCCGGTCCCCTCGACTCGGAGCAGCCCGAGTCGCCCGCCGAAGCCACCCAGGTGCTGCCCAAGCGCACGCCGCGGGGTGCGGTGCTCGGCGGTTTCGAGCCGCCACAGCCGATCCAGCCGTCGATGCGGGCGATCGAACGTCGTGAGCCGGAACTGTCCGGTGGGCAGAGCGGTTCGCTGTTCGAGCCCGCCGTCCAGCCCGGCGACGCGATGCCGGCCCCGGAGCCCCCGCCCGCGCGGCAGGTCGCTCCGGTGACGGAGTCCGTCCCGCCAGGTCCGTTCGGTCCCGGTTCGGCGATGCCGCGGCCGGGCGGTGGCCGTCCCGCCGACGACTTCGCGGTCAAGGCCAGCGTGACCGCGCTGCGGTACTGCACGGAGGACTCGCCGCAGTTCCCGAAGATGGTCGCGGAGGTCTGGTTCCGCTCGGCCGCCGACGCGGAGCGCGTGGGCTTCCGTCCCCTCACCTGACTGCAATGAAGGGGCCTTTCATCGCAAAATTTGCGATGAAAGGCCCCTTCATTGCAGTTCTGGGCTAGCTGACGACGGTCCAGGTGTCCTTGCCGCGCAGCAGCCCCTGCAGGTCGGGCTCGCGGGCGGCCCGGGCCTCCGCGACCTGGGCACGCGCCTGGTCGTCGTAGGTGGGCCGCTCGACCTGCCGCAGGATGCCGGTCGGCACGTGGTTCAGGTTCTGGTCGCCGATCCGCGAAAGCGCGAACGCGTACGAGGTGTCCTCGATCGCCGGATCGTGCACGACGAGGTTCTCCTCGCCGATGTTCGCGACCTTCCCGACCTCCAGGCCTGCCCAGCCGCTCCGCGTGACCCCGTATTCACCCTGCGGCCCGAACTTGATCGGCTCGCCCGCCTTCAGCGGGATGAGCCGGGTCGCGGCCTCGTCCTTGTCCTTGAGGACGTCGAAGGCGCCGTCGTTGAAGATCGGGCAGTTCTGGTAGATCTCCACCAGCGCCGACCCGCGGTGTTTCGCGGCGGCCTCCAGCACCTCGGTCAGTCCCTTGCGGTCCGAGTCGAGCGCGCGGCCCACGAACGACGCCTCGGCGCCGATCGCCAGCGAAAGCGGGTTGAACGGGGTGTCGACCGAGCCCATCGGGGTGGACTTCGTGACCATGCCCGGCCCGGACGTCGGCGAGTACTGGCCCTTCGTGAGGCCGTAGATCCGGTTGTTGAACAGCAGGATCTTGATGTTCACGTTGCGGCGCAACGCGTGGATCAGGTGGTTGCCGCCGATGGACAGCGCGTCGCCGTCACCGGTGACGACCCACACCGACAGGTCCGGCCGCGCGGTCGCGAGCCCGGTGGCGATCGACGGCGCCCGGCCGTGGATCGAGTGCATACCGTAGGTGTTCAGGTAGTACGGGAACCGGGACGAGCACCCGATACCCGAGATGAACACGATGTTCTCGCGCTTGAGGCCGAGTGTCGGCAGGAACGACTGCACGGCGTTGAGCACGACGTAGTCCCCGCAGCCGGGACACCAGCGGACCTCCTGATCCGACTTGTAGTCCTTCGCCTTCTGCGGTTCGGTCTCGGTCGGCACAAGGTCCAAGCCGCCGAGAGTGGGGATCCCCAGGTCGATCGCGGTCACTTCGCCCCCTCCGTACTGGTGATGATCTCCGTGAAGACGCCTTGCAGCTCTTCGGCCTTGAAGGGCAGCCCGGCGACCTTCGTGTACGACTTCACGTCGACGAGGTACTTGGCCCTCAGGAGCATCGAAAGCTGGCCGAGGTTCATTTCCGGGACGACGACGGTGTCGTACGAACGGAGTACGTCGCCGAGGTTGCCCGGGAACGGGTTGAGATGGCGCAGATGCGCCTGCGCGATCGGCATGCCGTCCTTGCGGACGCGGCGGCACGCGGCGCCGATGGGCCCGTAGGAGGAGCCCCAGCCGAGCGCCAGCACCCGTGCCTTGCCGCCACTCGGATCGTCGACGAGGAGGTCCGGGACGTCGACGCCGTCGATCTTGGCCTGGCGCAGGCGGACCATCTTGTCGTGGTTGTCGGGGTCGTAGGAGATGTGGCCGGTCTTGTCGGCCTTCTCCAGCCCGCCGATGCGGTGCTGGAGGCCGGCGGCGCCCGGCACCGCCCACGCTCGGGCGAGGGTCTCGGGGTCACGCACATACGGCCAGAATTCCCCGGAACCGTCCTCGGCATTCGGCTCGGTGGCGAATTCCACGCGCAGATCCGGCAGATCCTCGACATCCGGGATCAGCCACGGCTCGGAGCCGTTCGCGATCGCGCCGTCCGACAGCAGGAACACCGGTGTGCGGTACTTCAGCGCGATCCGGGTGGCCTCCATCGCCGCGTCGAAGCAGTCGGCGGGGGACAGCGGCGCGATGATCGGCACCGGGGATTCGCCGTTGCGGCCGAACATCGCCTGCAGCAGGTCGGCCTGTTCGGTCTTGGTCGGCAGGCCGGTCGACGGGCCGCCGCGCTGGACGTCGACGACGACCAGCGGCAGTTCGGTCATCACCGCGAGACCGATGGCCTCGGACTTCAGTGCGACACCGGGCCCGGACGTCGAGGTGACGCCCAGCGCGCCGCCATAGGAGGCGCCGAGCGCGGCGCCGATGCCGGCGATCTCGTCCTCGGCCTGGAAGGTGAGGATGCCGTAGTTCTTGTGCTTGGACAGCTCGTGGAGGATGTCCGACGCGGGGGTGATCGGGTACGTGCCCAGCAGGATCTGCAGGCCGGACTGCTGCCCGGCGGCGACCAGGCCGTACGCCAGCGCGGTGTTCCCGGTGATCTGGCGGTACGTGCCCTGGTTCAGCTTCGCGGGCGCGACCTCGTACGTCGTCGCGAACGACTCCGTCGTCTCGCCGTAGTTCCAGCCCGCGCGGAAGGCCAGGATGTTGGCCTCGGCGATGTCGGCCTTCTTCGCGAACTTCTCGCGCAGGAAGCGTTCCGTGCCCTCGGTCGGCCGGTGGTACATCCACGAGAGCAGCCCGAGCGCGAACATGTTCTTCGCGCGTTCGGCGTCCTTTTTGGACAGGCCGGTCTCTTCGAGCGCGCCCCTGGTCAACGTCGACATGGCCACCCGGTGGACTTGATAGGCCGAAAGGGTGTCGTCGTCGAGGGGATCGTTCTCGAAGCCGACCTTGACCAGGTTCCGCTTCGTGAACTCGTCGGTGTTGAGGATGATCGTCCCGCCGGCCGGGACGTCGGCGAGGTTCGCCTTCAGCGCGGCGGGGTTCATGGCGACCAGGACGTCCGGCCGGTCGCCCGGCGTCAGGATGTCGTAGTCGGCGAAGTGCACCTGGAAGCTCGAGACGCCGGGGATGGTGCCCTGCGGCGCGCGGATCTCCGCGGGGAAGTTCGGCATGGTCGACAGGTCGTTGCCGAAGGCGGCCGCTTCGGAGGTGAACCGGTCGCCCGTCAGCTGCATGCCGTCACCGGAGTCACCGGCGAACCGGATGACCACCCGGTCCAGCTTGGCGACCTCGGTGGGCCTGACGGCCGACAAGGAGCCGTTGCCGTTCGCACTCGTGCTCATAGGTCAGGGATTCCCTCTCTCCCGACGTGCGTCGTCCCCGGCCGTGCCGGGGATCGGCGTGCCTCGCCCGGCTGTCGGCCAGGTCACAGGTGCCATGTCCCGAGGTTAGTCCTCGGCACACTCTCCAGGTTGCCGTAAAACGGTCTGGTCCTACTCCTGGAGTGTCCTGAGCTCGCCGCTGAGCGGGGATTATCCGGTTTATCTGTTACCGATGGTAACGGTCGGCGATGCGGCTCGATTGTGAGCCGTATCTCCTTCCAGCGTAGTGAAGTCCGGTCGAGGAACGGTCATCGGCCGGTCATCGAGGCCCTGAGCCTGGCCAGCCGTTCGGTGAACGCGGGTGCGGTGAGTGACGCCAGCTGCGGCGCGATCTCGGCGTCGACGGCGGCCGAATGGTCGGTCAGCGACGAGGTGTGCCGGAGCGTGCGCTTCGTCGCGAGAAGGACGTCGCGCGGGGCGCAGACGGCGGGTTTCGCCAGTTCACGGGCGGTCTTGATCAGGTCGCCGTCGACGAGCCGGAGCGCGAGCCCGCATTCGACGGCGGCTTCGGCGCCGACGACTTCACCGAAGAGTGTCATCGCCGCGGCCTTCTGCGGTCCGACGAGCCGCTGGATCATCCACGTCATCCCGCCGCCGGGATGGATGCCCAGATCGAGAAATCTGGCCACGAATTTGGCCTTCGGTCCCACGATGCGGACGTCCGCGGCGAGCGCGAGGTTCAGCCCGGCGCCCACGGCGGCACCGTTGACCGCGGCGATCGTGGGCAGGGGACACCGCGCAACCGAGAGGAATCCGTCGTAGATGGCGCGGAGTCCGTCCTCGCTGGCGCCGGCGAGCGTGTCCAGGTCCGCGCCCGCGCAGAAGGCCGGCGGTGCGCCGGTGATGACCAAAGCGTGGACACTTTCGTCGGCTTCGGCGCGCGAAACGGCCTCGGCGAGCTGCGCGGAGAGGTCGAGGGTCAGTGCGTTGCGGGTCGCGGGCGCGTCGATGGTGAGCACGGCGACGCCGCCGTCGTGGCTGGAGTGGATCTGATCGGTCACGGGGACGAGGGTGTCACGCTTCGGGCGTCGGCGGGCGTTCCAGTAGCCGGGAAAGGTTCATGCCTCGGGGGTCGGCGGGCGTTCCAGTAGCCGGGAAAGGACGACGGTGGACACCGTGCGGTCGACGATCTCCAGCCCGCGTAGCCGTTCCAGCGCGGTCTCCAGATGGTGGATGTCCGAGGCGCGCAGATGGACGATCGCGTCGGCCGCGCCCGAGACCGTGTACGCCGCGACGACCTCCGGCAACGGCTCCAGCCGGGCGCGGATCCTGGCCGGGGTGATGTTGCCGTTGCAGGTCATCTCGACGAACGCCTCGGTGCCCCAGCCCAGCGCTTCGGGGTCGACGACCGCGGTGAACCCGCGCAGGACCCCGGTTTCGAGCAGTCTGTCGACCCGTCGCTTCACCGCGGGCGCGGACAGGCCGACCACCTTGCCGATGTCGGCGTAGCTGGACCTCGCGTTGGCCATCAGGCATGAAACGATTCGCTGGTCGATGGTGTTCACACGCAATGTTTAGCAGGTATGTGCGCAGCGAACAGCGATTGATTGCGGAATTAGTGAGCCATACCCTTCGGGTATGCCGGAACTGGAGCAGCAGCCCCGTGTACCCACGACGCGCCGCTACCTCATGTGCCCGCCGCGGTACTTCGCGGTGGATTACGTCATCAACCCGTGGATGGACCCGTCCGTCCCGGTCAGCATCGACACCGCGATGGCGCAATGGACCGAACTCCGCGACACCTATCGGCGCCTCGGCCACACCGTCGAGGAGATCGAGGCCCAGCCCGGCCTGCCCGACATGGTGTTCGCCGCGAACTCGGGCACCGTCGTCGACGGACGCGTGCTCGGCTCGCGGTTCCGCGCCCCGCAGCGCACCGCCGAGGCCGAGCACTTCCGCCGCTGGTTCGTCGAGCACGGCTACCGCGACATCACCATGCCCGAGAAGATCAACGAGGCCGAAGGCGACTTCGCCTGGACCGGCAAGGTCCTGCTCGCCGGCACCGGCTTCCGCACCGACCCGGCCGCGCACGCCGAAGCGCAGGAGGTCCTTGGCGTCCCGGTCGTGTCGCTGCGGCTGATCGACCCGAGCTACTACCACCTCGACACCGCGCTGTTCGTGCTCGCCGAGGCCACCGACACCACGTCCGCCCAGATCGCCTACTACCCGGAAGCCTTCTCGGCCGGGTCGCGGAAGGTGCTGGAGCGGATGTTCCCGGACGCGGTAATCGCGGACCGGGCCGACGCGGAGTGCTTCGGCCTGAACGGGGTGTCCGACGGCCGCAACGTCGTCCTGCCGGTCGAGGCGACCGGATTGGCGGCGCGGCTGACCGAACGCGGTTACGAGGTCGTCTTCCTGGATATTTCCGAGCTCAGGAAGGCGGGCGGCGGCCCGAAGTGCTGCACCCTGGAGATCCGCAAGTAATCCGTTCGGGGACATCTTGCGGGATCGTGTAACTACTCCATTCGCCAATTCGATTAATCGGGAAATTCACTCGGTCCCGAATGAGGCGCGGATGGTGATCCTGGCGATCGGCGGCGTGGGCAAACCCGTGCGCGCGCTGGATCCTGGCGAGAACGAAACCTGGGTGACGGTCGAACAGTTCGAGCGGGTGCTCGACGCGGTGGCCGGACGCGAAGACGTCAGCCTCACCTTCGACGACGGCAACTCCTCGGACGTCGAGATCGCGCTCCCCAGACTGGTGGAGCGCGATCTCACGGCTGAGTTCTTCCCGCTGGCGGGCCGGATCGGGCAGCGGGGTTTCCTCGACGCCGACGGCCTTCGCGAGCTGGTCGAGGCGGGGATGTCGATCGGTTCGCACGGCTGGGAGCATCGGGACTGGCGGCGGCTGGACGACCGGAACGCCCGGCGTGAACTGGAAACCGCGCCGAAACTGCTCGCGGACTTGAGCGGGAAACCCGTGCGCGCGTACGCGCCGCCGTTCGGCGCCTACGACCGGCGGGTGCTCAGCAGGCTTCGGCGTTTCGGCGCGACGAGGGTCTACACGACCGAAGGCGGCGCGGCTTCGGTCGACGGCTGGCTACGGCCTCGGATCGAGGTCCTGCACGACGTCGACCAGGAGTGGATCGACAGTGTGCTCGGTGAGCGGGAGGGCCTGTACCGTCGAGCGGGACGGCTTATGGCGCGGGTCGCCAGGCTTGCCCGCTTTTGACCCTTTTCTTTGCGTGGTGGGAAAATAACCCTTGAGCTGAAACGGCGGCGAAGGCATTCCGAGCACCCTCGGTAAAGAAGTTTTATTAACAAAGGGGTGCTCGGTATGCGGAAACTGCTCCTGTTCTCGGCGATGGTCGTGTCCGCCGGGTTGGCTCCCGCGGCGACGGCCGCCGCATCCCCGGAGGCGGCCCCGACCGCGCAGCAGTTGCTGGCGAAGACCACCAGCTGCAAGCAGGTGTCGAACGGCAAGTACAAGACCGATGAGGAAACCGGCCGGACCATCGCGGTCTGCGACGCGGGCGGCGCCGTGTTCTGGAAGGCCGACATGGACGTCGACTGCGACGGGCAGCCGACCGCGCGGTGCAACAAGAACACGGACCCGTGGTTCCAGGACGGCACCGCGTATCCGCGCTCCGACGGCAAGGCGCTGATCGCCGACCAGACGCCCTACGTCGTCGTGCCGAGCATCAGCGGCACGTGGAACTTCGAGAAGGCCGGCCTCAAGGGCGCCGGTTCGTGCGCGGTGATCTACAACGACAAGGTGCTCTACACCGTCATCGGTGACACCGGTCCGAAGGACATCATCGGCGAAGCGTCCTATGCGGCCGCGAAGGCGCTGGGGATCAACCCGGACCCGAAGAACGGCGGCGTCGGCTCGGGCGTGACCTACATCTGCTTCAAGAACTCGAAGGTTTCGCCGATCGAGGACCACGGGAAGTCGACCTCGGTCGGACAGGCCCTGGCGGCGAAGTTCGTCGGGTGAACGAGTGAGGGGTAGGTAGGCGATGGGTCGGGTCGGTCGTGAGTGGCGATTCGTGTTCTAACCCGAATCGCCACTCACGACCACCGGTACCCATCGGTCACCGTGGCCTTGTCGCTCACTTGCCGCACCGCAGGCACGTCGGGGCGCGGCCGCCGGTCGGATCCCAGCCCTCTCGGACAAGGACGATGCGGACCTCCGCGGCGACTTCGCACGATGACTTCCGCACGTCATGCCAGCCGTAGACGAGACGCGCTCGATCGGCCAGTTCCGCCGCGTTGTCCCGTTCCCGGTCACGGAAGGCGATGTCCGCCATCGCGTGAGTGGCCCGGCCGTCGAGCCTGACCGTCACCGGGGCACCGTGCGAGTCATAAGTGACGTCTTCCCAGAGGATCTTTCCCTTCACTTCGAAGGGCGTTTGGCGACTGCCCGGCGGAAGGCCGTGGGCGTCCTCGACCGTTTCCTTGTATTCCACCTCCAATGCTGACATCAATCCCCCGCCGAGAAGTGCGAGGCCGTGCCGGATGGCGGGCCGGTAGCGGAACGGAGGTCTGAGAAATACGCATTCCTCCATTGCGCGCAAGGAGACTTTGCTGCGACTGGTCAGATCGACCACCGTGGTGGTGGCGAGTTTCGGGGTTCTCTGCGCGGTGGCCAGATCGACGATCGTGTCCGTCAGGCGAGTCCGGGGTGGCACTGTGCCGGTCGCGATATGCGGCAAGGCGCGCGAGCGGTGCACGATGACCAGCGGTGGGCACGAGACAGCTGAAAACGTGTACGGAACCGTGATCTCGACCGGGCCTTCGACGATCGGTACGAGTCCCCATTCTTCGGCGGCGGTGCGATGACTCAAGATGGCGTGGCCGCCCCCGTACTTCAGGGCAGCGTGAATCTTGGCGGACCTGGAGAGGGCGCCGGTGAACATCGCATAGACGCGCGGTAGCACTCGTTGCCAGCGTCCGGCCTCGAGGTTGGCTTCGATATCGGCCACCGTGTGGCCATAGGCACGAAGTTGCCGGGTGCTGACGATTCCATGCTGTTCCGCCAGGAGGACCGGCCAGCTCGGGCGTTGTTCGGCCGGGATCGAAGCCTCGGACCAGCGGCTGTGGGTGGGCACCTTCCCACGATCGCCGTCCGGCGACGGTCACGGCGGGCATGAAGCGAATCTGTGGATAAACAGGTGAAGAGAAGCGCTGGCTGTGGATAACTGGGTCGGGTTGGTCGTGGGTGGGGGTTTTGGGTGGGAACCCAAAAACCCCCCCCCACCAACCCCACCCCCCCCCCCCCCCCCCCCGCACACTCCCACGACCTTTTCCCGCTTTCCTTTGCTTTTTTTTTCCTT
>NZ_JBWKEC010000032.1:0-98146 GCF_056435645.1 Amycolatopsis sp. NPDC043889
CGACGGACTCCGTGTCCTCCGCCTCGCTGTAGACCCGATCCAGGATGTCGGCGATCTTCTTCCGCAGCGGCTGCGGGTCGACACCCCGCTCCTCGTTGTAGGCCACCTGCTTGGCGCGGCGGCGATCGGTCTCGTCGATGGCGTGCCGCATCGAGTCGGTGATCTTGTCCGCGTACATGTGCACCTCGCCCGACACGTTCCGGGCCGCGCGACCGATCGTCTGGATCAGCGACGTGCCACTGCGGAGGAAGCCCTCCTTGTCCGCGTCGAGGATCGCGACCAGCGACACCTCAGGCAGGTCGAGCCCCTCACGGAGCAGGTTGATGCCGACCAGCACATCGTAATCGCCCGCGCGCAGCTGCCGCAGCAACTCGACCCGGCGCAGCGTGTCCACCTCGGAATGCAGGTACCGCACCCGGATGCCCAGCTCCAGCAGGTAATCGGTGAGATCCTCGGCCATCTTCTTCGTGAGCGTGGTGACCAGAACACGCTCGTCCTTCTCGGCCCGCTCGCGGATCTCGTGCACCAAGTCGTCGATCTGACCCTCGGTGGGCTTCACGACCACCTTCGGGTCAACCAAGCCGGTCGGGCGGATGACCTGCTCGACGAACTCGCCGCCCGCCTGCCCCATCTCGTACGGCCCCGGCGTCGCCGAGAGGTAGACCGTCTGGCCGATCCTGTCGGTGAACTCCTCCCAGGTCAGCGGCCGGTTGTCGACCGCGCTGGGCAGCCGGAACCCGAAGTCGACCAGGTTCCGCTTCCGCGACATGTCGCCTTCGAACATGCCGCCGATCTGCGGGACGGTCTGGTGCGACTCGTCGATGACCAGCAGGAAGTCTTCCGGGAAGTAGTCGATGAGGGTCGCGGGCGCGGTGCCTGCGCCGCGGCCGTCGATATGCCGCGAGTAGTTCTCGATGCCGGAGCAGAACCCGACCTGGCGCATCATCTCGATGTCGTACGCGGTGCGCATCCGCAGTCGCTGGGCCTCGAGCAGTTTGCCCTGCTTTTCCAGCTCGGCCAGCCGCTCCTCGAGCTCGGCCTCGATGCCGCCGATGGCCTTCTCCATCCGTTCCGGGCCCGCCACGTAGTGCGTGGCCGGGAAGATGCGGACCTCGTCGACCTCTTTGACGATGTCTCCGGTGAGCGGGTGCAGGTAGTACAGCTTCTCGATCTCGTCGCCGAAGAACTCGACGCGGATAGCCAGCTCCTCGTACGCCGGGATGATCTCGACCGTGTCGCCACGGGCGCGGAAAGTGCCGCGCGCGAAGGCGATGTCGTTGCGGGTGTACTGCACGTCCACCAGGGCGCGGAGGAAGACGTCCCGGTCGAGCTGCTCGCCGACCTTCAGCTTCGTCGACCGGTCGAGGTACGACTGCGGCGTGCCGAGACCGTAGATGCACGAGACACTCGCGACCACGATGACGTCACGCCGGGACAGCAGGTTCATCGTCGCCGAGTGCCGCAGCCGCTCGACGTCGTCGTTGATCGACGAGTCCTTCTCGATGTAGGTGTCCGTCTGCGCGATGTACGCCTCGGGCTGGTAGTAGTCGTAGTAACTGACGAAGTATTCGACCGCGTTGTGCGGGAACAGCTCCCTCAGCTCGTTCGCCAGCTGCGCGGCGAGCGTCTTGTTAGGCGCCATCACCAGCGTCGGACGCTGGACGCGCTCGATCAGCCAGGCCGTCGTCGCCGACTTACCGGTACCCGTGGCGCCGAGCAGGACGACATCCTTCTCGCCCGCCTTGATCCTGCGTTCGAGCTCGTCGATGGCCGCCGGCTGGTCACCGGCGGGTTTGTACTCGCTGACCACCTCGAACCGGCCGCCGGTCCGGGGGATGTCCGTGACGGGGCGGAAGTCCGACTGGGCGAGCACGGGATGTTCGGTTGCGAAAGCCACGGGAACCAGAGTAGGCGCTGGGTCCGACAGTTTCCGTTTCGCCTGGTCGGGATCAGCAGGAACAGTCACAACAGTTACAGCAGTCACAACCGTCACAGTTGTTGCACCATGCCTCGTGCGGCTTCCCGCTCCACGCCCCGGGGAACGGGTCCCGGCAGCAGAACTGGCACGAACAGCACATGTAGGTGGCCACCGCGCAACCGAGGAAGAACCCCCTCGGCTGGGCGGGCACCCGGAACTTCGGCGTCCAGCAGCACCCACCCTGACCGTCGGTCGGCGGGCCGCCGTGCTTCCGCTTCTTCTTCGGCGGCTCCTGCGGCGGACCCCCGCCACCGGGAGCGCCCGGCGGAGGAGGCGGCGCCTGGTAGCCGCCCTGCGGGTACTGCTGGGGCGGATAAGGCTGGTGGGGATGCTGCGGTGGCTGGGGGCCGGGCCCGATCCAGCCCGGCGGCGGCTGCTGCGGGCCATGGCCGTGCCCGGTGAGGTTGTGCCCGAAAGCGCGCCGCACCGCCTGCCGCAGTTCGTGGACCAGGAGGGCGTGCACCAGCTTGGGCTGATCGAACTTCACCTCGCGAAGGGCGAGTTCGACGCCGAGCACGGCGTCGTCGCACAGCCGCCGAGCCTCGGCGAGCCCGGTCCCGGTGGCCGTCAGCGGGTTCCACGCACCGGCGGCCTCGTCCTCCGCGAGGTCCTCGACGGCGTCGAGCAGATGCGCGGCCCTGCCGAACAGGCGGCCGGCCTCGGCCAGCGGCGCCGCGTTCCCGGGGCGGCCGGCCAGGACCGCGGTGTGCGCGAACGCGGCCGCCGTCGCCAGTTCCGCGGGTTCGGTGGCGAGTACGGCCGAATCACCGAGGCGGACGGCGTTTTCGATCTCGGCCTGCCGGTCGACGGCCTCGGTCAGGACCGCGGTGTCGAAGCCGACCCGGATCCCCGTGCGGCTTCCCTGATCCGCCCAGCGCGTCGCCACCCGCCTCGCGGCGAGAGCGACAGAACGCCGCGCGAAGGCACCATCACGGTCTTCGACGTGGTCGCTGATCTTGGCCGACGCCAGCACGAGGGAGACCGCCGCCGCGAGCTGGGCGCCGCCGCCCTTCGCGACCGAAGTCCCCTTCATCGCCCGAAGCGGGCAAGGGCCGGCGTCGCGACGTCCTTCCGCACGTGATGACTGGGCTTCGACGAGCGCCGAGATGATCAGCCCGTCATAGTTCGTCACCATTCGGGCGAGATGTCCGTGTTCGTCCCGCAACGCCAGGCAAAGACCGCAGAGATGGGCGAGCCAGTCCGCGTGCAGACCCGCGGAAAGCCGGTGGCGGCACGGCCTGATGATCCCGAACATGCGTCGACTCCCCACTCACCCCTCTGGCGGAACCAGCGCACCTTATCCGGCCAGACGGCGCTACTCCCCCGGAACCCGCAAACCGTGATCGTCCACCCGGTTGGGCGGTGTTCGCGGGCGGCGCCGCCTTCCAAGATGGGCGGATGACCGCGCTGCATCCGCCCAAGGTCGAGTACTTCGACCCGGCCGCGAAGACCAACACGGACCCCAAGGGCATCGTGAGGGACGTCGAGGAATACCGCGAAGAACCCTT
Organism: Amycolatopsis sp. NPDC043889; assembly: GCF_056435645.1. Lineage (NCBI taxonomy): Bacteria > Bacillati > Actinomycetota > Actinomycetes > Pseudonocardiales > Pseudonocardiaceae > Amycolatopsis > Amycolatopsis sp. NPDC043889. The sequence continues at coordinate 3,487 of NZ_JBWKEC010000032.1, forward strand.
CGGCCTCTACATGGCGCGGCCGACGCCGGGGCGGGCCCAGTTCCACTACATCGAGTCCTGGCTGCTGCCGGATCTCGGCCTGCGGATCACCGACTTCTGGTTCACCCCCGGCCACGAACGCGATCAGGACTTCTACCTCGACGTCGTCGACATCCGCCGTGAGGACGGCGTCTGGGTGGCCACCGATCTCTATCTCGACCTCGTTCTGCGGGACAAGAAATCCGTCCAGGTGATCGACACCGACGAACTCCTCGCCGCGGTCACCGCCGGGTTGCTCTCCCCCGCCGACGGCGAACGCGCGCTCGGCGTCAGCCACGCGACGGTGGACGGGTTGGCCTCTCACGGCCACGACCTGCGCGGCTGGCTGTCCACAAAGGACATCACACTCGACTGGCGACGGCACTGACCTCTCGGCATCCATCGATCGGTTGATCCTGGCTCATCCCTTGGGTGAGCCGATCCTGACCGGCCGATGGATCCCCGGCGGGGCGGCGGTGCGGGACTCTCGATCAAGGGCGTAACCGATCGAGAGGGGGCGGATACCCGTGGTCATGGAGGCCGAGGGACTCCGGGAACGGTCCGATGGGCGAGAACCCGCGGCGGTCGCGTCGTTCGCCGGGACACCGGTGCTGATGATCGCCGGGGCGATGGGGGCGGTCCTCGCGGCGACGGCCGATCGCTACGGCTACTTCGGCGACGAGTTGTACTTCCTGGCGGCCGGTCGGCATCTGGACTGGGGGTATGCCGACCAGCCGCCGCTGTTGCCACTGCTGGCCCGCCTGATGGACGCGTTCGGCGCCGATTCGCCGTTCGTCCTGCGCATCCCGGCGATGCTGGCGATGGTGGCCGGCGTGGTGCTGACGGCGCTCATCGCCAGGGAGCTGGGCGGCGGCCGCAAAGCGCAGACGATCGCGGCGGCGACGTTCGCGGTGTCCATCCAGATGCTCGGCGGCGGGCACTACCTGGCGACCAGCACGATCGACCCGTTCCTGTGGGCGCTGCTGATCTGGCTGCTCGTCCGCTGGGTGCGGACCCGGACGGACAGACTCCTGGTCTGGGCCGGTGTGGTGACCGGGTTCGCCCTGAACACGAAGTTCCTCGTCGGGGGCTTCTGGGTCGTCGTACTCGCCGCCGCGGTGGCGTTCGGACCCCGTGACCTCGTCCGCCGTCCGGCGCTGTGGATCGGCGCGCTGATCGCCGCCGTGATGATCGCGCCCACCCTCGTCTGGCAGGCGGCGAACGGATGGCCGCAGCTGACCATGGGCGCGGCGATCTCCCAAGAGGTCTCGGCAGGCTGGGGCGGGCGGGCCACCTTCGTCCCGACGCTGGTGCTGAGCGCCGGACTACCGGTGGGGGCGATCCTGGTCTGCTATGGACTGTGGCGCCTGCTGCGGTCCGAACGCCTGCGGCCGTACCGGTTCCTCGGCTGGACCGCGCTCGGCGTCCTCGCCGTGTTCCTGCTGGCGAACGGGCGCTACTACTACGCGGCCGGGATGTTCGCCCCCCTGTTCGCCGCGGCGGCGGTGGAGATCGAGGCGGGCCAGGCGTCGAAGTACTGGCGCTGGATCGCCACCTGGCCGGTGTACCTCGTGGCCATGGTGATCGCGATCCCGCAGGCACTTCCGGTCCTCCCGCGTGCGCAGCTGGCGAGCGCTCCGGTGTGGGCGCGGCCGATCTTCGCCGTCGAAGAGGTCGGCTGGCGGGAGATCACGGAGTCGGTGGGGCGGGTGTACCGGACCGTTCCCGATCCGTCCCGGACCGGTGTCGTCACGGCGAAGTACTGGCAGGCCGGCGCCATCGACCACTATGGACCGGAGTTCGGGCTTCCGTCGCCGTCGAGCCCCAACCGCGGCTACGTGACGCTGCCGAGGCCGCCGGAATCGGCACGGGACATCCTGTTCGTCGGGAACGACCCTTCGGGACTTGTGCCGTACTTCACGCAGGTGCGTGAGGTCGGCGCGCTCGACAACGGGGCCGGGATCCAGAACGTGAGTCAGGGCATGAAGATCTGGCTGGCCACCGGCCGGAACGGGAGTTGGGACACGGTGTGGCCGAAACTCACGGACTGGGGCTTCTGAGCCCTCACCGGCCCTCTCACGACCGACGCGCCACGCCGGTGGCACGTAAGGTGCGAGAGGACCGGCACCCGAGGGATCTGCGAGGAATGGATGGAAGCCGCCCGCGCGGCCGAAACACCGACGGTGTCCAGTGCGGCGTTCGCCCGGCTCCCGGTGGGGCTCCTCGCCGCCGCGGCCGCGGCGGTCCTGATGGCGACGGCGTGGCGGTACGGCTACTTCGGCGACGAACTGTACTTCCTCTCCGCGGGCAAGCGGCTCGCCTGGGGTTACGCGGACCAGCCGCCGGTGCTCCCGGTCCTGGCGCTGGCGATGGACACGCTCGCGCCCGGCAACGTCTTCGTCTTCCGCTTCCCCGCCGTCCTCGCGACGGCCGCCGGTGTCGTGTTCACCGGACTCATCGCCTACGAGATGGGCGGTGACCGCCGGGCGCAGACCCGCGCCGCCGCCGCGTACGCGATCTGCGGGCAGTTCCTCGGCAGCGGGCACTACCTGGCCACCTCGACGATCGACCCGGCGCTGTGGACCCTCATCGCGTGGCTGGTCGTGCGCTGGATGCGGACCCGCGACGACAATCTGCTGCTGTGGCTGGGCGTGGCGACCGCCGTCGCGCTGAACGTCAAGCTCCTGATCGCGACGTTCTGGGTCGCCGCCGGGGTCGCGATCCTGGTCTTCGGGCCCCGGGATCTCTTGCGCAGGCACAAACTCTGGCTCGGCGCGGGGATCGCCGCGCTGTCGCTCGTCCCCACCCTCTGGTGGCAGGCCGCGAACGGCTGGCCGCAACTGGAGATGGGCGACGTCATCGCGCACGAGACCACCGGCGGCTGGAGCGGCCGCGCCGGATTCCTGCCCGCCCTGCTGACCGGCGCCGGGCTCGGCATCGGTGTAGTCGGTGTCCTTTATGGACTCTTGGTCCTGCTGTTCTCGGCCAAACTGCGCGAATACCGGTTCCTCGGCTGGACCGCGGTCGGCGTGATCACCCTGTTCATCCTGTCGAACGGCCGGTACTACTACGCGGCGGGGATGTTCAGCGTGCTGTGGGCGGGCGCCGCCGTCCACTTCGGACAGTTGAGGCCGTCCTGGTGGTTCCGCTGGATCCCGACCTGGCCGGTGTTCCTGCTTTCCGCGCTGTACACGCTGCCGTACGCGCTGCCGGTGTGGCCGTCCGCCTGGCTCGCGGAAGGCCGGGACGTCCCCCGCCCGGCGTACACGCTGGAGGAGATCGGCTGGCCGGATCTCGCGCGTTCCGTAGCGGACGCCTATTACCGGCTCCCGCCGGACCAACGGGCGCGCACCACGCTCGTCACGGCCGGGTACTGGCAGGCCGGAGCGTTGGACCGGTACGGCGCCGACTACGGGCTTCCCGCCGTGTACAGCCCCAGCCGGGGCTTCTGGTACTTCGGGCATCCGCCCGAGACCGCGGACAGCGTCCTGTTCGTCGGGCCGGATCCGGCACGGCTGTTGCGGTCGTTCACCGACGCCCGGATCGTCTCCCGGGTGGACAACGCGGCCGGCGTCCGCAACGTGAGCCGGGGAATGCCGATCTGGCTGGTCACCGGCCACACCGAAACCTGGGCCACGGCATGGCCCGGCCTGCGAGAATTCCGGGTATGACCAGCTGGATCCGTTGGCAGGACTCGCTGTGGCCGTCTCCTGATGACGGCGGGTCGCTGTGGCGCCCTGGGGGCGGCCGGATCGAAAATTGTCTGCCGTACGCTCTGCTGGCGCTCAGTACGGTGCTCAGTCTCGTGATCTCCGAGCACGACCCGCTGCGCACACTGGGACTGGCCGGGATCGCGGCCGTCTGGCTCCTGCTCACCTCCACGCTGCTTTCGAAGCGCTGGGAAGGTCATCCGGTCGTGATCGCCGTGTCCTTCACCGGGCTGGTAGCGATCGCGGCGGAGCTCGAAGCGCACGACACGATCTTCCTCATCTTCATGATCACCGGGTTCTTCGACGCGATGCGCCTGCGGCCCGCCCCACTGGCGCTCGCCGGGATCTTCGTGGTCTCCGCGCTGATCAACACGGTCCCCAACGGCGGCCCGCTGCGGGGGTTCGCCGATCAGCCCGCGCTGTGGATCGTGGTCACGCTCGTCCAGACGGCCGCCGTCGCCACCGCTTTCGCGCGGGGACCGCCCGGCGGCTGAGGCCTACGGGGTCCAGCCGGTCGAGTCCGCCCAAGCGTCGGCACGAGTGAAGGCCGCGTCGACCCAGCCCTGTTTCTCGTCGGTGTACCGCTCGACCGTCCCGTCGCCTGCGTGCTTCGCGGCCATGGCGTTCTTGACCGCGGCGTAGGCGTCGCGCTCGTCCGGATTCCGCCGCAGCCATTCCGGGAACAGCAGCGCGAGCCGCCAGGCCGGCGTCTCCCGCGAGCGGACGTGCAGGTTGATCGGACGGCGAGGATCGCCACCGAAGTGGAACCGCTTGGGCCAAGTGCCCTCTTCACCGTGCGCGTCGTCGAACCACTCCCCTTCCGCTCGCGGGAACCCCGCGTCGGAGAGCGCGTCGGCCAGCTCGTCCGCCTTGTCCAAAGTGGACACGGTCAGCTGGAGGTCGAGGATGTCCTTGGCGGGCAGCCCCGGCACGGACGTCGAACCGATGTGATCGACCCGTACGACGTTGTCACCGGCCACCACGCGGATCCGCGCGAGCGCCCGCTCGGCCTGCACGGGCCATGTCTCGTCGTACGGCGCGATCTTCGGCGACATCGGCGCGCGCGGCTTGCGGAGCCGCACGTTCGCCTCGAACGGGGTCAGCCTGTCCGCCCACAGCGCGTCGACCTCGGCGAGCACGATGTCGGGCGCTCCGCTGTTGTCGAACCAGACGTCGGCCACGGCCCGGCGCTGATCGGTCGTGGCCTGCGCCTTGATCCTGGCGCGCGCGTCGTTCTCGGCCATCCCCCGCGCTTCGACCAGGCGGCGGACCCGGACCTCCTCCGGCGCGTCGACCATGACGACGAGGTGGTACATCGGCGCGAGCCCGCCTTCGACGAGCAGCGGGATGTCGTGGACGATGATCGCGTCCGGCGCCGCGGCCGCCATCAGCTCGGCCGTCCTGGCGCCGACCCTCGGATGGACGATCGAGTTCAGCCGTTTGCGGGATTCTTCGCCGGCGAACGCCTTGGCGGCGAGCGCGGCCCGGTCCAGCGCGCCGTCTGCGGCGAGGATGTCTTCCCCGAACGCCTCGACGAGTTCGGCGAGCCCCGGTGTCCCCGGCTCGACGACCTCCCTGGCGATCTTGTCGGAGTCGATGAGGACGGCGCCGTGCTCGGAAAGCCGGTTCGCCACCGTCGATTTTCCGGCGCCGATCCCGCCGGTCAGGCCCACACGCAGCATGACGATCAGCCTAGTGGCGCGACCTGGGCCGACCGCGCAGGGTCACGAGATGTGCACTTCCGGCACAGAAGGGTGCAAAAGGCAAGTTCATAGTGACGCGTTACACGACCTTTATGGGTGACACGCCGGGCGGTTACCGGGCTTCGGCGGCTTGATTGCGTACCGTGCGCGGCGAAGGTAGCCCACACGGAGGAAAGATGGCAGACGGTAAGCACGTCGGAAGGCACCGGCTCGGAACGCCGGGTCTGGTGCACTGTGTCCTCCATCGTCCCGTGGCCGACGCCCTCGCCGAATACCGGCGCACGTGGCTGAGCGCGCTCCTCGTTCCCGCCAAGCACAGCTTCGCCGGACTCCGCCGCAAGGCCCGCGCCGCGGCACTCGAACGTGTCTGGGTGCCGTCCGTCCCGTCCGTCCGGACCGCCACCTCCTGATTTCCTCTCCCCACTACCGCGTTCAGTCCTCTGAATGCGGTAGTTGCGCGTGCAAGGAACGCATCCAGAGGACTGAACGCGGACAAGAAAGCGGCCCCGGTCCGTAGTGGACCGGGGCCGCTGTCAGTCAGCTACTGGCTGAGCGCCTGGATCACGCGCCGCCCGACAGCTTCTCGCGGAGAGCCGCGAGCTGCTCGTCGCTGGCGAGCGTGCCACCGCTCTTGGCCTCGGCCGGAGCGGAGGTGTAGCTCTGCTCGCCCGAGTCGCCCGAGGTGACACCGGTCGCGGCGTCCGCGGCGGCTTCGGCGTCGGCCTCGGCTGCCTTCTGGACCTGCTTCATGTGAGCCTCGTAGCGGGTGTGAGCCTCGGCGTACTGACGCTCCCACTCCTCACGCTGCTTGTCGAAGCCTTCCTGCCACTCCTGGGTGTCCGGGTCGAAGCCTTCGGGGTAGATGTAGTTGCCCTCGGCGTCGTACTCGGCGGCCATGCCGTACTGGGTGGGGTCGAACTCGGTCTCCGGCGTGACGCCCTCGTTCGCCTGCTTCAGCGACAGCGAGATGCGACGACGCTCGAGGTCGATGTCGATGACCTTGACCATCACGTCGCCGTTGACCTGGACGACCTGCTCCGGGATCTCCACGTGGCGCTCGGCCAGCTCGGAGATGTGCACCAGGCCCTCGATGCCCTCCTCGACGCGCACGAACGCACCGAACGGGACGAGCTTGGTGACCTTGCCCGGCACGATCTGGCCGATCGCGTGGGTGCGGGCGAACTGACGCCACGGGTCTTCCTGGGTCGCCTTCAGCGACAGCGAGACGCGCTCGCGGTCCATGTCGACGTCCAGAACCTCGACCGTGACCTCCTGGCCGACCTCGACGACCTCGGACGGGTGGTCGATGTGCTTCCAGGACAGCTCGGAGACGTGCACCAGGCCGTCGACGCCACCCAGGTCCACGAAGGCACCGAAGTTGACGATGGACGACACGACACCCTTGCGGACCTGGCCCTTGGCGAGCGCGTTGAGGAACTCGCTGCGCACCTCGGACTGGGTCTGCTCCAGGTAGGCGCGGCGGGACAGGACCACGTTGTTGCGGTTCTTGTCCAGCTCGATGATCTTCGCCTCGAGCTCGCGGCCGACGTACGGCTGCAGGTCGCGCACGCGGCGCATCTCGACCAGCGACGCCGGCAGGAAGCCGCGCAGGCCGATGTCCAGGATGAGGCCGCCCTTGACGACCTCGATGACGGTGCCCTTGACGGGCTCGTCCTTCTCCTTGAGCTCCTCGATCGTGCCCCAGGCGCGCTCGTACTGCGCACGCTTCTTGGACAGGATCAGACGGCCTTCCTTGTCCTCCTTCTGGAGGACCAGGGCTTCGACCTCATCGCCGACGGTGACAACCTCAGCCGGGTCGACATCGTGCTTGATGGAGAGCTCGCGCGAGGGGATGACACCCTCGGTCTTGTAGCCGATGTCGAGCAGGACCTCGTCACGGTCGACCTTGACGATGGTTCCTTCGACGATGTCGCCATCGTTGAAGTACTTGATCGTCTTGTCGATCGCAGCGAGGAAGTCTTCCTCCGACCCGATGTCGTTGATAGCGACTTGCTGGGGCCCGGCGGGGGCGGTCGGGGCGGTGGCGGTGTCGGTCGTCATTAGGCGGGTTGCTCCGGTGGATGGGAAGTAGTGGGTTTGCAGTTAGGGCACCATGGGCTCTTCCGACATGAGGCGACCACATAAGCAAACGTCCACAGGGAACGACCGCGAGCATCACCGCATCCGGTACGCGACCCCCTGACCCGGACGCTGAGCGAACCGGGGGAAAGAGTAGCGCGAACCCACTGCGCTAACAGATATCCTACGCGGCCCCCTGTACACGGCACAATCAGGGTCGCCCCCACGATCGCGGCGGGCGGATAGACTGTCCCGCGAAGCCCTGACCTGGGGAAAGGATATCGGTTTGAGCCAGCAGTCCGTCACCGAGCCCGAACGGCACGCAGAGGCCGAGGAGCGGCTCGGCACCGCGGGGGTCGCCTACCGGGCGGTCTCGGCGCCGGAGGCCACCGCCGCGAACCTGGCGTGGTGGGACGCCGACGCCGACGACTACCAGGCGACCCACGGCGGCTTCCTCGGCGACGCGGACTTCGTCTGGTGCCCCGAGGGTGTCCGCGAGGCCGACGTCGCGCTTCTGGGTGAAGTCGGCGGCAAGCGGATCCTCGAGGTCGGCTCCGGACAGGCGGCCTGCTCGCGCTGGCTCGCCGCGCAGGGCGCCGACGCGGTGGCGACCGATCTGTCGGCAGGCATGCTCCGGCACGCGAAAGAGGGCAACGAGCGCACCGGCACCCTCGTCCCGCTCGTGCAGGCGACGGCGGAGTCGCTGCCGTTCGCCGACGCGAGCTTCGACGCGGCCTGCTCGGCCTTCGGCGCGATCCCGTTCGTGGCCTCGGTGGACGTCGTGTTCGCCGAAGTGCACCGGGTGCTCCGGCCGGGGGCCCGCTGGGTGTTCTCGGTGACCCATCCGATGCGCTGGATCTTCCCCGACGACCCCGGCCCGCAGGGCCTCACCGTCACCCAGCCGTATTTCGACCGCACACCCTATGTCGAGGTCGACGAAGAGGGCGTCGCGACGTACGTCGAGTATCACCGGACCCTCGGCGACTACGTCCGCGCGCTCGCCGACGCCGGGTTCGCGCTGACCGACCTCATCGAGCCCGCCTGGCCGGAGGGCCACTCCCGCACGTGGGGGCAGTGGAGCCCGTTGCGCGGCAAGCTCTTCCCCGGCACGGCGATCTTCTGCACCCAGCGGGGATGATCCCGGCGGCGGAGCGGCAGCGGGCGCGGTTCGCCGCGCTCGACCCGTTGCTCCCGCCGCCGCCTCCGCTCCCGGCCGGAGAACCGGTCGAGGCGGACGGCGCCTTCGGGACGATCGCGCACGTCCGGTTCGCGGCGGGTTCCTGGCAACGACTCTGGAGCCCGGCTCAACTGCAGATCCTCTCCGCGATCCTCCCGCTCGACGCCGGCGCGGGGATGAGCGCGCTGCTCTCCGCCTGGCGCGAGCGAATCGCCCTAGCCGACGCCGAACCCGACTCGTCGTGCACGGTCACCTGGCCCAGCCGGGACGTCGCGGTGTCGCGGGCCCTGCTCGACCACGGGCTCGCGCCGCAACTGGCGCTGGCCGTCCGCGCGCCCGTGGCGGGCGAGGCGTATTCCGTACCCGGCGTGACCATCCGCGCGTCGACCCACGGCGACTTGGAAGAGATCGTCGGCCTGCGCTTCGAAGAACTTCACTACACCTCACTGGTCGGCCACGGTGTCGTCCGGCCGGGGGCCAAGGCCCTGCTCGCCGAAGAGGTCCGGCGTGGCCTGCAGTTCGGGGGCCGCGTCTGGATCGCCGAAGAGGAAGGCGTCACGGTGGGGATGGTGACCTCCGGAAAGCGCTCCCCGATCCCCGGTGACGCGCTCGCCGGGCGGCTGCCGCCGGGCGAGTGGGGCTATGTAGGAACGCTCGCGGTGACCGCGGCCGCGCGGGGGCGAGGGATCGGGCGCGCGCTGACCGCCGTCGCGCACGACGAACTGTTCTCGCCGTCGCTGCGCGGTACCTTCGTCTCGTACAATCCGGCCAATCCGCTTTCCCCGGTGTTCTGGCACCGGCAGGGTTATCGTCCACTGTGGACGACGTGGGCCGTCTGCCCCGCCGCGGCCCTGCGGTAGCGGAGCCCGGCGCGGCCGCCCCTGAGAGCCTGGTGGCGGAGCTGAGGATTTGTCCGGAAAGTGACTATACGCGTGAACCCGCCCGGCCGAAGGCCCCGCTATCGCGGTGGCAGGGCGCCTTTACCACCGTCGCGACCCGAAAGACCAACGCGCGCCCTGTCGACGTCGATCGCGGACGCGGGTTCACCTACAGACACTGGGGATGGGATGGAAATCGAGAAGACGTTGTTCGACGCGCACCGCGCCCGGTTCGCGGCGATCGACCGGCTCCTGCCCGAAGCCGCGCGGCCCCCGGCCCGCGGCGAGCGCGTGGACGCCGCCACGGCGGCGGGTGTCCAGGTCACCGGCGTGGTGCAACGTCAGCTGCACGGTCCGGACGACGTCACCCTGCTCTGGTCGGCCGCCGACGCGCGGCAGCTGTTCCCGTTCATCGGGACCACCGGCACCGAAGGCATGGACGTCCTGCTGCGCGCGTGGCGGACGCGGATGGACGCCGAAGCACCCGGCGAGGATTCGTCCTGCGTGATCAACTGGCCGAGCCGGGACGCCGAGGCGATCCGTGCCTTCCTCGACCACGGGCTGGTGCCGATGTCCGCGCTCGCCGTGCGCACCGGGAGCCGTCACGACGATCCGGGTGCCGACGGCGTGACCGTCCGCCGGGCCCGGCACGAAGACTTCGACACCCTGCTCGAGCTGGCCGTGTCGACGCACGACTACATCGGCCAGGTCGCCACCCGGTACCGCCCGAACGCGGCCGAACTGCTCGCCCCGGCGCTGGAACTCGCCCTCGAAAAGGATCGCCCGCTGCTGTGGCTGGCCGAACGGGACGCCCGCATCGCCGCGTTCGCGCACGGCGCCTGGATCACGTCGTCGCCGGGGTCGGCCGAGGCCGAGCTGCTCCCCCATGGCCACTGGGGATACGTCAACAACGTCGTCACCGTGCCCGCCCTGCGCGGGAGCGGCCTCGGCCGCACACTGATGGCGGCGGTGCACGAGGAGTTCGCCGCGGGCGATGCGGACGGCACGTACCTTTACTACAACCCGACCAACCCGCTTTCCTCGGTGTTCTGGCACCGCCAGGGTTATCGTCCACTGTGGACCTCCTGGGAGATCCATCCGGCTTCGGCCCTGCGCTAACCGTCCGGTTTGCGGGGGTTTCGTCACTCTTGCGTGTGACGTAAGCCCCCCACGGTTGTATACCTCCCAGGTCAGGGCTAACTTTTGAACTGACCAGTCAGTTCAAGTTCCGCGAGTCACCGATCTGGGAGTTCTTCGTGCGGGTTCAAGCCGACAGGGTGTCCGTGACCGGACCCCACGGCACGTTGCTGTCGCCTACTTCGCTCACCGTTTCGGGCGGTGAGCTGGCGATCGTGCACGGCGAGCCGGGGGTCGGTGTCACCGCCTTCGGGCTGGCGCTGGCAGGCAGACTGAAGCCCGCCACCGGGACGGTGACCGTCGAGGGCGGCGACCCGCACCAGGTCGTGGCGATCGTCGACTCCCCCGGCGTGAGCGAGCCGGACGGCGCGTTGTCGCTGCAGGTCGTCGTCGGGGAGGAACTCGAACTGGCGAAGCGACCGGCGAACAAGGCCGCCGTCGCGGACTGGCTGGCCGAGCACGACGCCGCCGCCTTCGCCACCACACGCTTCGAGAATCTCGAACCGGTGATGCGCACTCGGCTGCTCACCGCGCTCGCCGCGGACCGCAAGGGGGTCGGCGTCCTCGTGCTCGACACCCCGGACCGGCACACCAGCGACGTCGGCAGCTGGGCGAAGCTCGCCCGCGAGCACGCCGAGCGCGGCCTCGCCGTCATCGTGCTGACCGCCACCACCCCGGTTTCGGCCCTGCCGGAGAAACCCGCCCTCTGCGGCGCCCTCGACCAGCCCGACCCCGTGCGCTGCGCGCCCGTCGAGCCCGAGCCCGCCGAAACCGCGGAGATCGAAAAGACTTCAGGAGACCAGGAATGAATCCCGTCCGGATCGCCGCCAACGAGCTGCGCCGGCTGAGCAGCGGCACCCTGCCGAAGCTCGCCATGGCCGCGCTCGTCCTGGTGCCGCTGCTCTACGCGTCCTTCTACCTCTACGCGAACTACGACCCGTACTCGCGTCTGGACAAGCTGCCCGCCGCCGTCTTCACCGCCGACACCGGCGCGAAGGACTCGGCCGGCGCGGAACGCAACGTCGGCCGCGAGGTCACCGACGAACTGGTCAAGTCCGGCACGTTCCAGTGGCACGAGGTGTCCCCGGAGGAGGCGGCGAAGGGCGTCCGCGACGACAAGTACTCGTTCGCCATCGGCATTCCGCGCGACTTCTCCGCCGCGCTGCTGTCCTCCGGCAACTTCCAGCCCCAGCAGGCGACGATCACGCTGACCACCAACGACGCGAACAACTATCTGTCCGGGACCATCGCGAAACAGGTGGCCGAACAGGTCCGCAAGACGATCGCGGAGAAGGTCGGCAGCGAGGCCGCGGACAAGTTCCTGGTCGGGTTCTCCACGATCTACGGCAAGATCCAGGAAGCCTCGACGGGCGCTTCCCAGCTCGCCGACGGTGCGGGCAAACTCAAGACGGGACAGCAGCAACTGGCGGACGGCGCCTCCCAGCTCGCCTCCGGCAGCTCCCAGCTGGCGACCGGGCTCGGCACCCTGAAATCCAGTACCGCCCAGCTCCCCGCGCAGACGCAGAAACTCGCCGACGGCGCCGGTCAGGTCGCCGACGGGAACCAGAAGGTCGCCGACGCCGCCTCGCTCGCGGCGACGGCGTCCGGCGACATCCAGGCCAAACTCGACGGTTACCGCACTCAGCTCGCGCAGGACCTGCGCGACGCCGGCGTCCCCGAGACGAAGGTCCAGGAGATCCTGAGCCGCCTCGACACCCTCCGTTCGCCGGTCGACCAGGCGAACACGAAGATCCAGGGCGCGAACAGCCAGCTGATCCAGCTCGCGTCCGGCGCCCGGCAGGTGTCCGACGGCGCGCACCAGCTGGCGTCCGCCACACCGCAGCTCACCAGCGGCATCGCGCAGGCGGCCGACGCCTCCGCGCAGATCCGTGACGGCGCCGCGAAACTGAACGACGGCGAGAAGTCCGCGGTCACCGGCACGAACCAGCTCGCCGACGGCGCGGTGCAGCTGCGCGACGGGCTCGCCGCCGGGCTCAAGGAGATCCCGAACCCGGACGACCCCACCCGCGCGGCGACCGCCAACACCATCGCAGACCCGGTGGCGGTCAACTCCTCCGGTGTCGCCTCGGCCGGGACCTACGGCGCGGGTCTCGCCCCGTTCTTCATCTCGCTCGCGACCTGGATCGGCGCGTTCGTGCTGTTCCTGTTGCTGCGCCCGCTCTCGACCCGCGCGCTGACCGCCGGCGCGTCGCCGTTCAAGGTCGCGCTCGGCGGCTGGCTGTCCTCCGCGCTGCTCGGGATCGCGCAGGTGATCGTGCTGTTCGGCGCGGTGACCTGGCTGGTCGGCATCGACGTCGCACATCCGCTCGGCGCGGTCGGGTTCGCGGTGCTGGTGTCGCTGACCTTCACGTCGGTGGTGCACGCGCTCAACGCGTTCTTCGGCGCCGTCGGGAAGTTCCTCGGCCTGGTCCTGCTGGTGCTCCAGCTGGTGAGCGCCGGTGGCACGTTCCCGTGGCAGACCATCCCGGACGCGTTGTACCCGTTGCACATCGTGCTGCCGATGGGTTACGCGATCGACGGGTTCCGGCACCTGCTCTACAGTGGCGCCTCGATGGAGATCCTCGGTGACATCGGTGTCCTTCTCGCCTATCTCGTCGGCGGGATCCTGGTCTCGACGCTGGCTGCGCGGAAACGGCGCACCTGGACGGTTTCGGCGCTGAAACCCGAGCTGGCGTTGTGAGTCCCCGGGGTGAGGCGACGAAGCAGAAGCTGTTCGAGGCGACGCTGCGGCTGTCGGCCAGCCGCGGCCTCGTCGGGCTGACAGTGGACGACATCGCGGCCGAGGCGAAGGTCGCGAAGGGCACCGTCTACTACAACTTCGGCAGCAAGGACGGCCTTGTCGACGCACTGCTGCGCTACGGCGTCGGCGTGCTCGCGGACCGGCTGCGCGCGGCGACCGGCGACGGCGACCCGATGGACGTGATCGAGTCGCAAGTGGACGGTGCGCTGGAGTTCATCGCCGAATACCCCGGTTTCTCGCAGATCCTGGTGAGCGAGATGTGGCGTACGCCCGGCACCTGGCACGAGACGCTGACGTTGCTGCGCGAGGAGATCATCTCGATCGTGCGCGAACAGCTCCACCGGCTGGACGCCGCCGGGCGGCTGCCCGACGGCGTCCAGATCCAGACGGCCGCGGCCGGGTTGTTCGGCACGATGCTGGTGGTCGCCCTCGACTGGCAGGTGTTCCAGCCGAAGCGGACGCGGGACGACGTGCGGGAATCGGTGATGGTGCTGATCCGGGGCCTCGGCCGCTAGACCGGATCTCGCGTGCTTGAGACCGGATCTCGCGTGCTTGAAGCCGGATCTCGCGGTGCGGAGCGTGTTCCGGCTTCAAGCACGTGTGTTCCGGCTTCAAGCACGCGAGTGCGGGCTCCGATCACGCGTCTTCGGTCTCCCGGGCCCACTTCAGCTTGACCTCGAAGTTTCCCTCCAGTCCCGTTTTCGCGATGACCGCGCCCGCCTGCGCGGTCAGCTTGACGCCGAACTTGAGCTCGACCTCGTCCGGCCCCCTGGTCATCGACCGGAAGGTGTCCAGTGCCGCCACGGCCGCGTCCTTGACGTTCGCGAGCGCCGCTTCGAAGGACCCCTTGGCGTCCTCGACCAGGTCGTCACGCCGGGAGACCCGGGAGGTGCCGGGGACCGGGTCGATCTCGACGACCACCGAACCGCCGCCTTCGAGGGGGAACCGCGCCAGGTCGTTCACCGATGCTCCTCACTGTCCACAATGGATTTTCAACCATTCGCCGGGCTGGATGCTCTCCCGGACGTCGTCGAGTTGCCTCAGCAGGATGTCCAGGCGGTCCCGGTTGCTCAGGTACTCCAGGACGGCACGGTGGAACGCGCCGGTCATCGTCGCGGGCATCAGGTCCGACGCGTCGAAGCACAGCGCGGACGCCGTGGTGATCGTGTCCGCGACCTTCCGGCTCACCTGGTCCGGATAGACGTCGAGGCCGAGCTTCCGGTTGGCGGAGAAGGCGTTCGCGCGGGGAATCGAAGGCCAGATCCGCTGCGCCTTCTCCGAAGCGAGGAATTCCATCAGCTTCCGCGCCTGGGGCGTGTCCTGGAACATCCCGGCGAGGTCGGCGGCGACCTCGGAGACGTCCCGCCCCGGAAAGGTGAGGAAGTCGAAATCGGTACCCGGCTTGGGAAACGTCCCGCCGGGCCGCGGGAAGTTCTGGTACCGGCTCATGATGAACGACGCCTGGTGTTCGAGCGCGCAGCCCGGCGGGTCGGTGAACATCGGCTTGCCCGCGTCGCCGAAATCGGTCAGCAGCGCTGCCGCGGTACCGCCGCGGATCGCGCTGGGCTCGATCAGGGAACCCCAGTCCAGCCAGGCCTGTTTGACCTCCGGCGACCTCCATTCGAGGCCGCCGGACGCCCACTGCCGATACTTGCCGGGGCCCGCCGAGTGCAGCAGGATGTCCTCGATCCAGTCGGTTCCCGGCCAGCCCGAGGCGGGCGGGGCGCCCATCCCGACGCACCAGGGCGTACCGCCGGCGGCCGCCAGCCCGGCGGAGTACTCGCGGAGCCCGGCGAACGTCGTGGGACGGATCCCGGTCATCCGCGCGGGGTTGTACCAGATCAGGCTCTTGAGGTCGGCCTTCACGGCGACCGCGTACAACTTCTCGGTGCCGATCTGCTGCAGCATGACCCATTGCGGGCTGAAGGATCGTGTCACGGCGGCGGAGAGGTCTTCGTCGAGCGGCAGCAGGTCACCCGACTTCTGGTACTTCGCGAGCACCCCGGCGTTGGGCAGGACGGCCACGTCCGGCGGCGTGCCACGCTGGACGTCCGAAGCGAGCACCTGGTCGACGGCCCGCGTGCCCTCGTAGAGGTAGTCGATCCCGATGTCGGCCTTGAAAGCGTCCAGCACCTGACGGAACGCCTTCTCCTCCTCCCCGGTCCAGGACGCGAGGACGACGACCGGCCCGTCCTCCGCCGACGCCGTACAGCCGCCCGCGACGAGCGTCAGCGCCATCACCACGGCCAGCAGGCGTTTCACGGGCGGTACCGGTATTCGTCGATCCTGGCGTGCAGGCCGAGCAGGACGAGCCCGCCCGCGAGCAGGGTGCCGGCCGGGATCAGGAATTCCCGCCCGCCGGATTCGGCCGCGGCGGAGGCGTCGGCCGCCACCGCCCTCGCGCCCGCCGTGGCCACCCGCGTGTTGTCGGTCGCCGGTGCGGTGGCCTGCCGTACCCGCTCCCGGAACCCGTCGACGGTCACACCGCATCCCTGCTCCTCGTCGCAGTACCCGGCCAGCAGCTCGGCGAGCCGTCGCTGGCCGTCGTCGTCGGCCGCCTGGAGCTGCGCGGCCCGCGCGGCGGCGACGCCGTCGAGCCGCTCTCCGACCGAGTCCAGCCTGCCCCGGCTGATCAAGGTGAACACCAGGGCCACCCCGATGGCGGCGATCAGCACGGTCGCCGCGAGCAGCGGGACGTTCGCCACGCGGCGAAACCGTTTCCTCAGGTACAGCTGGGTGAAGACCAGCAGCACCAGGAGGGCGAGCACTGGCAGAAGCCACAGCGGGAGCATCGCGAGACTCATCCCGGTGGACGCCAGTTGCCGGTTCAGCGCCTCGCGTTGCCTGCCCTGCAACGCTTCCAGCTCCTCCAGGACACCGCCAGGAGCGTGCAGCAGCCGTGAGGCGTGCCAGAGGTCGACCGCGCCCAGTACGGCGGCGTCCGGCTGGCGGAAGTGCACGTCGGCTTGTCCGATGGAGCCCGAGTAGGCCGCGACCTGGCTTTCGATCACCTGAAGCGCGTTACCGCCTTCCTCACCCGCCTGGTTGAACTCCGCGACCCTAGCGAGACTTTGGCTCGCCAGCGCCAGCTGATTCGAGTACTCCTGCCCCGGTCCGGCGAGTCTCGCCTCGCCGGAGGCGAAACTCGCGATCGCCGCGGCGTCGGCGGCCACCAGCGCGGCCCGGGCGGCGGTCACTTCGAGTACCGCGTGCGCGGTGCGGTCGCGGACGGTCTCCGCCGTGTTCTGGACGTTCTGGAACGCCCACAGCGACACCACCAGTACCGCGAGGGTGAGCGCCAGCAGGGCGGTCCGGAGCCGGACCAGCCGCACCCGGGTGGCCGTCACGAAACCGCCTCGCCGAACGGTCTTCCGCAGCCGACGCAGAAGTTCGCCCCGGCGGGCGAAAGCGCGGGGCAGGCGGCACAGGTGAGCGGTGCTCCTTCGGGCATCGGCCGATCTTCCTGTGGAAGAGCGATTTCCGAAACCCTCGACGGGATGACGACGTGCAACGCGTGACTGCGTGTCGCGTCCGGCCGCAGGCGCACGAGCCCTTTCTCGGCGTCGACGATCTCCACAACTCCCGAGAGACGGCTCAGCGTCTCTTCGTCGCCCGCGGCGGTGGCCAAGGCGACCGCCCGGCCCCAAGCCTGCTCGGCCCCGGCGCGGTCTCCTGCCGCGTAGGCGTCGCCGCCGGAGATCAGCGCCTCACCGAGATCGGCCTGCGCGGCGTATTTCGAAACCATCGGGTGAATCAGCGTCGGCGGGATCGGATCGTGGGTCCACCTCCCCGCGATGGCCAGCGCGTCCTCCTCGACCGTGGCTCCCGGCACGGGGACGAGTTCCGTCCACGCCAGCTGACGATCCTGCCCATGGCTGGGTTCGAGGTCCGGATCGAGATCCAGGATCAGCTGGTAGTCCCGCGTCTCGTCGCTCGCGAACGAACCGAGCGACAGCTCCTGCTCGCGGACGGCGGCCTCCTGGCACCGGTCGGTGAGGTCGTATTCGTCGGGGAACACCTGCTTGACCGACCGCAGCCTGCTGAACGGCATGGTGCCGATGCGCAGCCGGACCTCGGGCAACACCTTCGTCATCGCGCTCTCGACCAGCTGCCGGAAATCTTCGGCGAGCTTGTCGTCCTCGACGACCGAGTCGACGTTCCCGCGCAACACCCGGCCGATCTGGGTGAGTTCGGCGGGCTCCCAGCCGTCGCCGATCCCCCTGGCGTCGCAGACGAACCGGCCCTCGCAGCTGTTCAGCACGCTCATCAGGTCGGCCCTGGTCTGCGAATCGTTGCGGCCGTCGGTGAGCAGGATCGCGTGGCGGACGGCGCCGGGCACGAGGTCGAAGAGGTCGCGTGCCTTGGCGAGCCAGGCGCCCATCGCGGTGCCGCCGACGGCCGCGAGGTGCTCGACGGCGGCGCGTGCCTCCGCGCGGGTCGCCGCGGACGCGGTCACCAGGCCGTCCTCGGCCGGGTAGATCATCTTCGCGCGATCGGTGCCCTGGATGACGGCGAACCGCACGCCGTCGGGCAGGACGTCGATGGCCGCCGCTGCCGCCCGCCGGGCTTCGCCGATCTTGGTGCTGGGGAAGCGCATCGAACTGGAGCAGTCGATCATCAGGACTTCGGCGGCCGTCGTGGTCACGGCCGCCCCACCGCCGCGGGAGACGACCCGGACGATCGCGGTCATCGCCCGGTCCCCCTCGGCCAGGAACTTGTTCTGGTGCACCTCGAGGCCCAGACTCGGTTCCCCGCTCATCAGTCCCCTTTCACACCAGCGTCACCGGTCTCACGGAATTGGCGAGATCGATCAGCACGTCGTGCGCTTCCGGCGTCGGCGCGTGGTGGGCGAGCCGCCGGTACGCCTTGTCCAGCACCGTGCGAGCGCCCATTTCGCCTGCGCGCAGGATCTCGCCGTCGGTGATCCCGTCCTGCCCGAGGAGCACGGCGGCCAGTCCCGTCTCACGCACGGCCGTCACCAGCCTGTCGAGGGAGTCGCCGTCGAGATCCAGAGCGGTCAGGCGGACCACGGCGTCGTCGAGTTCGGCCGACGCCGGAAGGTCACCCGTGCCCGGCATCGGCACGGACAGCACCCGCACCCCGGCGATCCGCGCCGCCTCGTCGTAACGCGAGAATTCCGGGACCTGGTCGAGGATCTCGACGGCGGCGGCGCGGTTGCCGCGCAGCAGCCGGACCCGCGCGAGCCCGAACGCCGCGCTGACCTGCGACCGGTCCCGCACCCACAGCGCGTCGTAGTACCGCTCGGCGGCGACCGCGCCGTTGAGATGCTCCTCGCAGAGCCCCAGCGCGAGTTTCGGCGGCTCCTCGCCGGGGATGTCGCGGTACACGGCGGTGAACTTCTCCTTCGCCGCGGCGAAGTCGCCCGCGCCGAGCGCGAGCAGGCCCCGATGCCACGCCACACGCCAGTCATGGGCGGCGCGTTCGCCGAGCAGCCGTTCGGCCTCCGCCACCGCCAGCACGGCTTCGACGGTCGCCCCGAGTTCCAGCCGTGCCCGGCACCGGCGGAACTCGACCTCGACCGAACCCGGCACCTTGTCGAGCTTCTTCAGCAGCCGCGCGGCGTCGGGCGCGCGGACGGCGCGGAGGAAGTTCGCCTGTGGGTCGTCCGGATCCTCGCGCGGCACCGGGAGACCGACGGCGATCTCCGCGGCGGACGGGCGTGCGCCGAGCGAGACGGGTGTCCCCCGCGTCCAGTGCTCCAGCGGCGGCGCCTGGCCGAGTCCCGCGTCGAGCAGGACCGCCCCTTCGGTGAACAACGTCGAGGTGGCGGGCCTGGATTGCTTGTCCCGCAAGGAAAGGATCTCACCGAGCACACCGTCGAGCTGGACCAGCATCTCGCGCGCGGTCGCGAACCGTTGTTCGAACGGGGCGGTCGCCCGGTCGAGGACTCGGAGGAACGATTCGATGCCGAACCGGACACCGCGCGCGTCGGTGGTGACCGACCAGCCGTCGCTGGCCTGGAAGAGCTCCCGCAGCGTCACGCCGACGGTGTGGATGTCGGACCGGACGGTGAGCCCGTGTTCCGCCCGTTCCCGCAGCGAGACCTGATAGTGCTCGGTGCCGACGATCGGGCTTTCGTCGTCGGTGATCTTGCGGATGGCGCCGAAATCGATGAGCTTGATCCGCTTCTCGCCGTGGATCACGTTGTCCGGCTTCATGTCGCAGTACAGCAGGCCCTCGCCGTGCAGGTAGTCGAGCGCGGTCAGGATCTCGCGCCCGTACGCCACGACGTGCTCGACGAGCAGCCGCCCTTCACTGGAGTCCAGCCCGGCCCGGCCGCGGTTCTTGACCTCCCGCAGGGAAAGCCCGTCGACGAACTCCATGACGATGTAGCGGAGGTCCTCGTGTTCGACCACGTCGAGGATCCGGACGACGTTCGGATGGTCCAGCGCGGTGAGCACCTGGCTTTCGGTCTCCGCGATCCGGACGGCCGCGGTGTTGTTCGTGTTGATCAGGCCCTTGAGCGCGACGTACCGGTCGCCGAGACCGGAATCCGTCGCCAGGTAGACGAATCCGAGCCCACCGCGCGCGACGCAGCCCAGCACGTGGTACCGGCCGTCGACCACGTCGCCGGCCGCGAGCTTGGGTGCGAAGGAGAACGACGTTCGGCAGACCGGGCAGAACCCTTCGGCAGGCGCGGGTCCGCCGCCGACCGAGCGGCCGACCGGAGTGGCCGTGCATCCGTGCTTGCCGCAGAACCGTTCCTCTTCCGGGACATGCGGTTCGGTGAGCAGGCGGCCCGCGACGTCCGGGAGTTCGACGACCGGCAGCGGGACCCGGTCGTCCGCGCTCGCGTGGCCCGCGATCTGCTGGGAACGGGTGACCACCGTGCTGGTGATCCTGGTGGGCGCCTCGCCGGGGCCAGGGATCACCAGGGTCGGTTTCTCCCGCGGCGCGGGCTCTTCCGGTGTCCCGGGCGGCAATCCGCAGATCTTGCAGAACCCGGTCTTGCCGAGCACACCCGGGCAGCCGTCGTGTCCGCAGGCCGTCATCCGTCGATCCGTTTCCGTACGGTGTCCGCGTACCGCTCGACGGCCGCCGCCGCGGCCGCGAGGTCGCACGGTCCTTCGAAGAGCATCCGCCAGGCGGGTGCGTAGGCGGCATCCAGTTCGACGTCTTCGACGAGGCCGCTGTTACGAGCCATCTCCCCGTACGCGTCGAGCCGGGCGCGCAGTTCCGCGCGCCGCGCGAGGTTCTCGTCGAGGAGACGACGAAGGTCGCGGGCGCGCTCGACCGTCTTGGCCACGGCTCGCTCGCAGACCGGAAGCTGCCGTTTCACCCACTCGGTTTCGCCGTCCTTCTCCGCCGAACGCAGTTGTGTCAACGCGCCTCTCAGCCGTCGCGTCTTGGGATGGACGTGTGGGGCGTCGGAGAAGCGGGGCGCGTCGCTCAGATTCTCCTTCTCCAGGCTGTCGAGTTCACCCAACCGGGTTTCCAGCAGGGCGAGGCGGCCCTCGGTGTCGTCCTCGCCGGCGGGCAGGACGTCCGTGCTCGACCGGACCACGTTCACCCCCGGCGACGTCTCCTCGCGGAACGCCAGCGCGAGCCGCAGCCCGAGTTCGTGCGCGCGCTGGGCCAGCGGCACGAGCACCTCGCCGACGAGCGCGTCGGGCTCGGCCGCTTCGTCGATTCCGGAGACGACGACGGTGCGGGCGGACCCGTGACGGCCGGCGGGCGAATCCGCGGCGACGTCGAGCCGGTCGGAGATCCGGCGGCGGACCTCGTCGGCGGTTTTGCCGACGGCGTCGACGGCGAGCACGACACTGCCCAGCGGCGGCACCGTCGGCCCGGTCACGCTCCGGCCCGCGCCGCGTTCGCGGTCGGCGAGGACGACGGCGCGCCGCAGCGAGGCGGCGACGGCGGAATCGTGCTCGCCCATGATGATCACCCGGACGTCCGCCCGGCCGTGCCCGCCGAGCCACCGGGCGAATTCGCGGGCGAACAGCGGATCGATCGCGGGCGGTTCCGGGTTCTGCACGAAGCTGGGGTCGATCGCGGGGCTGCCTTCGGCCCAGCGGCGCAGGGCAGGCAGGTACCCGAGCATGGTCTCGACCGGGATCATCCACGAGACCCGGGCGGCCTCGGTCGCGTATCGGGTGGCGACCATGCCGACGACGTGGCCGGTCTTCTCGGCGATCACCGCGGAACCGCTGAAGCCGTGGGTGATCGGCTCGGCGTCCGGAGTGCGGTGCAACTGGACGCGCTCAAGCCCGTGACCGCCGTCGCCGACGACGGTCGCCAACGACCACATGCCGTCCGAACCGCGCGGGAAGCCGTACGCGCGGACTCGCTGGCCGTCTTCGAGAGCCGTCCGGTGGAGCGGGGCGCCGGAGATCTGTTCCTCGGGGTCGCGCAACCGGAGCAACGCGATGTCCCCGCCGTCGTCACCGATGGGCGCCGCCTGCGCGAGGATCGTGGCGATTCCTGGCTCCACGCCGGGAAGCGCCACGAAATCCACGGCGACGTCGTCGTGGCCTTCGATCACATGAGCGCAGGTGAGGAGGTGTTCGCCGTCGAGCATGGTCCCGGCGCCCAGGATCCGCCCACGGTGATCGCGCAGCCGCACCCGCCAGCGTCTGCGCTCGGAAGTCACGCGAAAGACCCTACCGATCGTGAGTGGTAATGACGGTTCTAACCGTCATTACCACTCACGAGGCCTAATGCGCGGCGTCGTTCCAGGACCGGCCGTATCCGACCGAGACCTCCAGCGGGACCGCCAGTTCGTAGGCGGAGCCCATTCCCTGGCGCACCAACGATTCGAGCTGCTCGCGCTCGCCACCGGCGACCTCGAGGACGAGTTCGTCGTGGACCTGCAGCAGCACGCGGCTCTTCAGCTTCGCCTCGGTCAGCGCCTTGTGCACGTTGAGCATGGCGACCTTGATGATGTCCGCCGCGCTGCCCTGGATGGGGGCGTTGAGCGCCATCCGCTCGGCCATTTCGCGGCGTTGCCGGTTGTCGCTGTTGAGGTCCGGCAGATAACGGCGGCGGCCGAAGATGGTCTCGGTGTAACCAACCTTCGCCGCGTCGCCCACGACCGAATGGAGGTAGTCGCGCACGCCGCCGAAACGGGAGAAGTACGCCTCCATCTGTTCCTTGGCCTCTTCGGTCGAGATCCGCAGCTGCTGCGAAAGCCCGTACGCCGAAAGCCCGTACGCCAGGCCGTACGACATCGCCTTCACCCGGAAGCGCAGTTCCGGCGTGATCTCCTCCGGCGGCAGCGAGAACGCGCGCGACGCCACGAAAGTGTGCAGATCCTCGCCGCTGTTGAAGGCCTGGATCAGCCCTTCGTCCTGCGAGAGGTGCGCCATGATCCGCATTTCGATCTGGCTGTAGTCCGCCGTCATCAGCTCGGCGTACCCGTCGCCGACGACGAAGGCGTCGCGGATGCGGCGGCCTTCCTCGGTGCGGATCGGGATGTTCTGCAGGTTCGGGTCGACCGACGAGAGCCGTCCGGTGGCGGCGATCGTCTGCAGCAGCGTCGTGTGGATGCGGCCGTCGTCGGCGACCGACTTGATCAGGCCCTCGACCGTGGTGCGCAGCCTGGTCGCGTCCCGGTGCTCCAGCAGATGCTGCAGGAACGGGTGCTCGGTCTTCTCGAACAGGCTCTGCAGCGCCTCGGCGTCGGTGGTGTAGCCGGTCTTCGTGCGTTTGGTCTTCGGCATGCCGAGTTCGTCGAACAGGATGACCTGCAGCTGCTTCGGCGAACCGAGGTTGACCTGCTTGCCGATTACCGCGTACGCCTCCTCCGCGGCCTGTGTCACCCGGCCGAGGTAGTGCGCTTCCAGATCGGTCAGATGCTCGATGTCGACCGCGATACCCGCCGCTTCGAGGCCGGTGATCACCTGCAGCAGCGGCAGTTCGAGCTCGGCGAGCAGCTGCGCGCCGCCCAGTTCTTCGAGCTCCTTGGTCAGCGCGCCCGCGAGCTCCGCGACCGCGCGGGCCTTGACCAGCTCGGCCTGGATCTCCTTCTGCTCCATGTCCTCGGCGCCACCGTCGAGCAGCGAAAGCTGCCCGTCCCCGGTGTCGGCCTCGGACCGCAGCTCACGGTGCAGGTACCGCAGGGCCAGGTCGTCGAGCTCGAAGGTGCGCTGGCCAGGGCGGACCAGGTACGCCGCGAGCGCGGTGTCCATGACGAGCCCGGCGAACGTCCAGCCGCGCGCGCGGACGGCGTGCAGCGGGACCTTGAGCTCGTGGCCGATCTTCTTGATCTTCTCATCGGCGAGCCAGGCCGTGAGCGCCTTGTCGTCCTCGGCGTCCATCGCGGTGACGTCGACATACGCGCCCTCACCGTCCGCGGCCGCGAACGTGATGGCCTTCAGGTCGGAGCGGACCGAGGCCCCGGTGGTGCGGAACGCCAGGCCGACCGGCTGGTCCTGGCCGGTGTGCGCGGAGAGCCATTCCGTGAGCGCGCCCGGCGCGAGCTTCGAACCGCTGACCTCGAAACCCTCTTCGGCCTCGGGCTCGGCACTCTGCAGGGTGGCGAAGAGCCGGTCCCGCAGGACGCGGAACTCGAGCTCGTCGAACAGCGCGTGGACGGCCTCGCGGTCCCACGGGCGCAGCTCGAGCATGGTCGGGCCGAGCTCCAGCTCGACGTCGCGGATCAGCTCGGTGAGCTGGCGGTTCAGCATGACCGCGCCGAGGTGCTCGCGCAGCGCGTCGCCGACCTTGCCCTTGACCTCGTCGACCCGGTCGACCAGCTCGTTGAACGACCCGAACTGCCTGATCCACTTCGCGGCCGTCTTCTCACCGACGCCAGGGATGCTGGGCAGGTTGTCCGAGGGGTCGCCACGCAGCGCGGCGAAGTCCGGGTACTGCGCCGGGGTGAGGCCGTACTTCTCCTCGACCGCCTCCGGGGTGAACCGGGTCATCTCCGACACGCCGCGCTTCGGGTACAGCACGGTGACCTGGTCGGTCACCAACTGGAGCGCGTCACGGTCGCCCGTACAGATGAGGACGTCGAAACCTTCGGCGGTCGCCTGTGTCGTGAGCGTGGCGATGATGTCGTCGGCTTCGTAGTTCTCCTTGGTCAGCGCCGGGATGCCGAGGACCTTCAGCACGTCCTCGACCAGCCCGACCTGCCCCTTGAACTCGTCCGGGGTGGTGCTGCGGTTGGCCTTGTACTCCGCGTACGTCTCCGACCGGAACGTCTTGCGGGACAGGTCGAACGCCACCGCGAGGTGGGTCGGCGCCTCGTCGCGCAGCAGGTTGATGAGCATCGAGGTGAACCCGAATACCGCGTTCGTCGTCTGCCCGGTCTTCGTCTTGAAGTTCTCCGCGGGCAGCGCGAAGAACGCGCGATACGCCATCGAATGGCCGTCGATCAGCAGCAGTTTGGGCCGCTCGGCCTGTGCGGTGGCGGGTGTGGCGTTGGCAACGGTCGTGTTCTCACTCGGGCTCACGAGAGCGAGTCTAGGGTGAGGGTCCGACAGTCCTACCTGTCGTGTCTGTTGCGGGCTGTCGGCGGCGCTGATCGGCCCCCTCGACACAGGAACCCGCCAGGCCGGAGCCCCCGCGATCGGGGCGGCAGGGCGTCCGTGGGGCAGGACGTGAGAATAATTCGATAACGTGCGCCCTGGCGACGCGATCGTGGTCGCGGGTTCACGAATGTTAAGGAGCTCTGCGTGACCGAACAAGCCCTCGAATCCTTCGCCGGGATCGACCCGGCCTTCGCCGGACAGCAGCTCAACGACAAGCTCGGGCTCGAGATCAGCGAATTCGGTCCCGAACGCGTCGTGGGCAGCATCCCGGTAGAGGGCAACCTCCAGCCCTACGGCCTCCTCCACGGCGGCGCGAACGCCGTCGTCGCCGAGGCGCTCGGTTCGATGGTCTGCGCGCTCAACGCCGGCACCGACAAGGCGACGATGGGGCTCGAACTCTCGTGCACGCACCACCGGGCGGTCCGGTCCGGGCGGGTGACCGGTGTCGCGACGCCGGTGCACGTCGGGCGCGGGACCGTGACCGCCGAGATCGTGCTGACCGACGACCAGGGGCGCCGGTCGTGCACGGCGCGGCTGACGTGCGTGGTGCGGGAGCGGCCGCCGGGCATGTGAGCTCGTCCGGCTCTCGAAGTGTCATGAAAGGGTCGTTCAGGACGTCATTCGTCCCGAACGACCCTTTCATGACATAGGCGACTGCCACGGATACGCTCACTCCGGAAGTCCGTGAAGGCCTCCTTCACTACCTTGAGGGTAGGCAAGGAGGCCCTCACTACTGCCCCTACTGCCCGAGACTTCGGGGTACGCGCCTGAAGTACGCGAAGGGGGCATTCACGTACCTTCAGGGACGTGGATCTCGACACAGCCCAAGTGCGCGCGTTCGTCGCCACCGCCGACCACGGCCATTTCGGTCGCGCGGCAGAATCCCTGTTCCTCACCCAGCAGGCGCTGTCGAAGCGCGTCCGGAAGCTCGAGGACGCCCTTTCGGTCCAGCTCTTCCGGCGCACCAACCGATCCGTCGAGCTGACCGCCGACGGCGACCGGTTCCTCCCGCACGCGCGCGAGCTGATCCGCGCGGCCGACGCCGCCGTCGCGGTGATGGGCCTGCAGGACCGCCCGCCCCGCCTCGACGTCATCGATCCACGTCTCTCCCCCATGTACATGCTGCGCCGTATCGCCCAGCGAGACCCGGCACTGGCGGTCGAGCGCGTCGCCGGACGCGGACTGGCCAACGCCCTCGACCCCCTGGTCCGCGGCGAGATCGATCTCGCGTTCGGCCGCGTCGCGGACCTCGGCCGCGAAGTGCCCGCGGAACTCGAGCACCGGCTTGTCCGGCTGGAGCCGTTGGTCGCCCTTCTCGCACCGGAACACCCACTCGCGGGCAACGATGTCCTGAAACTGTCCGATCTCCGGAGTGAAGGCATCTGGATTCCGCAATTGGGCGGCCCGGTCGAATGGCTTTCTTATTTGCAACGCCTATGCAAAGAATTCGACGTCCCGATCGACGACTCCGGCGTCAGTTACGACCTCAGACACACACTGGAACAGACTCGCTACGGGAAGCAGCGGGTCACGCTCGCCGGCGCCGACATGGACCTCGCCTCCGACCTCAATCTGCGCGTTCTGCCGTTCGAGCCCTCGCCGCTGTTCCCGTGGTCGGTGGTGTGGCGGCGCGGCGAAGGCCCGGCCCTGCGGCGCCTGCTGGCGCTCGCCGGCCGGACCAGCCACGAAGAAGGTTGGTGCACCTACGATCCCGCGCGGTCTTGGCTGCCGGACGACGATCTCAGACAGTTAGGCGCTGCCCGGTGAGTCCGGTCGCGGGCTTCGCGCCCAGGCGACCCCTGACGGCACGGGCGGATGCGCCCGAGTACAACCCGGCACGAGGCCGATCCGCCCCCACCGCCAGGAACCACCTTGATCACGAAGCCCATCGAACAGACTCACCGGACAACGCCTAGGTGCCGGGCGAACCAGCGCGTGAGCTCGGCGTCGACCAGCTTCGCGTGGTCCGTCTGCGGAGCGGGCTCGAGCCCGGGCGCCTCGGCGAATTCGTGCGCCATCCCCGGGATGGTGACGAGCTCGGATCGCCGCTCCCCCAACGCCTTGTGCAGGGCCTCGGCCGGTTCGGTGATCGAAACGTCGTCCTCCTCGCCGATGACGAGCAGGACCGGCGCGGTCAGTTCGTCGGCCCGCCGCACGTAGTCGTACTCGTTCGCGACCGCGCGGGACCGGTCCGACCAGTGATAGGTGACGTCGTAGACCCGTTCGTTCGCCGCGATCACCGGCGCCAGCTGAGTCACCGGGTTCACCAGCGCGGCAGCCGCCACCGGGATCTCCGGGTGGGTCAGCATCTGCAACGCGACCGCGCCGCCCTGCGAACCGCCGACCAGCCCGACCGGTCCGTCCTCAATGGACAGGCGGGAGCGCAGTTCCGCCACCGCGGCCGGGAACTCCGCCTCGACCTGCCTGGTGAGCGGTTCGACGACGTTGAGCACGTTGTCCTCGCTCGCGAGCCGGAAGAAGCCCTCGAAACCGCCATCGGGGAACCGTTTACCGGTCAGCGGCAACCCGAGGTGCACCCGCCACGCGTGCAGGTCCCGCATCGGCAGCGCCGCCGCCATGGCCGCCTCGCTGAACGGCGCGCCCAGCAGATGCCACGTCAGCACCAGCGGCGCCGGACGTTTCCCGTCCGACGGCGGCACCGCCACGAACGGGACTCCCGCGGCAACGCCTTCGATCGTTTCGACACTCATCGTCATGTTCTCCCAGGTCCTCGTTTCCGGCTCTGGAGACAGCTAATCGCGAGGTCAGGGCCGAGATCCAACAGCCGTTCGGACCGCGACGACAACCATCGGTTGTCACGGCACAAGGGAAGAGCGGGCACCGTTGACGCCCTTTGGGGCAGCATTGCTACGACGAACGGCCGCCCACGAAGGAGCCGAAAAAGCGCAAGATACGCGGCCGAAACATGATCATTACCCACGAGCATGATCGACGTGGTAGCGGTGAATCCCCAGCGTGACCAGCGAAGACCCGTCAACCGGCAACATTCGCCTTTTCGTGCAATTCGTTCTGGTTTCGACCGTCACGATGTGGACACAGAGTGATGGGCGTCTGGGCAGATCATGGCGTAGGGGGATATCTTCCTGCCCTAACCTAGCCCCTGTGTCGGGGGCAACGCCTACCGGCGGCTGGTTGGTCATGGGAGGTAGTCGGTGTCAGGAGTGCGTTTTGGACGGGTTTTCGCCGTCGCGGCGGCTGCGTCGCTGGCGCTGGCGGGCTGTGCCGGCGGCAGCAGCTCGTCCGGCAGCGGTGACAGCAGCACGCTGAAGATCGGGTTCATGGGTGACCTCACCGGTGAGAACTCCGGGATCGTGATCCCGCCCCGCAACGGCGCCAAGCTCGCTATCGACGAGTACAACAAGACGAACCCGGCGATCAAGCTGGAGCTCAAGGAATACGACAGCCAGGGCAAGCCCGAGCAGGCGACGTCGCTGATCGCGACCGCCGTCGGCCAGGACAAGATCACCGCGCTGATCGGCCCGGCCTTCTCCGGTGAGTCGAAGGCCATCGGCGGTCAGCTGGAACAGAACAAGATCCCGAGTGTCTCGCCCTCGGCCACCAACGCGGGCCTCTCCTCGAACGGATGGAAGTACTGGCACCGCGTCGTCGCGAGCGACGCCAGCCAGGGACCGGCGATCGCCAACTTCCTCATCACGGCGAAGTCGCCCAAGAAGGCCTACATCATCTCGGACGACCAGGAATACAGCGTCGGCCTGGCCGACAACTTCGAGAAGACCTTGAAGGAGAAGAACGTCCCGTCCGATCGCGACAAGTTCGCCAAGGACGCGTCGGACTACTCCTCGACCGTGCAGAAGGTCAAGGCCGCGAACCCGGACATCATCCTCTTCGGTGGCTACTACGCCCAGGGTGGCCGTCTGCTCAAGCAGCTGCGTGACGGCGGCGTGACCGCCACCTTCGCGACCGGTGACGGTTCGCTCGACGCCCAGCTTGTCAGCGGTGCCGGTGCCGCGGCCGCCGAGAAGGCCGTCGTCGGCTGCCCGTGCAACATCCCGGACGCCGGCTCCACCGACGAGTTCAGCACCAAGTACAAGGCCGCGTTCAACGTCGACCCGGCGATCTACTCGAGCGAGGGTTACGACGCCGCGACCGCCATCATCAACGCGGTCAAGACCGGCGCCAACACCCCGGAGAAGATCAACGAGGCCCTCAAGACGATCGACTTCAAGGGTGCCTCGAAGCAGATCAAGTTCAAGGAGAACGGCGAACCGTCGACGGACGCGATCAACATCTACCAGGTCACCGGTGGTGTCCTGAAGAACCTCGGCGTCTCGACCGAAGCCAAGCTCAACGGCTGACGGAGCAGATAGGAACACCTAACGGAAGCGGGGGCGCTGTGCGGGCACAGCACCCCCGCTTCCCGCAAATGTGGCGAAAGAAATCCTCGCCCCGTCCCGTAAGGCATCCACGTCATGCTTCAAGATCTGCAAGCCCAGTTCCTCGGTAGCACCATCGGCGGACTGGTCGCCGGAAGCATCTACGCCCTCATCGCCCTCGGCTACACAATGGTCTACGGCGTGCTCCGGCTCATCAACTTCGCGCATTCCGAGATCTTCATGATCGGGACGGTCACGTCCCTGTTCGTCCTGATCACCATCGCGGGCGGCACCGCCCCGATCACGCTCGGCGTGTTCGGGATGATCGCCGTACTGCTGCTGATCATCATCGCTTCGGCCGCCGTGTCCGGCGGTGCGGCGGTCCTGCTGGAGCAAGTGGCCTACCGGCCGCTCCGCAAGAAGGGCGCGACCCGGCTCGCTGCCCTGATCTCCGCCATCGGCGCCTCGCTGTTCCTCCAGGAACTGTTCGGCCTCGAGATCATCGAATGGATCACCGACAAATCCGGCCGCGTGCAACAGAACGCGCCTCGCTTCATCCCGCACGAGGAGCTGTTCCACATCGGCAACGGTGTGGTCCGCACGGACCACGTGTTCGTCGTCGTCGGTGCCGTGATCATGATGATCGGGCTCGACCAGCTGGTCAGCCGCACCCGCATCGGCCGAGGTATCCGCGCCACGGCGCAGGATCCCGAAGCCGCCGTGCTGATGGGCGTCAGCATCGACAAGATCGTGCGCCTCACCTTCCTGCTCGGCGGCGCGATGGCCGGTGTCGCCGCCGCGCTGTACGTGATGGAGTACGAGAACACCGACTACCGCATCGGGTTCCTCCTCGGCATCAAGGCGTTCACCGCGGCCGTGCTGGGAGGTATCGGCAACCTGCGCGGCGCCCTGCTGGGCGGCATCGTGCTCGGCTTGGTGGAGAACTGGAGTTCCATCTTCTTCGGTTCGGCTTGGAAGGACGTCACCGCCTTCGTGGTACTGGTGCTCGTCCTGATGTTCCGTCCCACCGGCATCCTCGGTGAATCGCTGCAGCGGGCACGCGCATGAAGGGCAACGAAGAAGTGGCTGAAAAGTCCCCAGAGAACGGAAAGCCGACGCGCGCCGGCTTTCACCCCGTGGACGGTATGCGGGATTGGTGGGCACGCGCTCCGCATTGGCAACGTTATGGCGTGTACATCGCCCTGATCATCGGCGCGCTGATCCTGCCCGCGCCCGCGATCGGTTCGTTCATGTCCCCGGAATCGGACTGGACCACGGTCCTGATTTTCCCGGTCGGGGTGTACATCCTGCTGGCGATCGGCCTGAACATCGTGGTCGGCCACGCGGGCATGCTGGACCTCGGGTTCGTCGCGTTCTTCGCGATCGGCGCGTACACGCTCGCCGTGATGGGCACCCTGCACGGCTGGGGATTCTGGGGCACGCTCGTGCTCGGTATCTTCCTGGCGGCGATGTCAGGGGTGATCCTCGGTGCTCCGACGCTCCGGTTGCGCGGTGACTATCTGGCCATCGTGACCCTCGGCTTCGGTGAGATCGTCCGGATCACCGCGACGAACACCGACGCCATCGGCGGCGCCCGCGGTATCACCAACATCCCGCACCCGGAGCCCATGTTCGGGACCGAGTTCCTGCTCGACCCTGCGCCGTACTACTACCTGATCCTCGCGGCGATCGTGATCGCGATCATCTTCTCGGTGCGGCTGCACAAGAGCCGTGTCGGGCGGGCGTGGGCGGCCATCCGTGAGGACGAGGACGCCGCCGAGCTGATGGGTGTCCCGACGTTCAAGTTCAAGCTGCTGGCGTTCGCCATCGGCGCCATGCTCGGCGGTATGGCCGGTGTGGTCTACGCCAGCAAGGCCGTCTTCATCGAGCCGAACAACTTCCCGTTCATCCTGTCCGCGACCATCCTCGCGGCCGTGGTGCTCGGTGGTGCGGGCAATCTGCCCGGTGTCATGCTCGGTGCCTTCCTGGTCGCCTGGCTTCCGGAGCGGTTCCGGTTCCTGTCCGAGTACCGCATTCTGATCTTCGGTGGTGTGCTGGTGCTGATGATGGCGCTGCGGCCGGAGGGTCTGCTGCCGTCGCGGCAGCGCAAGGCGGAACTACACGAAGGAACGGGCGGGATGGGTGCCATGGGCGCCGAAGTCGCGGGTCCGGATTCCGAGGCTTCGGCGGAGGTGACGAAATGAGCGCGCTGCTCGAATTCGACAACGTGACGATGCGCTTCGGCGGTGTCACGGCCTTGAAGGAAGTCAACCTCACCATCAACCAGGGTGAGATCTTCGCCCTGATCGGCCCGAACGGCGCGGGGAAGACCACGGTCTTCAACGTGATCACCGGCGTCTACCGGCCGACCGAGGGCCAGGTGCGCTTCGGCGACACCCGGGTCGACGGGATGAAGCGGTTCAAGATCAACCAGGCCGGGATCGCCCGCACGTTCCAGAACATCCGGCTGTTCCACAACATGTCGGCGTTGGAGAACGTGATGGTCGGTGCGGACTCGCACCACAAGACCGGCGCGATTTCGGCGACGCTGGGCCTGCCCGTGCACCGCAAGGAAGAGAAGCGGGGCCGCGAGCTGGCGAGGGACCTGCTGGACTTCGTCGGCATCGGCCGGGTCGAGCACAACACCGCGAAGAACCTCTCCTACGGTGACCAGCGCCGTCTGGAGATCGCGCGTGCGCTCGCGACCGACCCGAAGCTGCTGCTGCTCGACGAGCCCGCCGCCGGGATGAACCCGGCGGAGAAGAACTCGCTGCAGCAACTGATCCGCAAGATCCGTGACGACGGCCGGACCGTGCTGCTCATCGAGCACGACATGGGCTTGGTCATGCAGATCGCCGACCGGCTGGCCGTGCTCGACTTCGGCCAGAAGATCGCAGAAGGGCTCCCCCACGAGGTGCAGAACAACCAGAAGGTGATCGAGGCTTACCTGGGGGTGGCGGAAGATGCTTCTTGAGGTTCAGGACATCAACGTCCACTACGGGAAGATCGCCGCGCTCAAGGGAATGAGCATCGAGGTCGGCGAGGGCGAGATCGTTTCGCTCATCGGGGCCAACGGCGCCGGCAAGACCACGACACTGAAGACGATCTCGGGCCTGCGTCCGCTGACCAGCGGCCGGATCCTCTTCGACGGCAAGGACATCTCGAAGACGCCCGGCCACAAGCGGGTCGAGCTCGGGATCGGCCAGTCACCGGAAGGCCGGGGCGTGTTCCCCGGGATGACGGTGCAGGAGAACCTCCTGATGGGTGCCTACACCCGCAAGGACGACCTGAAGGCCGACCTCGACGAGGTCTACGAGCTGTTCCCGCGGCTGAACGAACGCAAGACCCAGTTCGGCGGCACGATGTCCGGTGGCGAGCAGCAGATGATCGCCATCGGCCGCGCGCTGATGACCAAGCCCAAGGTGCTGCTGCTCGACGAGCCGTCCATGGGCCTGGCGCCGATGCTGATCGCGCAGATCTTCGACATCATCCGCGAGATCAACAAGCGCGGGACCACGGTCCTGCTGGTGGAGCAGAACGCGCAGCAGGCGCTGAAGCTCTCCGACCGCGCGTACGTGCTGGAGACCGGTGAAGTGGTCAAGAGCGCCCGCGGTGCCGAGCTGCTGGACGACCCGCAGGTGCGGGCCGCCTACCTCGGTGGTGACCTGGGCGTCTGACGCCTTCGAGAAGGGCCCCGTCGCGTTTCGCGGCGGGGCCCTTCTCATGTCAGCTTGATGTCGGTGCCGGTGAGGTTCTTCATGTCGGTCAGCGTCGGACCGCCGAAAGCCCGCAACACCAAGGGTTTCGTCTCCTTGGGCAGGTCGAAGTAGAGATCGAACTCGACCCGCACACCGCGCCCCAGTTCGAACTTGTCCGGTTGCCGCTTGATCGTCATCGCCTGATTGTCGACCGCGATCACCTCGCCGGCATCGGTGACCAGCTGCTGGCGCCTTGTGTCGAAGAGGATTCCGGACAGACCCTTGCCCGTGACCACCAGCCGGAGCCGCACGAACTGTCCCTTGGCCTCGAACTCGGCGTGGCTGCCGGTGAGGCTGGGGAGCCCCGCGGCCAGCCCGATGAGGGAGAACTCGGTCTCCCCGTTGAGCGCGGGCGGCAGGTGCAGCGCGGTCTCGTCCGGGCGGACCTCCCGTGCGGGGAGGTCGTAGACGGGTCTGGCGGGCGGCTGTTCTTGCTCGGCGGAACATCCGGCGAGCAGGAACAGGACCGAGGCCGCCGCCGTCAGGCGCTTTCTCATCGGACGACCTCCACGCTCAGGTGCGGCCACCCGTCGATCTCCGGCAGCCGTATCGCGCCGATCTCCTCCCCTGGCAGGAAACGCACCGTCGTGCCGGTCGTGCCGTCGTCGTCGATCGGCGACAGGTCGGTGGCCGGGACACCGCGTTCGTAACGCTGGGTCCAGGAACCGTTGCGACGCCGGTTGGTGTGCACGAGCCAGTCGCTCAGCGCGGCCACGACCGACACACCGCGGCGCGGATGACCGTCCGGGAGCCGTTGCGCCTCAGGGGAATCGAAGAAACGCAGATCCTTGGTCGACATGACCGGCTTCTTCACGAAGCCGCCGTGCCCGTCGGCGCGGGTGTCGGTGCCCCGGCCGTCGTCCGCCACGGAGATCGAGCCGTCGGGGTGGACCGTGACGACGGCATGCCCGCCGCCGGTGCTTTCGGCCTCCTCCGCCGCGTAAGCGAGCACTTCGAGGACGAGGTGCGCGACCGCCGGGGGCGAACTCCCCAGGGTTCCGGCGGATGCGCGCCAGATGGTCGAGGTCCACCGAACCGGCCCAGTCGTGCGTGGTGTTGCGCCATTCACTCACCCCGTCGATTCTGCCTGGTCCGGGGCTACTGTGCGGCTGTGGAATTACGTCGTCTTCGATATCTGTGTGCCGTGGCGGAGGAAGGGCATCTCACTCGCGCCGCGGGGCGCCTCGGCATCCGATCGTCGTCGCTCAGCCAGCAGATCATCGCGCTGGAACGGGAACTGGACGCGACGTTGTTCGTCCGCACCCAGGCGGGGATGACGCCGACCGCCGCCGCGCTGGCGCTGCTCCCCCACGCCCGCCGGATGCTGGAGGAGGCCGACCTCGGCGCACGGGCCGTCCGCGACACCGTGGGCCGGCCGCTCCGCGTCGGCGTGACGCCGGGCGCGCCGCCGACCGTCCTAGCGACCCTGTACGCGGAAGCGGTGGAGATCGACGACCTCTCCGCGGCACGGCAGCTCGAACTCCTCCGCCGCGGCGCGCTCGACGCCGGTCTGCTCGCCCTTCCGGAGGACGTGGACGGCCTGCGGGTGGTCGTCGTGAGCGAGCGGCCGCTGGGCGTGCTCGTCGTGGACACCCACCCGTTGGCTCGGCTGGACACCGTGGACTGGGAGGACCTCGCCGGGCTGGACCTCCTTCTGTACGAACGGAAGCTGGCCCCTGGGTATCACGACGCGCTGCTCGCGGACTGCGCGGCGGCGGGCTGGCGGCCGGCTCACGTCCGCCCCGGGCCGCCTCGGCGGTCGCTGTTCGTCGCCGAGTTGCGGCACGGCGGCGACGTCGTCGCGTTGCGTCCCAGGGACGAGCAGGCCGAAGGTCTGCGTTGGTTGCCGCTGCGGGAACCGCCGGTCGTTCGGCACGCGCTCGTGTGGGATGCGGCGCACGAGTCTTCGGAGCGGATCGCGGCGCTGGTATGACGGCGACCACATCGGATCTCCGCGCCACCCGCCCGGCCTCCCCTCTTCGGTGATCCCGAACGGCCGTACGGATTCGCCTCGTGGACGGCCCCCGCGTTTCGCGATTACCTCACGGTATTCGAGAACGAAGGAGAATCGTCATGCGACAGTGGGGTTTCGTGTACTTGGCCGATGGCTGCGACCCGACAAGGGATGTGTCCCGTGTAGACAGTGGGGAATGCCTGACGGTGCTGATCGGCGTCGGCCGCGTGGACCAGGTCGTCGCCGCGGCCCGGCGGCTGGTCGGCGAAGGGGCGCAGCTGATCGAACTGTGCGGCGCGTTCGGTCCCGTGTGGACGGCACGGGTGATCGACGCGGTGGGGAGCGAGGTCCCGGTCGGAAGCGTCATGTATGGCGCCGAAGCCACCAAACAGCTTCACGACCTGTTCGGTCTCGGGGCCTAGCAGGTTTCGCTGTGCGCGGCCTCGACACAGGCTGCGGGCTCGGCGTGCCCCGCAGCCTGGTACAGCAGGGTGTACAGCGTCTCGCGCTGATCCTTGTCGAGCGCGCCGAGCACCTCGTCCTCGACCGCGGCGAGGGCGAACTCGGCTTTGACGAGTTGCTTCACGCCGACGTCGGTGAGTTCGACGATGTGACGGCGCCGGTCCTCAGGTGACCGCCTGCGTTCGATCAGGTTCGCGGACTCGAGGTCGTTCAACAGCCCGACGACGTTCGTACCGTCCATCTCCAGCGTCTTCGCGAGGTCCTGTTGCGAACAGCCGCCGAGGTCACGCAGCACGGTCAGCGCGACGAGATGCCGGGGCCGCAGGCCGAGCGGGGCCAGGACGGACTCGCTGCGCAGCCGGATCCGGCGGGTGACGTGGTCGAGCAGCGCGCCGCAGCGGTGCGGGGGCTGGTTCACGACCGGGAGTTCGGGCACTCGTCAAGTGTACGTTCCCTCCATGATGAACGACATGGCATCGATGGTTTGCGTTACACAAACTATCTATGCAAGATAGTAGGCATGACGAACCTGCTGCACATCGACTCGAGCATCACGGGCGAGCACTCGACCAGCCGCCGCCTCACCGCGCGGGCGTCCGCCGCCTGGCGCGCCGCGCATCCGGAGGGCACCGTCACCTACCGCGACCTGGGTGCCGACCCGCTGCCGCATTTCGACGCGGTGAGCAATGTGGCCAGGACGACTCCGCCGGAGCAGCACACCCCGGAACAGGCCGCGGCCTGGCGGCTCATCACGGAACTGGTCGACGAGGTCAAGGCGGCCGACACGATCCTGCTGGGCCTGCCGCTGTACAACTTCGGCCCGCCGAGCACGGTCAAGGCCTGGGTCGACCACCTGATCGTGCCCGGGCTGACGCTCGACGCCGAGACCAGGGAAGGCCTGCTCGGCGACCGCGACTTCATCGTCGTGGTCTCACGCGGTGGCGGTTACGGCGAAGGCACCCCGCGCGAAGGCTGGGACCACGCCCAGTCGTGGATCCCGCACGGCGTCTCGCTGACCGGCCTCGAACCGCGGTTCGTCACCGCCGAGCTGACCCTGGCGAAGACCAACCCGGCGATGGCGGACCTCATCCCGCTGGCCGAAGCCAGCCAGGCCGAGGCCGAGCGCGCCATCGACGCGCTGTGGACCCCCGTCGCGGCCTGACTCGTGAGTGGTAAGGACGGTTCTAACCGTCCTTACCACTCACGAGGGGACCTGGACCAGCCTTAACGTGCCGTTGCCGGCGTTCTGGTGTCCGTGAAGGCCTCCTTCCCTACCTTGAGCGTAGGGAAGGAGGCCTTCACGGACCCGCGACCGACCGGCAGCCACCTCCGGTAGGTACGCAAGACACCGTTGGCTCTAACCGTCCTTACCACTCACGAGAACTCAGCCGATGCCCGCGGCGAAGACGTGCATCGCGCTGTTCGACGGAAGCGTCACCGCGACGACCTCCTTTCCCGCGGTCAACGGGATCGAGTTCGCGAACACCCGGTACGGCGTGGTCGGATACGCCGCCCCCGTACGGGTGTTCTTGCCCATCACGGACGCCACCGTGGTCGCGCCGTACTGGGCGGGATCCGCGCAACACCAGTTGGGGAAGCCGAGTTCGGCCTGGCTCGTGCTGCCATCGGCGTAGCGGACGACAACGGTGCCCTTCGCCGTGCCAGTACCGGTTCCGGCCAGCACGAGCTTCGCCCCGGTACCGCGCACCGCGATGGTCTGTCCGGACGCGAGGACGTTGTCCTTCTGCCCGGTACCGGTTTGCGGCCAGGTCAGCTGAGCACCGAGCGCGGAGAAGCCCGCGCCGGACTTGAGACCGGCTTCGGCGAGGCCTTCCGCCCGGAAACTGCTGCCGCCGCCGTCGATGTCCCCCACCGCGACGTGGGCCGCGTCGGTAACGCCGACGTTGCCGTAGGCCGCGGCCAGCGAAGCGTGCGGGACGGTGACCGTCACCGAGTCGGTGACCCGGTTCTCCCCGAGCCGCGCCTGGTACGACGCCGACGCGGTGAGCTGGTAGTCGTCCGGTTTGATCCCCGCGTCCGGCGTCACCTTCACCGGCACCCGTACGGTCTCGCCGGGCATCACCAGTCGCGGCCCGGCAGGCACCTCGGCGCGGAAGCCGTTGGCGGGCAAGGAGAACTTGACGTTCCGGACCGGCAGCGGAGTGCCGTTGGTGAAGCTCAACGTGCCGGTCGCGGTCTGCCCAGGACCGGCGACCGCCGGGACGGACAGGGTGACCGAGCCATTGCGATCCTCCGGGAAGATCCCACCGACCGCGCTCGTGCCGAACAGGCGGACGTCCTGGCGGTCACCGGCGCCGATCTTGCCGGTCTTGACCCGCACGACCCCGCCGGCGGCCGGGTCGAACCACCAGCCCGACGCCGCCGCGTCCAGTTCGGCCCTGCTGCCGTACTGCCGCAGGATCGAGGTCCCGGCCAGAACCGTCGCGGGCCTGCTTCCCGTGTGGACTGTCAGCTGGTAGTTCCGCGACGCGGGCTTCCCGGCGTAGGAACCGGAACTGGCGCCGATCCCGACCGTGACCGTGCCCAGGCCGGACGTCGGCGCGTCGACGGTGAACGTCTGCTTCGCCTGGTCGCCGTTCTTGTACGCCCTGGTCACGCCGTCGTCCTCGGTGAGCGTGAACGAACCCTTGCCCTGCGGGTAGACGTCGAGGTCGAGCACGCCCTTGTCCCTGGTCTGCCACGACTTCGTGCCCTCGGCCCACATCGGCACCACGGCCCCGGCGCGGACGAACAGCGGCAGCGTGTCGAGCGGCGCGTCGTAACCGTCCACAGTGGTCGGACCGGTGTAGGTCTTGCCGCTCCAGTAGTCGACCCAGGTGCCCTTCGGCAGGTAGATGCCGTTGCGCACGGTCGAGTTCTCGTACACCGGCGCGACCAGGAAATCCTTGCCGGACAGGAACTCGTACTTCGCCTTGTCGCCCCAGACGTTCGGGTCGTCCGGGTACTCGAGCGCCAGCGGGCGGACCTGGCCGACGCCGGTCTTGTGCGCCTCCACCGAATGGCTGTAGGTGTAGGGCAGCAGCCGCTCCTTGAGCAGCAGGTACTTGCGGTTGATCGAGGTGTACGGCTCGCCGTAGCGCCACGGCTGCTTGTCCGACGCGGCCCAGCCGTCCATCGTCATCGAGACCGGCAGGAACGCCTTCCACTGCAGGTCGCGGACGTAGGTCTGCGGGCTGCCGCCGAAGATGCCGTCGATGTCGCCGGTGTTGTACGCGATCCCCGATGTCGTGGCGCCGGCGTAAGTCGGGATCTGCCACTTGATGTAGTCGTAGGAACCGGCCTGGTCGCCGCTCCACAGCACGCCGCAGCGCTGGGCGCCCGCCCAGCTGACCGGTGTCCAGACGAAACCGCGCGCGTCGCTGTTGTCCTCGATGCCCTTGTGCGCGGTGTCGCACGCGTCCAGCGCGAACTGGTATCCCGGGCCGACCCACGCGACGTCCAGTTTGCGGACCCGGACCCCGGCCTTGACCTCCTCGACCTGATTCGGCACGCCGTCCTCGGTCCACAGCCCGAGTTGCATGTTGTTCTTGCGGAGGCCTTCGCCGGTCTGCTGGAGGTTTTCGTATCCGCAGCCGTAGCCGTCGTTGACCAGCATCCAGCCGTTCGGCATCCCGTGCTCGGCGTACCCCTCCGCGACCTTCACCGCGTCCAGGGTGTGCCGCTCACCGCGATTGGCGTTGTGCAGGTAGCAGTCGGCGTCACCGTGTTCGAGACCGTAGAGCGGTGGCAGGAAAGGCTTCCCGACCAGATCGGTGTAGCCGGAGATGACGTCCTTGAGCCCGTCGCCGACGACGTACGTCGCGTCGAAGCGGCGCTCGTCGTGCGTGGTGCGCACCGGCTCGGTGAAGGCGTAGGTGCCTTGCGCGAAGGTGTTGCGCAGCACGCCGTATCCCGCCGTGGAGGCGTAGAACGGCTGCGAATTCGGGGCCCCGCCGTCGTTCCAGTTGTAGTCGGCGAAGATCCGGATCGTCTGGTCGCGGTGGCTGAAGCGGCCGTTCTGCTCGCCGCCGCCGACGAACTGCTCGGTCGCGGTTCGCGCCAGGGTCTGCGTGGTCTGTTTGCCGGTCCAGGACAGCGGTGCCGACTCCTCCCAAAGCCGCTTGCGGTCCGCGCCGTCGTACAACGCGAGCCGCAACGGGTGCTTGTACGCCCGCAGCGTGGCCTTGGCCGTGGAAACCGCCCAGTAGTCCCCCTTGTCGGTCCTCTTCGGCGTGACCGGGTCACCCGTGCGCGGCAGCACGATCTTGCTCCCGGCCGGATCGGTGAACGTGCCGTCCGGCGCCAGCCAGACCCGGACGGCGCCTTCGGCCGGGAAGCTGACGCGCACCGCGGCGCTTCCCGAATTCAGGGTGACCGTGGCGCCGTCGCCGGAGATCCCGGTCAGATCGCCCAGCTTGCCGGATGCCGCCGCGGCCGGATCGGCGTGCGCGGCGACCGGGGAAAGCCCGAGTAAGGCCACTGCGGCCAAACAACTCAGGGATTGCGCAACTCTGCTCATTCGAGACACCTTTCGCGCATGAATACGCAAGATGGTCTCTGTATAGCGCACGGTTCGCGCAAAGTCATCCGCCGAAGCGGTGCTGCCGACTTTCGTCGGGTCGCCAAAGATCCTTATGTCACAAGGAGTGCGCAAAAGACGTGAAGGCCCCCTTCCCTACCCTCAAGGTAGGGAAGGGGGCCTTCACGGACTTTGGTCAGACGGCTTGGACCTCGACGCCGGCGGCCTCGAACGCCCGCAGCACCTTCGGATCGGCGTTGGAGTCGGTCACCAGCGCGTGCACCTGGGGAGTCGCGCAGATCCGCGCGAACGCGCGGCGGCCCAGCTTCGATCCGTCGGCGACCGCGACGACACGTTCGGCCCGCTCGACCATCAGCCGGTTGATACTCGCCTCGCCCTCGTGATGCGCGAAGGCGCCGGCGTCGGCATCGAACGCGTCGACGCCGAGGAACAGCAGGTCGATCGTGAGTTCGCTGAGCACGCGAGTCGCCAGCGGACCACTGAGCTCGAACGATTGCGGACGCGCGACCCCGCCGGTGACCACGATCTTCACATGCGGCCGGACCGCGAGTTCGTGCGCGATGTTCAGTGCGTTGGTGACCACCGTCAGCCCGGGCGAATCACGGAGACCGGCCAGATCGGACCGCGTGGCCAGCGACCGCGCGACGCCGGCCGTCGTCGTTCCGCCGTTGAGGCCGACCACCATGCCCTGCGCGACGAGCGCCGCCGCGGCGACGCTGATCCGCTGCTTCTCGGGCACGTGCCGCGCGGTCTTGTACCGCAGCGGCAGGTCGTAGGCGAGATCGTTGGCCACCGCACCACCTCGGGTGCGGGTGAGCAACTGCTGCTCCGCCAGGTGATCGAGGTCGCGCCGGATCGTGGCCGCGGAGACGTTCAGCTCCTCGGCCACGTCCTCGACGTCGATCTTTTCCCGCTGCCCCAGCAGGTCCAGCAGGGTGCTCAGCCGTTCGTGCCGGGCCATCGGCGCCACTCCTAGCTCGCTGCGGCCTATCGCGCATGACGTTGCGCTGTTGGCCACTGTTTCGAGCAGTATGCTGCATCGCGGTTGTCCGCCGCGAGCGGCATACCGGTCGAGCGGCCCGGCCGGTCACTTCATCCGGAAGTCGTGCTCTTCCGGCAGCGGTTCCTCGGAAACCGCTGCCCAGGTGTCGGACAAGGACGTTTCCCCTTCCCTGATGTTCGCGACCTCGAAACCAGTGTCGTACACGGCCTTGGCGCCGGCGACGTCGCCGAGGGCGAGCCGGGTACGGGCGGTCAGCAGGGCGATCCGCCCCTCCACGGGCAGCCCGTCCAGCAGCTCGCCCGCTTCGTCCGGGAGCCCCGCGGCGAGTTGCGCCGCGATGGCCTCGACGACCAGAGGACGCAGTGACGGCGCGAGGGCGACCGCGCGCCGGTACAGCCAGGCGGCTTCGTGCCCGGCCGTGACGACCGCGAGATTCCGCAGCGCCCAAGGGTTCTCGGCCGCCGAGACGGACTCGCGCCAGGCGCCGACCGCGTCCGAATGCCGTCCGGCCGCCCAGTGCGCGACACCGCGGTGGTACCAGGTCAGCCAGTTCTTCGGCGCGTACTCCATGAGATCCGCCCAGTACCGGTTCACCAGCGTCGGCGGCGGCACCGCGAGCGGATCACCGTCCGGCGGCGTCCCGTCGAGCAACGCGAGCCACGGCTCCTGCTCCGGCCCGAGCGACTCGTCCGGGAACGGCGTGCCGGGCAGGCACATCGGCGCGCGCCGGTTCTCCAGCGCGCCCCAGCCGGAACCGGTGGCCAGGAAGGATTCCGGGGTGACGTCGGCGATCTTCCGCCAGTCGCCGTGGTACTCGTCCAGGGCTTCCGCCGACGGCAGACCGGCGGCCACAGCCTCGCGCGCCGTCGCCCAGTCTTCCCCTTGCACCGCGGCCGGATCCGCGGCGACCGGACCGTAAGCCTCCAGCCAGTCCCAGCTCTCCCCCGGCGGCAAGCGCAAGTGCTCCAACTGGGTGCGAGCCAGCCCGGCCTGGATCTCCAGGTAGCCGCCGGCGCCGGGAGCCAGCCACTCCTGCCAGCGGCGTCCACCGGTGGACTCGCCCCACAGGAACAGCTTTCGACCGCGCAACCGACCAGTGGACGACTGCGCCAGCCCCGTACCGTCAGCCTCGACAGCAGCGACCCACGGCCTTCCGGCCACCTCGAAGAAGTAGTCCGCCGCGGCCTCGGCACGAGCCGGATACGTGAGCTCGCCGGGCACGTCGACCAGGTCGAGCCGCCCCGAATAGCCGTAGTGCCAAGCCTGGGTCGCGGGCGCCAGCACTCGGGTGCCTTCGTTCTGTGGCACCGCGATGTTCGACCACCAGTACACCGGGACGTCGTAGGGATGCGGGTTCCGCACCCGCACGGCCACGAGCAGGTGATCCGAGCCGTCGGGCAGCCAGAAGTCGATCTGGTACGGCAGGTCGCGGGTGCGTTCCCACTCCCACAGCCGCAGCACCGGCGTGCCGTCCGGGCCCTCGATCTCCGCGGCGAACATCGGTTCGCAGGTCAGCGTCGTATGCCCGGTGCTCCCGAGGTTCCACTCGACACCACCCGCGAACCACGCGTCCCGTAAAGCGAGGTTCGCGGGCTGGAACACCGGATTGCGGTAGAGCAGTTCGCGGCCGGACGGCTTGTGGACCAGCGAGTACAGCCGCCCGCCCAACGAAGGCAGCACCGTGGCGCGCAGCTTGTCGTTCTCCAGCACCAACGCCGGGAGCTCGCGTTCCGTGCGCTCGCGGGTGTAGGCGTCCTGCAGCAGGCACGGCAACGGCGTGTCCAGGCGGCCGTAGCCGATGTTCTCCGCCAGATCCGGCGGCAGCTCATCCACATTGGACACCTTCGCCACCGCTTCGGGCTTCCGGAGCGGCGGCAACGGGTTCTCCGGCCCCAGCTCGGCGGCCGGGAGCACCAGCCCGGTGCGGTACAGGCGGGTCATGCGTCCGGGAGCCGATCGCCGGTGGCGGCGTCGAACAGGTGCACCGCGCCCGGTTGCGGCGTCAGGAAGATCGGTTCGCCGCGCTGCCAAGGGGCCATGCCCGGCGTGCGGACTGTCAGCACGCGGTCGCCGTCCCGGCAGTACAGGTACTGGTCGCTGCCCAGTTCCTCGACGACCTCGACGACGGCCTCGAAACCGCCGTCCCCGATCGTCCAGCCCTCGGGCCGGACACCGGCGACGATGCCGGGGCCGGTCAGCGCCGAACGCTGGGCCGGGGTCAGCGGCAGCCGCGTACCCCCGGCGACGGCGCCGTCGCTGTCCACAGTGGTCTCCAGCAGGTTCATCGCGGGCGAGCCGATGAACCCGGCGACGAACACGTTGACCGGCTTGGCGAACAGCCCGACGGGGGTGTCGCACTGCTGCAGGATCCCGTCCTTCAGCACGGCGACCCGATCCCCCATGGTCATCGCCTCGACCTGGTCGTGCGTGACGTACAGCGTCGTGATGCCCAGCCGCCGCTGCAGGGAGGCGATCTGGGTCCGGGTCTGCACCCGGAGCTTGGCGTCCAGATTGGACAGTGGCTCGTCCATCAAGAACACACTGGGCTCGCGCACGATCGCCCGGCCCATCGCGACGCGCTGCCGCTGCCCGCCGGACAGCTTCGCGGGTTTGCGGTCCAGGTAATCGGTCAGGTCGAGCACGGCCGCGGCCTCGCGTACCTTGCGTTCGCGTTCGGCCTTGGCCATCTTCGCCAGCTTCAAATGGAAGCCGATGTTCTCCCCCACCGTCATATGCGGGTAGAGCGCGTAGTTCTGGAACACCATCGCGATGTCCCGGTCCTTCGGCGGCAGTTCGGTGACGTCGCGGTCGCCGATGTGAATGGAGCCGTCGTCGACGCCCTCCAGCCCGGCGAGCATCCGCAAGGTGGTCGACTTCCCGCAGCCGGACGGGCCGACCAGCACCAGGAACTCGCCGTCGGCGACCTCGAGGTCGAGTCCGTCGACCGCGGGGCGTTCGACTCCGGCGTAGAACCG
Source organism: Amycolatopsis sp. NPDC043889 (assembly GCF_056435645.1). NCBI lineage: Bacteria > Bacillati > Actinomycetota > Actinomycetes > Pseudonocardiales > Pseudonocardiaceae > Amycolatopsis > Amycolatopsis sp. NPDC043889. Next base: position 47,495 of record NZ_JBWKEC010000032.1, read on the forward strand.
GGTGGTGTCGGAGAAGGTCACGGTGGCCATCAGGTCCTACTTTCCGGCGCCGAGGGTCAGGCCGGTGATGATCCGGCGGGCGAGCACGAGGTAGAGCACGAGCATCGGGAGCACGACGATCGCCACCCCGGCGATCAGGCCGCCGTACTCCGACTGGTAGCTCGCGGCCCCGTAGAAGGTGAAGAGCGCGCGGGAGAGCGTGAAGTGCGCCTGGTCCTTGAGGAACACGATCGCCAGCAGCGTCTCGTTCCACAGGCCGATGGCGTTCAGCGTCAGCGCGGTGATCATGCCGCCGCGGGTCAGCGGCAGCATGACCGAGAAGAACGTGCGCGTCGGCGACGCACCGTCGAGCGCGGCCGCCTCCTCCAGCTCGTCCGGCAGCGACCGGAAGAACCCCGTCATGAGGAACACCGTGAACGGGATCGACAGCGCCACGTACAGCACGAACAGGCCGTACTCGTTGTCCAGGTGCACTTTGCTGAGCACCACGAACAGCGGGATGATGACCGTCTGGAACGGCACGCCCATCCCGATCGCGACGACATTCGTCATCGGGCCGGCACCGCGGACACCGAGCCTGGTCAGGGCGTACGCGCAGGGCGCCGAGACGGCGACGGTCACGACCGTCGCCAGCCCGACCAGGAGCACGGTGGTCAGCACGGCTTGCCCGAAGCCGGCGTTGTTCCAGGCGTAGATGAAGTTCCGGAACGGCTTGCCGACATGGAACCACTGGTACGGCAGGGCGAACGGCTTGGTGAAGATCTCCACCGGTGTCTTGAACGACGCCGTGAGCAGCCAGTACAGCACCAGGATGTTGCCCGCGGTGAACAGCCACACGATCGTGGAACCCAGTACCCGCAACGGGCTGAACCGCTTGGAGCCGGGCGCCGGACGCGGTTTGCGTGGCGGCTTGCGCACCGGTTTCGGCGACGGGCGCGCAGGCGCCTCGACGTCGGTGACGGACATGTGATCTCCCTCAGAACTGGATCGCGTCACGGCGCATCAACCGGCGGAGCAGGACGACGAGCACGGACACCAGTGCGATCATCGCCACCGCGCAGGCACACGCGGCACCGAAGTCCGGTGTGCCGTTCGAGCCGAAGGTCCGGTCGAACACGTAGATCCCCAGCGTCCACGCCTCGTTGGGCGGGGCGTAGGTGCCCGGACCGGCGAGTACGAACACCAGCTCGAAGATCTTGAGCGCGTTGATCGTCCACAGCACCCCGGCGACACCGACGACGTCCCAGGTCATCGGCAGCGTGATGTTCTTGAACTTCTGCCACGGCGAAGCGCCGCCCAGCTCTGCGTCCTCGTAGAGATACGGCGGGATGCGGTCGACCGCGGCCATCAGGATGGTGATGTAGAAACCCGAGCTGGCCCAGATCAGCGAAGCCGTCACCACACCGGTCACATTGGACGGTGCGAGGAACTTCGCCGCGTCCGCGCCGAGGCTTTCCAGCACGTAGTTCGCCAGGCCCTGCTTCCCCGGCTGGTACTTGAAGACGAAGCCGAGGAACATGCCGAGCGCGACCGGCGCCACGATGTTCGGGAAGAACAGGATCGCGCGGACGATCTTGCCGCCCTTCATGTCCCGCAACACCATGGTGAACAGGAACGCCAGCGCGAACGTGCCGATCCCGCCGAGGAACACGTAGATCAGCGTGTTGCGGAAGGCGTACTGGAACGAGTCGCTCGCCCACATCTGCGTGTAGTTGGTGACGCCGTTGGGTTCCGGCGTGTCCCCCGCGCCGGCCCAGCTGGTGAAGCTCAGCACGACGGTCGCGATCGTCGGCAGGACCAGGAAGGCCAGGTACAACACCAGCGCCGGCGCGGCGAACGGCCAGAACAGCCGTTTCTTGCGACTCAGGTGCGCCCCGGCCTTCACGGCCCGCGCCGGCGGTGTCGCCGGAGTCGTGACTGTCGCCATCAGCCCTGGTTCTTCCAGAATTCGGCGCCCTTGGTGGCGAGCTGGTCCACGAACTGCTGCGGGGTGATCTGGCCCTTCAGCAGCGCGATGTCGGCGGGGTCGAAGACGTCGGTCTGCCATTTGCCGCCGGCGATGCCGTCGATCCCGTCGTACTGCAGGACGTGCTCCTTCTTCGGGTCGTCCAGCGCGGCCTTGACCTGCTTGAGGTCGTCCGGCACGGCGAGGTCGGCGCGCGGCACGAGGTTGTCGGCCACGATCGGGATGCCGGCGAGCAGGTCCTTGTTGAGGAAGTAGGCGATGAACGCCTTGGCCGCCTCGGCGTGCTTGGCCTTCTTGGTCACCGAGAAGCCGATCGACATCTGCTCGACGGTGTCGTGCGTGGCGCCTTCGGGCATCGGGAACTGGAAGGAGCCGTAGTTGATCTTCGTCCCGGCTCCCTGCTTGTCCAGGTATTCACGGGTCTCGCTCGGCGCCCAGCTGCCGACGTAGAGGAACCGGGAATCGCCGTCGGCCCAGCGCTGCTGCACCTGCGGGAACTTCGCCGCGTCCCAGCCGTCGATGAAGTACTTGGGCAGCTTCGCGGTTTCGGTGGCCGCCTTGAGGAAACCGGGCTCGGTCTTCCACGCCTGGCCGGTCTTGTCGGTGGCGGCCTTGTAGAGCCCGCCCGCGCCGACGTACCGCTCGGCGAGCTGGGTGTAGAAGTACATGTTGTAGAACGGGATGTCGCCGTCGAGGCTGATGGCGGCCTTGCCGTCGGCCTTGGCCTTGTCGAACAGGCCGATCAGCTCGTCCATCGTCTTCGGCTGCTGGATGTCGCCGGCGGTGTCCTTGTTGAACCACCACGCGCTCGACTGGATCGTGTACGGGACCATGAAGTTGTGGCCCTCGCGGTCCTTGTTCTGCGGGAAGTCGTACGAGCTTGGCGAAAGTACGTCCTTGACGGTCTTGTCGCCCTCGCCGACCTTCATCGCGAACACGTCGTCGACGCTCTGCGTGCCGCCCGGCGTCATCACCGCCGCGCCGACCTTGCTGACGTCCTGGTCGAACAGGTCCGGTACCGCGTCGGTGTTCAGCGCGGGCACCAGGTTCTGGGTGTAGGCCTTGCGGCCCAGCCACTGCACGTCGACCTTGACGCCGGTCTTCTCCTGGAAGCATTTGAAGGCCTTCTGGAGGACCTTGCCCTGCGGCTCGTCGGCCGTCCACATCGACCAGTACGTGAACTCCTTGTCCGTCACGGGTTTCACCCCCGCCTCCGGACAGGGCGCGTTGAGGAACTGGTCGACGCCCGGGAGCGCGTTCTCGCCGGTGCCACCGGCCACGTCCCCGCCGCCGCATCCCGCGAGCAGGAGCGCCGCCCCTGCCGTCAATGCCGTGAGCCTGCCTACCCGCATCCGCCACCACCTGGATCGAAGATCACACAAGTTCTGCTTGTTGTTGCGCAGTTTTGTGAGGTTTCGCGCACATGTCAACAGTCAATCGCGCAAAGTCTGCTCAATCGTCACCTTGACCGGTTCAACCTGATCAAGCTTGAGCACTCCCAGCAGTCGCCGCACCTCGACGGCGACCGCGGCGCGCCCGGCACCGAGGTATTTCCGGGGGTCGACGCGCTCCGGATGCGCACGCCAATCCTCCGCCGCGGCCGCGGTGAACACCTTGTTGAGCTGGGTGGCGATATTGATTTTCGTCATCCCCGCTCGCACGGCTTCGGCCAGCCCGTCGTCGGGCACGCCGGACGAACCATGCAGTACCAGCGGTACCGGCACCCGCTCCCGCAGCCTTGCGATCAGCTCGAAGTCCAATGCGGCGTCACGGGTGAGCATGGCGTGCGAACTGCCCACCGCCACCGCGAGCGCGTCGACCCCGGTGGACGCGACGAACTCCGCCGCCTCGTCCGGATCCGTGCGCGCGCCGGGTGCGTGGACGCCGTCCTTGCCCCCGACCTCCCCGAGTTCGGCCTCCACCCACACGCCGTGGTCGTGGCAGTACGCGGCGACTTCCCGCGTGGCGCACACGTTGTCGGTGTAATCCAGTTTGGACGCGTCGAACATGACGGAGCCGAAGCCGAGCGCGACCGCCTCGCGGACGAGGTCGGCCGATTCGGCGTGGTCGAGATGCACCGCGACCGGCGTGTCCGCACTCCTGGCCACGGCCAGCGCCGCCGCGCCGACCGGCGCCAGCGAGCCGTGGTACTTCACGGCGTTCTGGCTCAGCTGCACGATCACCGGCGCTTCCGCCGCGGCCGCGCCGTCGACGATGGCGGTGAGGTGTTCGAGCTGGATCGCGTTGAACGCGCCGCAGCCGCGCCTGGCCGCCGCGGCGGCTCCGACGATTTCCCCGGTTCCCACCAGAGGCATGGCAGTTCTCCTAGTCCGGGCGGGCGCGCACGGCGACCAGCCCCTGTTCGGCTTGGTAGTGCGCCAGGTCGACGTCGCCGGCGAGCGGGCCGAGCACGGCCGCCCCGGACAACGCGACGGCACGGCGCAGGATGTCCGGCCACGGTTCGACGCGGCTGAGCCCCAGCGCCAGTGCCGCGACGACGGCGTCACCCGCGCCGGTGGTGTTGCCGCGGAGCACAGTGGACGGCGCCGCGTGCCAGGTGCCGGATCCGGTCACCGCCAGCAGTCCCTCGGGCCCCAGCGAGACGACGACGGCGCCCGCCCCCGCCTTGCGGAGTTCGGCCGCGGCGGCCACCGGGTCACGCAGGCCGGTGACCTCGCGCAGCTCGTCCGTGTTCGGTTTGACCACGGTCGGCTTCCCGGCCAGTCCGGCGAGCAGCGCATCGCCGGAAGTGTCCAAGATGGACGGTGCGTCACCGAAGAGCCCGGCGTATCCCCCGGCTCCCGGCGGCAGGCTGCCCGAGCAGACGAGCACGTCCGGCTTCCGAGCCCGGACGGCCGCCGCAAGCGCTTGCCATTCGTCCCCGGTGAGCCGTGGCCCTGGCTCGTTGAGCAGCGTGACCGATCCGTCGCCCGCGAGAACCGTGGTGGTGCGCCGGGTTTCGCCGCCGATCGGAACGACGCCCGCCGCGATGCCCGCCGCCGCGAGATCACCCACGACGGCGGCTCCCGTCGAGCCACCGGCCGTGAAGATCGCGCGGACGTCGGCACCGAGCGTGTGCAGCACGCGGGCGACGTTGACGCCCTTGCCACCCGCCCGGTGTCGCACTTCCCGCACCCGGTGCACGTCACCGGGCCGCAGACCGTCCACTGTGTACGTGACGTCCAGCGCGGTGTTCGGCGTGACGGTGACGATCACGGCGACCTCATTGTCTGTCGGTGAACCCGCGACCGCGATAGCGGGGCCTTCGGCCGGGGCGAGTTCACGCGTCCGGTCACTTTTCCGAATACCTCACAGCTCCGCCAACGGGCTTTCAGGTCAGGACGACGGAACGGGTGAGGCTGCGGGGGTTGTCCGGGTCGAGTCCCTTGCGGGCGGCGATTGCCCCGGCGACACGCTGCGCGCGGACCAGATCCGCCAGCGGGTCCAGGCCGCTCTCGACGAACAGGCCGCCCGCGCGGGCGACGTCGTCGGCCAGCCCTTCCGGCGCCTGCCCGAACATCCAGGTCACCCGGCCGGGTTCGCTGATGCTGATCGGCCCGTGCCGGTAGTCCCAGGCCGGGTACGACTCGGTCCACAGCAGGCAGGCCTCGCGGAACTTGAGCGCGGCCTCGTTCGCGATGCCCACGGACCAGCCGGTGCCGAGGAAGCTGAACTGCTCCGCGGCGACGAGTTCGTCGGGCAGCGGTTCGGCGAGTACGCGTTCGGCCTGGTCGGCGACCACGGTCAGGTCCTCGCCGAGATGGGCGCGCAGCATCGCCAGCGCCGTCGTGGCGAACCGGGTCTGCACGACCGAGCGCTCGTCCACCACGGAGAGGTCGACGATCGTGTCCGCGGCGGTCTCGATCTCGCGCGGCACGCCGGTGATCGCGATGGTCGGCGTCTTGCCCCGGAGCTTCGCCAGCAAGGCGTGGACCTCGGTCGTCGTACCCGACCTGGTCAGCGCCACGACGTGGTCGTAAGTCCGGACGGACGGGAACTCGGACGCGGCGAAGGCGTCGGTCTCGCCGTGCCCGGCGGACTCCCGGAGGACGGCGTACGCCTGGCCGATGAACCACGACGTGCCGCAGCCGACGATCGCGACCCGCGCGCCCGGCGGCGGCAGCAGGTCACTGTTCGCCGAGGCCAGCGCCGCCGCTTCCCGCCAGCAGCCAGGCTGGCTCGCGATCTCCGCCGCCATGAAGGTCCCGCTCATGAACTCCCCATCCGTGCCAGTTGTGCGCAATACCTGTCACGTTAGGTGCAGTTTTGTGCAACGTCAATGCTCTGTTAGCGCACTTTCACGCATTTGCCCCGCGCGGATGTGCAGGATGGACGGGTCGCCTACCGTGGGCGGATGCGGATCGTCTCGCTGCTCCCCGCCGCGACCGACTTCATCGCGACCCTCGGGCTCCTGCCGTCTCTGGCCGGCCGGACCCACGAATGCGACTGGCCACCCGGCGCGCTGGACGACGTCCCGGTGGTCACGAGCAGCACGATCGACCACGACGTGCTGTCGAGCCGGGAGATTTCGGCGGCCGTCGGCGGCGAGCATCGCGGTTCGGCCCTGTACTCCCTCGACGCCGCGCTGCTCGCGGAGGCCGAACCCGACGTCGTGCTCACACAGGACCTCTGCGACGTCTGCGCGGTCTCCTACCGGCAGGTCTCGGAGACCGTGCGCACGCTGGACGGCGACACGCGGGTGGTCAGCCTCGAACCGCGAACGCTCGACGGCGTCTTCAGCTGTTTGGCCACGCTCGGTGAGGTACTGGGTGTTCCCGAACGTGCGGCTTCCGAGGCTCGTCTTCTCCGGGAACGCTGGGAGGCCGTCCGGGGCCGCGTCGCGGGACGACCGCGGCCGAAGGTGGCGGCCATCGAATGGCTCGACCCGCTCTGGCCGGCCGGGCACTGGGTCCCGGAGCAGATCGAGGCCGCCGGTGGCGTCCCTCTGCTCGCCGCCGCGGGCGAACACACTCGCCCCATCACCTGGGACGCTGTCGCCGAGGCGCGACCCGACGTGCTGCTGCTCATGCCCTGCGGCTTCCCGCCGGAGCGGACCGAGGCGGAATTACCGCTGCTGACCGGTTTGCCGGGCTGGGACGACATCCCGGCCGTGCACATCTTGGACGGACCGGCCTACTTCAACCGGCCAGGCCCGCGCGTCGTCGACGGCGCCGAGATCCTCGCCGATCTCCTTCACTCCCCTTCGCCGCCCACAGATTGAAGCCGACGGCCACGGCCAGCGCGGCGCACCAGATCGCCGGATATCCCGGCGACCAATGCCGGATCAGGGCGATCAGCCCCACGATCAAGCAGAGCCCGGTCCCGACCGCGGTGAACAGCGAGACGGCGCTGGCCAGACGGTTGCCCATGCCCGGCGGGTACCCCATCGCCGGGCGGCGAATCCCGCGTGACCGGCGTCACGCCGAAGGCTGTCACAACCTCTCCGGCCCGCTCGTCATGTGTGCAGGAACCGACGGAGAGGAAAGATCATGGAACCGCGCGTCAACCTGTTCGAGAACGAAGTCATCCTCAAGTACGTCAAGCGTCTCGGCGCCGCGAACCGTCCGATCGAGGAATCCTCGCTGCCGCACGCGACCCAGGAACTGGTGAAGCTGCGCGCCAGCCAGATCAACGGCTGCGGCTTCTGCACCGACATGCACAGCAAGGACGCCGCGCACGCCGGCGAGACCTCGGTGCGGCTCAACCTGGTCGCAGCCTGGCGGGAAGCGAACGTCTTCACCGAGGCGGAGCGGGCGGCCTTGGCGCTCACCGAGGAGGGCACCCGCATCGCCGACGCGCACCACGGTGTCAGCGACGAGACCTGGGCGCAGGTGCGCAAGCATTACGACGACGAGCAGATCGGTGCCCTGATCGCGCTGGTCGCCACGATCAACGCGTACAACCGGCTCAACGTCATCGCCCGGACGCCTGCGGGCGACTACCAGCCCGGCATGTTCGACTGATCCTCGCGTTCACCGACAACAGGATCGCTTCGCCGGACAACGATCGAGCTGCTTCGGGCTGCTAAACCTGCGGATACCAGCGATCCGGAGGTTTCAGCCCGTGCAACTCGACGTCCGCTTCTTCCCCGTGACCGGGACCCATCCGCTCACCACCGACCTCGTCGGGCTCCGCGCGAACTTCCACTACGGCTCCGGGAACGTGCTGGAGCAGCACTACGCGGACCGGACGACGATGATCTGGACCGGCGTTTCCGGTGATTTCGCCGGTGTCCGGCAGAAGGAGGCGACACTGCGCGTCTTCGAAACCGGCCCGGCGCAGTATTTCGTCACCTGGTACGAGACCGGGACCGTCGCGACGGCCGCGCACGGCGAAGTCTTCGACGGTGGCTATCCCATCGCGGTGATGGCCGACTTCGGCCGTCTGGTCGCGACCGCCGCCTACACGAATCCGCGCGAGGACGGCGGCCAGTATTTCCTGGTCGATCAGGCGACCATCGAAATCCTGGACAAGCCGCACGGATGGCCTTCCTTTCCCGAACCGCGGTCGTGAGTGATAGGGACGGTTCCAACCCAATGCCACGTAGCTCAAGTTGATCTTGGATGGGGGTCTTGATCGTAAGCGGGAGGATTGCCGCAGGTTACGCGCTCGGCTGCCCTGGCCGACAGGAGCCGACACTTTCGCTGACCCAATGTCTGATTGATGCCTGGATGGGCGATTTCACGAGGGGGTCGTGAGTGGCGTTTCGGGTTAGAACCCGAAACGCCACTCACGACCAACCCGACCCACCACCAGGGCCGAAGGGGTTCTAGAGACACGACGCCCCGCCACCGACAGCCGGCAGGCCAGGCGCTGACGAACAAGCGCCGCGCACGCAAAGGCAAAGCCCGGCGCCCCCACCGCTCCCATACTGGCCCGTCCAGCCGAGACGAGGAGCACCGCATGAGCCGAGACGACACGTCGCTCGCCAAGAACGTACTGGGCGTGCCGGGCATCGTCTTCCTCGTGCTCGCCGCGGTCGCGCCCTTGACCGGGATGATCGTGATCGCGGCCATCGGCATCGCGGTCGGGAACGGCGGCGGCATGGTCGCGGCGTTCCTGCTGGCGACAGTCGTTCTGCTGCTGTTCGCCGTCGGTTACGCGCAGATGTCGCGGGTGCTCACCAGCGCGGGCGGCTTCTACGCCTTCGTGGTCAAGGGGCTGGGCAGGACGCCGGGTCTCGTCGCCGGGTTCGTCGCGATGCTCGGCTACAACTGTTTCGTCGCGGGCGCGATCGGCACGAGCGGGTTCTTCACCTCCACGGCGATCGACGACGTCTTCGGCCTGAAACTCGATTGGCTGTTCTGGAGCGCGCTTTCGGTCGTGCTGGTCCTCTTGCTCAGCCGCCGGGGAATCGCGGTCAGTGCGAAAGTGCTGGGTGTCTCGCTGATCCTCGAAGTGTCGATCCTGCTGATCATGGACTTCAGCGTGCTGTTCCGGCACGGCTTCTCGTTCGCCGCGTTCAGCCCGTCCGTGGTGTTCCAGGGGGCGGGCGGTCTGGCGTTGTTGTTCGCCGCCAACGCTTTCATCGGGTTCGAGGCGACGGCGCTGTTCGGCGAGGAGGCCAAGGATCCCCAGCGGACGATCCCCCGGGCGACCTACATCGCGATCGGGTTCATCGGGGTGTTCGCCGCGTTCACGACCTGGGCCGTGGTCAGCGCGATCGGCGCCGAGCAGGCGCAGGACGTGGCCGCCGCACACCTGTCGAGCGGGGACCTCGTGCTGTCGGTCGCGCAGGAGTATCTCGGCGGCCCGTTGACGAAGGTGATGTTGCTGCTTCTGGTGGTCAGCCTGTTCGCGGCGCTGCTGGCGCTGCACAATTCGGCCACCCGCTATCTGTACGCGCTGGGCCGGGTCGGCGTGCTGCCACGGCTGCTGGGCAAGACCAGCCCGCGCAACGGCGCGCCGCGCTACGCCTCGATCGCCCAGTTGGTCTTCGGTTCGTTGGTGGCGCTGGCGTTCCGGCTCGCCGGGCTCGACCCGGTCGCCGATCTCACCGCGAGCATGACCGGCTTCGGCACGCTCGGGATCCTCACTCTGCAGTTGTTCGCGGCGGTGGCGATTCTGGTCTACTTCCGCCGGACGCGGGATCACCGGGTCGCGAAGACGCTGATCGCCCCCGGGCTGGGCGCGGTGGGGCTCGGGCTGATCGTGACGCTGGCGATCCTCAACTTCCCGACACTCGTCGGCTCGAGCAACGGCGTCGTCCCGCACCTGCCGTGGCTGCTCCTGGTGGTCGCGCTGGCCGGGCTCGCGCTCGCCGGCTGGCTGCGGCGGTTCCGTCCTTCGGTGTACGCGGCCTTGGAGACCGACCTGGAACGCGAACCGTCAGACGTTGTTGGTCAGTGAGAGGTTGAACGAGTAGCGCGACGCGCGGTAGACGTGCCATCCGTACTCCACGACCTTGCCCGAGTCGTCGTAAGTGGTGCGGCGCATGGTGAGCAGGGCCGCGCCCGGCTCCTCGTCCAGCAGTTCGGCGTCCTCCTCGGTCGCCTGCCGGGCCCCCACGTTCTGCTGGGCGGCGTGCAGACGGACACCGGCCGAGCGCAGTAGCTGGTAAAGGCCCTTGTCCCGCAGTTCGTCGTCGGCCGGGGCGATCAGGCCGTCGGGCAGGTAGTTGTTCATGATCGCCAGCGGCTCGCCGCCCGTCGAACGCACCCGCTTCAGCCGCCGGACGTGGGTCAGGCCCGGTGTCTCGAGATGCTCGATCGCGTCGTCGCCCGCGGGTTCGATCCGGTTGACGAGGACGACGGACTCCGGCTTGTCGCCGAGTTCGCTGAGGTCGTCGAAGAGGCTGCTCAGCCGGAGCGGCCGCGCGACCTTGGTGCGCACGACCTGCGTGCCGACACCGCGTTTGCGGACGAGCAACCCCTGGTTGACCAGTGACTGGATCGCCTGGCGGATGGTCGGCCGCGACAGGTGCAGACGCGCGGCCAGATCGAGCTCGTTGTCGAGCCTGGCGCCGTTCGGCAGCCTGCCGTCTTCGATGGCGGCGCCGATCTGCCGGGCGACCTGCGAATACAGCGGCTCCGGACCGTTCGGATCCACCACGATCTCGCCGGGCGCCCAGGGTTTCATGCGCGGAGCCTACCGCGACCGGCCACTATGACCTTATGTCCATATGTCTTGACAAAGTCTCACGCCGCTTGCGATGGTCGCAGGACCACGCGAGCCGGGAGGTACGAAGTTGTCGGACACAGTGCGCCGGATCGTCACCGCGCGGGTGCGCGATCCGGGGGCCGTCGCGGTGGCCGCCGCGACCCGCGTCCGGGCGAAGTCGCCCTTCAACGACAAGGGCCGCACGATGATCATCGCCGCGGACCATCCGGCTCGCGGCGCGAACGGAGTCGGCTCCGACCCGCTCGCGATGGCCGACCGCGGCGAACTGCTCGACCGCCTCGGCCTGGCGCTGGAACGTCCCGGGGTCACCGGCGTGCTGGCGACGCCGGACATCCTCGACGACCTGCTGCTCCTCGGCGCCCTCGACGGCAAGACCGTCATCGGCTCGATGAACCGCACCGGACTCGCGGGATCGAGTTTCGAGATCGACGACCGGTTCGCCTGCTACGACGCCGAAACGATCGAGCGGATGCGGTTCGACGGCGGCAAGACGCTCACCAGGATCTGCCTGACCGACCCGGCGACGCCGAGCGTCCTCGAGAACACCGCGAAGGCGGTCAACGACCTGGCCGACCGGAAACTGATCGCGATGGTCGAGCCGTTCCTCGCGGACTGGGTCGACGGACGGCTCCGCACCGACCTCTCCCCCGACTCCGTGATCCGCTCGATCACGATCGCCTCCGCACTCGGCCGCTCGTCGGCCTATACGTGGCTGAAACTCCCGGTGGTGAAGGACATGGAGCGCGTGCTGGCCGCCTCGACGTTGCCCGCCGTCCTGCTGGGCGGCGAGGTCAAGGATCCCGACGCCGCGTTCGCCGCCTGGCAACGCGCGCTCGCGCTGCCGACCGTGCAAGGCCTCGTGGTCGGCCGGTCCCTGCTCTACCCGCACGACGGCGACGTCGCCAAGGCCGTCGACACGGCCGTCGGACTGCTGTGAACACCTGTGGAGGACAACGCGTGAAGACCATCGACCACTGGATCAACGGCGCCGCGACCACGGCGGGCTCCACCCGGACCTCCCCGGTGTACGACCCGGCAGCGGGACGCGCACGGGCGGAGGTGCTTCTCGCGGAACCGTCCGATGTGGACACCGCGGTGGCCGCCGCGGGGAAGGCGTTCGAGTCGTGGGGTGATTCGTCGTTGTCACAGCGGACGAAGGTGATGTTCGCCTTCCGCGAGCTGCTGGTGAAGCACGAGGACGAACTCGCCCGGATCATCTCCGCCGAGCACGGCAAGGTGATCGACGACGCGCGCGGCGAGATCGTCCGCGGGCGCGAGATCGTCGAGTACGCCTGCGGGATCGCCGACGCGCTGAAGGGCGGATTCTCCGACCAGGTCTCGCGGGACGTGGACGTGCACGACTTCCGGCAGCCGCTCGGGGTGGTCGCCGGGATCACGCCGTTCAACTTCCCGATCATGGTGCCGCTGTGGATGCACCCGATCGCCATCGCGGCGGGCAACACGTTCGTCCTCAAGCCCAGCGAGCGGGTCCCGTCCGCGTCCCGGCTGGTCGCCGAGCTGTACGCCGAGGCGGGGCTTCCGAACGGCGTGTTCAACGTGGTCAACGGGGACAAGGTCGCGGTCGACGCGATCCTGGAGCATCCCGATATCGCCGCCGTGTCGTTCGTCGGGTCCACCCCGATCGCCAAGTACGTCCACGAACGCGCGACGGCGTCCGGCAAACGCGTGCAGGCGCTGGGCGGGGCCAAGAACCACGCCGTCGTCCTGCCCGACGCCGACCTGGAATACGCCGCGAACCATCTCACGGCGGCCGCGTTCGGTTCGGCCGGGCAGCGCTGCATGGCGATCTCCATCGGTGTCGCCGTGGGGTCGGCCGGTGACGGGCTGATCGAGATCCTCGAGCGCAAGGCCGCCGAGATCAAGGTCGGCCCCGGCCACGAGGCGGGCAACGACATGGGTCCGGTGGTCACGGAGGCCGCGCGACGACGGGTGATCGACTCCGTCACCCTCGGCGCGGAACAGGGCGCGACCGTGGTCGTCGACGGGCGGGAGCTGCGGGTCGCCGGGCACGAGGACGGGTTCTTCGTCGGACCGTCCCTTTTGGACCATGTGACCACCGAGATGGCCGCCTACCGCGACGAGATCTTCGGCCCGGTGCTCGGGATCGTGCGGGTGTCCACGCTGGACGAAGCGATCGCGCTGATCAACGCGAACCCGTACGGCAACGGGACCGCGGTGTTCACCGGCAGTGGCGAGGCGGCGCGGCGGTTCCAGCGGGAGGTGAAGGTCGGGATGATCGGGGTGAACGTGCCCATCCCGGTGCCGATGTCGTACTACTCCTTCGGCGGCTGGAAGGACTCCCTCATCGGGGACAGCCCGATCCACGGCCCGGCGGGCGTCCGGTTCTACACGCGGGCGAAGGTCGTCACGACGCGGTGGCCGCACTCCGCCGCCGGTTTCCACTTCCCGACCTCCAGCTGATCACCGCATTTCGTCCTCTGAATGCGGCAACGCATTCAGAGGACGAAATGCGGGTCATCAGTCAGCGCATCTCTTGCCGTTGCCGTTTCCCGACGATCCGCCAGCCGACCGCCAGCACCACGACCAGGACCGGGATCGAGTAGAAGGCGATCTTCTCGGCACCGTCGGAGAAGCCCATCAGGACGACCACCAGCGCGAGGAAGCCCAGCGTCGCCCAGCCGCTGTAGGGCGCCCAAGGCATCCGGTAGGACGGCCTTTCCAGCTCGCCGCGCAGCGCCGCCTGACGCAGCCGCATCTGGCAGAAGATCAGGGTCGCCCAGGTGGTGATCACGCCGAGCGAGGCGATCGCGATGGCGATGTCGAAGGCGTCCTTCGGCACCAGGTAGTTGAGCACCACGCCCAGCACGTACGCGCCCGAGGTGAACAGGATGCCGCCGTACGGCACGTGGCGGCCACTCATCCGGCCGACGAACTTCGGCGCCTCACCCTTGTCCGCGAGTGCGCGCAGGATGCGGCCGGTCGAGTAGAGCCCGGAGTTGCAGCTGGACAGCGCGGCGGTGAGCACGACCGCGTTCATCACGTCGCCGATGCCCGGGATCCCGAGCCTGCTGAACACGGTGACGAACGGGCTCTCGCCGCCGTTGTAGAAGGGCCACGGCAGGAGCATCGCCAGCAGCAGCACGGATCCCACGTAGAACACGCCGATCCGCCAGACGACCCCGTTGATGGCCTTCGGCAGCACCTTGCGGGCATCCTTGGTCTCGCCGGCGGCGATACCGACGACCTCGATCGCCGAGTACGCGAAGATGACCGCCTGCAGGGTCATCAGCGCGATGCCGATGCCGGCCGGGAAGAATCCATTGTGGGCGGTCAGGTTGTGCACGCCCGCCGTGGTGCCGCCGATGTCGGCGCTGGTGAGCACCAGGCCGGCCGCGGTGACCAGGAAGACCACGATGGCCAGCACCTTGACCACCGAGAACCAGAATTCCAGCTCGCCGAACAGTTTCACCGAAAGCAGGTTCACCAGGATCAGCACACCGAGCGCGACCAGGGCGGTGATCCACTGCGGCACGTCGGGCAGCCACTTGTGCACGTAGATGGCCACCGCGGTGATCTCCGCGATACCCGTCATCGCCCAGTTCACCCAGTACATCCAGCCGGAGGCGAAACCCGCCCACGGCCCGATGAACTTGCGGGCGTAGGTGACGAAACTGCCGGAAGTCGGCTCGTGCAGCACGAGCTCACCGAGAGCGCGCATCACGAAGTACGCGGCGATACCGCAGAGCGCGTACGACAGGACCAGAGACGGCCCGACCTGGTGGAGCTTGCCACCGGCACCGAGGAACAGCCCGACGCCGATCGCGCCGCCGATGGCGATCATCTGCACTTGGCGGTTGCCCAGTGCTTTTGAGTAGCTTTCACCTTTTTCGGTGAGCAGCGAGGAATCCATGGTTGCCAGACGCTAGAGCGTGTGCGGCAGGTCACCAACGGTGCTAAGGAAGACTTAAGGTGTGCGGACCGTCACTCTGGTGGTTTTACCGGAATTTCCCTTTTCGATTTGACAAGTTCGCCGGCGAACCCCGATCTTCGCGCGCGAAGGAGCGCTTCTACGCTACAGCCGTGGACCTCGCAGCGCTGCTGGACCGGATCGCCGACGACGTCGCGCCGGAGATCGGCCGCGGCTTCGTCGCGGACTACATCCCCGCCCTGGCCAGGGTCGAACCCGGACGGTTCGGCATGGCGGTGGCCGAAGTGGACGGTGGGGTGCACGGCGTCGGCGACTGGGAGACGCCGTTCTCCATCCAGAGCATGTCGAAGGTCTTCACCCTGGCGCTCGCGCTCTCCCACGGCGACGGGGTGTGGGAACGGGTGGGCCGCGAGCCGTCCGGCAACCCGTTCAACTCGCTGGTCCAGCTGGAGAACGAGGACGGGATCCCCCGCAATCCCTTCATCAACGCCGGCGCGCTCGTGGTGACCGACGAACTGGCGCACCACGGCGACGCGGCGGAGACACTGCTTCGGTTCCTCCGCGAGGAAAGCGGCCGCGCCGACATCGGGATCGACGCCGAGGTGGCCGCGTCGGAGGCCGCCCACGCCGACCGCAACCGCGCGCTCGCGTATTTCATGGCGTCGTACCGGAACATGCGTCATCCGGTGCCCGCCGTCCTCGATCAGTACGTGCGCCAGTGCTCGATCGCGATGAACTGCGGCGACGTCGCGCGCGCTGCGGTATTCCTCGCCCGACACGGCGTGCGCAACGACGGTTCCAGGCTGCTCGAGCGGAGCGCGGCCAAGCGGGTCAACGCGGTGATGCTGACTTGCGGCACCTACGACGCCGCGGGCGAATTCGCCTATCGTGTCGGGCTTCCCGGCAAAAGCGGGGTCGGCGGCGGCATCGTCGCGATCGTCCCCGGCCGGTGCGCGATCTGCGTGTGGAGCCCGGGACTGGACCCGCGCGGCAACTCCGTGGCGGGTGTCGCGGCGCTGGACCGGTTCACCACCCTGACCGGCTGGTCGATCTTCTGATCGGTTTGAACCCGCGACGACGCGGGAAGCCGCCAGTGTGCAGACCTTTCTCCCGTTCGCCGACTTCCGGGCCTCCGCTTCCGTCCTCGACCAGCGGAGGCTCGGAAAGCAGCGGGTCGAGACGATCCAGGTGCTGCGCGCGCTGACGGTGCCGGGGTACGGCTGGCGGCACCATCCGGCCGCGGCGATGTGGGCGGGCTACGAGGAAGCGCTCGTCCGGTACGGCTTGGACATCTGCGAGGTCTGGTGCGAGACCGGCCACCAGGACACCTGCCGCGAAACACTGCGGCTGGATCTGCTCCGCACCACCGGACTGGACCGGATCCGCGCCCAGGACCGGCTCGCGGAGGCGAAAGAGCTTCCACCCTGGCTCGGCGACACGGACTTCCACCGCAGCCACCAGTCCGCGCTCGTCCGCAAACAACCCGAGCACTACCGCGCGAGTTTCCCGGACGTCCCCGACGACCTGCCCTACGTCTGGCCCGCGTCGGACCGTCCACGACGAGAAGGAGTGCGATGACCGAGCGATTCCGCAAAGGCGACAAGGTCCGCTGGAACAGTCACGGCGGGCACGCCGAAGGTGAAGTCCTGAAGGAGATCACCTCCGACACAGAGGCGGGCGGCCGCACCGTGCGCGCGTCCAAGGAGGAGCCGCAATACCTGGTGCGCAGTGACAAGAGCGGCGGCGAAGCGGTGCACAAGCCCGAGGCACTGGAGAAACTGTGAGCGAAGACAAGGACATCCGGACCGAGTTCGGCGAAGCGGTCAACATGACCGCGGCGGAACTCGAGAAGTGGCTGACGACCGACGAGTCCCGCCGAGCGGGGCAGCACAAGGACGGAGGCGAGTCGGTCGGCCACGAGTCAGGCCGCCGGATCGTCACGATCCTGCGCACCAAGAAGGCGGAACTCTCCGAAAAGGACGAACAGCACATGCGCAAGGTGGTCGGCTACGTGCACCGGCACCTCGCGCAGCGACCGTCCGGCGACGTCGAGAACACGACCTGGCGGTATTCGCTGATGAATTGGGGGCACGACCCCTGCAAGTAGCTCAGCCGCTCGGCCGCCCCATCTCGTGGCCCGGCCGTCCCTCGGTGCGCCGTCGCCGCTTGATGCGTTCTTCGTGCAGGTGCCGCCGTCCGCCGGTCAGGTCGTCGGCGACGTCGCGCGTCATCCCCCGAAAAGCCGCGTAGTAACCGTCGTCGTACTCCTCGATCAGCTGAAAGGTCCACCGCTCCGGCAGGACGTTGAGCCCGATCAACTCGGTCTCGATCCGCTCCGCCCACTCGGCGTGCCCGGCCTTGCGGAGGCCCTCGACGGCCTCGCCGAGCGCGAAGTCGGCTGTCCCCGTGAGGTGATGGAAGGCGTACAGGTGACCTCGCGCCTGCTCGACCGTTTCGAGGGCGAAGACCAGCTTTCCGACGGCGTCGACGGTCGCGTCGTCGGGTTCCGAGGATGAGTCCGGCATGCCCGATGAATGCCCCGGAGCCGGTGTTTCTACACCTCGGCGTCGTACCGCGTCCTGGCGTCGTTGATCTCGTTGATATGGGATTCGGCCCAGTCCCGGATCACCGCCAACGGCGCGGTGAGAGTGCGGCCGAGCTCGGTCAACGTGTACTCGACCTTGGGCGGCACCGTCGGATGCACGGTGCGCGTGACCAACCCGTCGCGTTCGAGGCCGCGCAGGGTCTGCGTGAGCATCTTCTCGCTGACCCCGTCGATCGCGGCGCGCAGTTCGCTGTAGCGCTTGGTCCCCATGGAGAGGCAGCCGACGATGAGCACGGTCCATTTGTCCGCGATGCGGTCCAGCACCTGTCGGGAGGGGCACGGCGCGCTGTACACGTCGGCGGGCCGCCCGTCCGGCAACCAGGCCAGAACCTGGCCTGGGGTGCCTGGACGGGGACGGCGGCGTGGTGGTTCCGGCATGCCGCGACGTTATCCGGTGGCCGGGCCGGCGGCCCAGATCCGGCGCATCGCGGGCGGCAGGACCCGGCCGAACACCTGTCCGGCGAAATGCCCGCCGGCGAGGATCGTCCGGTCGTCCTCGATCTCCTTCAGCAGGTGCTCGCGGGTGGCGACGCCCTCCACTGGATCGACGTCGAACGCGAACGTCCAGTGGCTTTCGGTGATCTGCACCTGGCAGTGCATGACGTCGCCGAGCACGACGACGCGGCGGGGATCCTCCTCGGCCGGATCGGTGATCACGAGGCTGCTGTGGCCGGGCGTGTGTCCCGGCGTGGCGAGTATCCGCACCCCTGGCGCGATGATGTCGCCGTCGCCGAAGAAACCGATCACCTCGGCCAGCGGCCGCTGCACCGCGAGCGGATCCGGACCGACCGGGTCGTTCGTGCCGGACCAGTGCGCCCATTCGCGCTCGCTGACGAGATGCCGCGCCGCCGGAAAGGTCAGCCCGGTCACCGGCCCGCCCGCGCCGTCCGGTGTGGGCGGAACGTTCGTCGTCCAGCCGACGTGGTCGTGGTGCAGATGCGTGTAGATCACGGTGTCGACGTCTTCGGGTGCCAGGCCCTCCGCGGCCAGGGCGTCGAGCAGGCCGCCGCCGTGGAACTCGGCGGCACCGGGCAGGGTGAACTCGGCCGCGCCGAGCCCCAGGTCCACCAGGATGGCCCGGTCTCCGACGCTGATCAGGAAGGAGCCGATGCTGACCGGGAACCAGCCGCGTTCGTCGAGGAACGCGTCGTGGGCCGCCCAGCCGGACGGGACACTCGACGGCAGGAAAACGGCGGGGTTGAGCCAGGCGTGACCGTCAGGCAGGTAGGTGACCGTGGTCCGGCCGACCTGGATCCGGGACCTGGCAGCGGGTCTCGACATGAAGTGGTCTCCCTTGTGGATGGTGAGCGAAGCTGTACTCACTTTCGGGGAGCCGCTCTCCGGAGGGAAGTACGCACTTGCAAGTGCGGGCTAGCGGTGGTTTTCCACGGCGATCCGCGCGAACGAGCGGATCAGCGGGTTCTCCTGCGCGGTCACCCAGGCCACGACCAGCAGGCTCGGGGGCATGTCGGCCAGCGGCACCCAGGTGAGCCCGTCGGGCAGTGCGTGCCCGAGGGGCGCGCTCGGCGCCCCGGTCGCACGGGCGCTGGACGGCGTCACCCTGGTCACCCCGGACGTGGTCTACGACGACGCGTACGAACTCGACCTCGGCGGACGGGTGGTGCGACTGGAGGCCACCGGACGCGCCCACAGCAAGGGCGACCAGGTGGTGACCGTGCCCGACGCGGGCGTGCTGTTCACCGGGGACCTGGTCGAGGCGGGCCAGTTCTCGATCTTCCCGTGGTTCCCGGCGTACGACACCGACGTCTCGGGACCGCGCTGGATCGAGGTCTTGCGACGGCTGACCGCCGCAGGGCCGGACACCGTCGTCCCCGGCCACGGCGAAGTGTCCGGACGCCGGATCCTCACCGACGTCCGCGAGTACCTCGAACTCCTGCGCGACGAGACCTGGACGCGGCGCGACTCGTCCCTCCCCGAAGAGACCATCGCCGCGGAGATCGAAGCGCTGATGATCGAACGCCACCCGGAGTGGGAAGGCCGGGACTGGATAGCGAAGGGCGTCGGGTGCTTCTGCGCCGACGCCGGGGAAGATCATTTGAAGATCGCGATGGGGTGAACGACGAGCTCACCGGTTTCGGGGTCCCAGTCCTCGACCTTGCCGAGACACCGCGCCCGGAACGCACCGGCGGGCGCGGTGTCCCGCAGGTCGCTGGTGACGCAGGTGAAGCGGATCCGCCTGCTGCGCTCCGGATCGTCCGGATTGCCGTACGGCGCGACGAAAACCGTCTCGGTGTCGGTCTGGGAGCGTTTACGGAACAGGCCCTTCACGGAGACGAACGCCTCGACACCCCTCAGCCGGGTCTTGAGCTGCCGGGTGCTCTCGGGGCCGTCGGCCCAGCCGAGTTCCTTCACCAGCGCCCGATTGTGGACCAGTTCCTGCTTCGCCAGATCCACGTAGATGATGTCGTGGTGCTTCTCCAGCACCTTCATCACGATGCCGATCACGGTGATCGGCTCGGCCTTGCGGATGTACCGCCGGAACTCCTCGTCGGTGTCGGTGCGCTCCGATTCCCCTTTGAGCGGGCCGAATCCGGTCGAGCCCCAGAACCGCCAGCCGCGGCTCTTCCGCTTCTCCACCTCCTGTTCCAGCGCCTCGTTGTAGCGATGCAACTGATACAGGCCCATCACGGATTTCGTGTGCAGGTAGAAGCCGATGCCCCGGATCATGCCCTGATCGCCGTCGGAACGCGCACGGCGCCAGTGCCGCACGAAAACGACGACCGCGACGAGGAAGGCGACCGCGGTCAGCACCCAGACCGCGAGCCACAGTCCCCAGACGTCCCACCACAGATTATCGGCAGCCACGGATCTCCTTGAAGGCCTTGAGCAGGGATGTCGCGTTCGCGTCGACCATCCGGCCACCGGTGGCCACGGCCGCGCGCTCCAGTTCGGCGGGATCGGCCTCGCCGTACCGGATGGTGTATGTGTGCACGCCCGGATCCCTCGGCGCGCGCAGGAATTCTTCGATGCCCGGCCCGGTGTTGCTCTCGCCGTCGGTCATCAGCACGATCGAGACGCTCCGGTCCGGTTCGGCACGGCGATGGGCGCCAGCCTTCGCGTAAGCCTCTCCGAGCGCCGACCAGACCGCGGTGCTGCCGTCGAATTCGTCGGCGGCGATGAAGGCCCGCAGCGCGTCGAGATCCTGGGGTCCGCCGACGGTGAACTCCCTGTCCCCCAGTATCTTCCCGCCGAAACGCAGGACCGTGAGCCGCTCGCCGCGGTAGAAGCGGTCGAACCCGCCGTCCGGTCCGCCGCTCAGCCCGGCGAAGGTCGCCCGGAGCGCGGCGATCCTCGGTCCCTTCATCGAACCGGAGAAGTCCAGCACGAAGATCACCCGCCCGGGAGCGCGGCCGGCGGTGGCCACGTAATCGGCGAGGAGTTTGTCCACGACGGCCTGTTCGTCGGGGAAGTACAGCGAGTTCCCGATCGAGGCCGGCAGCCTCGGATCCAGCCCCACGTCGCCGGTGATCGGCCGCCGGAGGGTCCTTTCCATCAGTTTCTTCTGCGTCGCCGGGCTCCTGAGCCAGGAGACGACCTTGTCGTACACCTCCCGCTTGGCCGGGTCGAGCAGCAGGACCGGGTAGTCGGACTGGACGATGCCGTCACGCGGGTACACCAGCTCCAGCGGCGTCTTGAGCCTGCCGCTCGCGTTGAGCGAGAGCAGCGTGGACTCGTACCCGATGATCGCGTCCACGTCTTGGCGCTCGGCGAACCGCTCGGCCACCGCGGCCGACGTGTCCGCCGTGAGCGTGTGCCCGGTGCGGAAGCCCTGGAGCTTGTCGCATTCGACGTCCTGGAGGCGCAGCGCGGCACCGGTGCCCGCGGCGGCCGTCGCCACCCCGACGAGCGAGGTGAGCCCGCTGGTCGACTTGGCCGGATCCGCCATCGCGAACCGGAAGCCGCCGCCCGCGGCCGCGTCCGCCAGATCCGCCCACGAGAGCTTGCCGTCCGGTTTGCCGCGGCGCAGTTCCGCCGCCTTCGCCGGGGTGATCCCGACGATGACCGGCGACACCATGGTCTTGGTCGCGAGCGGCCGTTCCCCCTTGTCGCCCGATTGCCGGTACTTGAGCTGGAAATACCGGTCGGTGGAAAGCCAGGCGAGATCGTGCGTCGCCTTCCCCGGTGTGAGGGAAGTGCTCGCGTCGACGGTTCCCCGGAAATCCATTTCCAGTTCGATTCCCGTTTCCCCGCGAAGGTCGTCGAGAATCGGGCCGAGGTCGGCCAGTTCGGAACTGGCCAGCACGCGCAGTTTCACCTTCTGGCCGCCGCTCGTACAGGCGGCGACCACCAGGAGCAGGCAGCACAGGACCGCGAGCAGCCGCTTCACGGGCAGTCCCCGACCGTCTTGATCATCTCTTCCAGCACCAGGTTGTCCGGCAGCGGCGTGGTGCTGTCGTTGTCCGCGATCTCCGCGGTCGGCAGCCCCTGTCCGCGCAGGAAGTCGTACAGCCGCGCGCTCTTCGTGCTGCCCACGGGGGTCGCGACGCCGAAGCCGAGCTCCATCGCGCGGCGCTGCAGATCGGGATCGAAGGTGATCAGTTCGCCCAGCCGCTCCGCTTCCGGCTTCAGGGCGAGGAACTGCGGTTTCGTCAGGATGTTGTCCTTCGGGTACAGCAGCACCCGGTCGTGGTCCGGCTGCCCGCTCTGCGCCTTGGCCCGCAGCTGCATGGCGAGGTACTGGTGCTCGTAGATGACGACGATCGGCTTGTCGCCCTCGGCCAGGTTCGCGTAGGACTCCGACAGATCCGCCGACGGGAAGCCTTGCGCCGCCACGAGGGGTTTGACCCGGGCGGCCAGCTCCTTCGCGTTCGAAAGGTTCGGCGGCCCGGCCGGCCGCGGGTCGACGACCGGGACCTGACGGCCGTTCTCCAGGAACGCCAGCAAGATCAGGTACGTCGCGCCCGAATTCGAGTCACAGATGTTCGAGGTCTGCGCCAGCACCCGGTTGCCGTTCGCGGCGCCGTGGTCCCGGACGCCCAGCGAATCCCAGGTCTCACCCCGCTTCATCACCTGGATGAACTTGTCGGTGTCCAGCGTGTAATAGAGGTCCTGACCTGGCGGCTTCGCCGCGATCCCTTTGCCCAGCAGCGTTTCCGCGTAACGACGGTACGTTGCGAGGACGATCGGGCTGGTGAACGGCTGCCGTGCGCTGCCCGTCCACTCGTTGGCCCTGGACCGCCGGACGAGGCTCGCGGCGGGCTCGCCCGACAGGAACACGAAGTCGTACTGGCTGAGGTCGTGCGTGGCGATGTCCCGCGATCCCGTCCTGGTCACGTGGACCCGGATGTGGTGACGCATCAGGATTTCCTGGACGTTCGCGTCCTCGAAGAGATCCGATTTGGAGCCCATCTTGCCGCGCAGGACCAGCGTCTGCTGGAACGGCACCACGACGGTGCCGCTCACGAGCAGGACGATCAGGCCGCTGACGGCCAGTACCAGCGCGGGCCCGAAAGTGCGGAGAAAACGACGGCGCAGAAAGAACGCCGAGGGCTTTGGTCGGATGGTGAGCTGGGGTTCTTCACGAAGCGAGCTATCGGTGGTCACCGATTTCCTCCCCGAATGTCCGGCAAGGCCTATTTTACCGGGGTGCACCGACGAAAAAGCACGTCTCGATCCGGCTTCGGGACCACCCTCACCAGGCCGGAAGGCCGGGCGGTTAGGCTCTTCGGTGGCGAAAACCGCCATGCACCACGACGCCGGGAGATCTGAACCGCCATGCTGGACCGAGCAGTCATCGACGCCCTCTTCCCCGCCGACCTGCCCGAGCCCGAGCACTGGGAACAGCGTTATCCCGCCCGCGCGCTCCCCGAGGGTGCCCTGGTCACCCGTTTCGGCCCCTCGCCGACCGGCTTCGTCCACATCGGCGGCGTCTACGTCGCCACCATCGACCAGGACGTCGCCCGCCGCAGCGGCGGCCGCTACCTCGTCCGGGTCGAGGACACCGACCGGTCCCGCGAGGTCGAAGGCGCCATCGACCAGTTCGAGCGCGGGTTCGCCTACTTCGACCTCGTCGCCGACGAGGACATCCACCGCGGCGGCGACTACGGTCCGTACCAGCAGTCCGAGCGCGAGCAGATCTACCTGACCTACGTCCGACACCTGCTCCGCGCCGGCCGCGCGTACCTCGACTTCGCCACCAAGGACGAACTGGCGGCGATCACCGCCCGGCAGCAGGCGACGAAGCTGCCGACCGGCTACTACGGCTCGTGGGCCATCTGGCGCGACGCCGACCCCGCCGACGTCCAGGCCAAGCTCGACGCCGGAGACCCGTACGTCGTGCGCTTCCGCGCGCCCGACGACACCGGCGCCCGCGCCCGCTTCACCGACGCCATCCGCGGCCCGCTGGAGGCCGAGGCCAACCGCAACGACGTCGTCATCCTCAAGAGCTCCGACCAGAGCCCCCGGCTGCCGACCTACCACTTCGCGCACGCCGTCGACGACCACCTCATGCGCGTCAACCTGGTCATCCGCGGCGACGAGTGGATCTCGTCGGTGCCGGTGCACCAGCAGTTGTTCGACGCGCTCGGCTTCGAGCCGATCACGTACGCGCACATCGCGCCGCTGATGAAGCAGGAGGGCGGCAGCAAGCGCAAGCTGTCGAAGCGCAAGGACCCGGAAGCGAGCGTCGACTTCTACATCGAGTCCGGCTACCCCACCAAGGCCGTCCTCTACTACCTGCGTGGCCTCGCCAACGGCCGTCTCGCCGAGATGCCGCTCGACCAGGCACTGGCCGAGCCGATCAACCTCGACGAATGCGGTGTCGCCGGCCCGCTCGTCGACCTGGTCAAACTCGACGACATCTCGGCCGACCACATCGCCACGCTGACCGGCGCCGAGATCCTCGAAGAGGTCCGCGGCTGGGCGGAGCGGTTCGACCCCGAGCTACGGGCCGTCCTCGACGCCGAGCCGGACCTCGCGCTCCGCGCGCTCGCCGTCGAGCGTGACGGCGCCGAGAACCCGCGCAAGGACCTGAAGAAGTGGAGCGAGTTCCGCGCCGTCTACGGCTTCTTCTTCCCGCAGCTGCATGCCGCCGTCGCGAGCGCTGACGACGAGCGGATCGCCGCCCTCTGCGTCGACTCCGAGGTCGTCCGGGCCGTGGCACGGGACTTCGTCGAGAACTACCAGCAGCTCGACGATGGTCAGGAATGGTTCCAGCAGATCCGCGAGGTCGCGGCGAAGCACGGTTTCGCGAAGAACGCCAAGGAGTTCAAGAAGAACCCCGAAGGCTTCCCGGGCTCCATTCGCGAGGCCTCGCAGATCATCCGGATCGCGATCACGGGCTCGACCCGGAGCCCGGACCTGCACGCGATCACCCAGGCGCTGGGGCGCGAGGAGACGCTGGGCCGGTTCTCCGGTCTCGTTGGCGAGTGACTCGTGAGTGGTAAGGACGGTTCTAACCGTCCTTACCACTCACGAGGCGGGCAGGAACTGATCGTAGAACGCCGTCTTGACCGCGACGACCGCCTGCTCCGTCTCCCGGAACCGCTCCCGTGCCTCGCTCGAATCGATCAGCTGCACGAGCCGCAGCCCGAGCTGATCGGAATGGGTGAGCGAAAGCGGCGACGCGGCGGCGAGTGGGCGGGACTTCGCGTCGTGCACATGGTGCGGGTAATAGAAGACGGACTTGTCGCCGAGCACCGGACCGATGCGGCGCCACAGTTCGCCGTATTCGACGGAGACCAGCACCTCGCCCCAGAAGCGCAGGATGGTCAGCAGTTCGACGTCGGAGTGCTTCGAGTCGCCCGCCGAGGCGATCAGCTCCATCGTGGTGTCGACGCAGGCCGTCGTGGCCAAGGTCCTCCGCGACCGCACCAGCGCTTCCCGCGGGACGCCCAGCGCGAGGATGTCCGCCATCATGTCCTCGCGGTGTGAAGGAGTGCTGCCGGGCGACGCGTTGTCCGGGTACTCCTCACGGATGATGACGCGGGCGATCCGCTTGGACTGCTCGTCGGTGAACAGGTCGATCGCCAGGTCGTAGGCCATGGTGAAGGCCAGCGACAGGAAACGCCGCTGCAGCAGGACGGTCTGCAGGTCCTCCGGTGAGAGCTCGGTGACGCCACGCAGCGCCGGGTGATTCCGGAACCGCTCGATCAAACCGTCTTCGAACTCGTCAAGTTCGCGCATCACTACACCTCTTGCTCAGAAACGGATCATGTCGATGCTTCGGTTCCAGTCGCCGAGGTCCACGTCGCGGCCGATGTCCCACAACGTGTCGAGCTCGCGCTGGATCTGTTCGCCGAGCACGGTGTCGTGCGTGCCCTCGATCTCGAACTGCGGTGAATCGATCGCCAGCTGGCCGTGCAGGAACATGCTGACCAGGTAGCGCCCGTCCGCCCGGTACACCGAAACCGAGGCCTGCGAGTTGAACAGTCGCACCTTCAGGTTGGCCTGACGCTTCGCCAGCCGCCGGTGCAGGCGGGCGAGGGTATCCAGGCACTCCACGATCCCCGTGCTCACGAAGGTCTTGCCCGCGCCGTCGCTCCGGTGCAGCGCCGCTTCCCTTAGCCCCACCAGCATCGAGTTCGGGTGCAGCAGCATGATGCGCACTTGGGCGCGCCGGTCGACGATCGCGGCTTCCAGTTCCTTTTCCAGACGTTGCAGGTTGGGGATCCAGGTGTTCAGGATCGTCACCTGCTTGGCCTTCGCGATATGCGCCGCGAACTCGTCGTCCGGAAAGCGTTTGTGCACTTCGACCACGCCGCCGTAGTGCGAACGGCGCCGGCTCGCGGCGATGGTGTCGATGTCGAGGCCGGCGAGACGATCGCGGATGTCTTCCAGCGCGCGCAACGGGGTCAGCTCGACGAGCAGCACCACGACCACACCGCTGACCATGATCAGCGTCAGCGTGGAGATGCCTTTCGGCGCCACTTTGTCCAGCAGGCCGAGCTGTTCGGAGATCCCGACCGCGAAGCCGACCACCGCCAACCCGCCGAGACTGAGCAATTCGAGCCAGCGACGCATTCTGCGGAGCATTCACCCTCCGGGATCCGGCGACCTCGACCCTCATGTTCTCACAATGAGAGAGGCACCTGTGATCGGGGTCACCACCTTTGGTGTGACGCCATCCCCTTCCACGGAATTCACGAAAAGAATCGAATCCGGCGCGGGAATCCGCAGCGCGGAGAGTGCGCGGCACAAGGCCGGCATGACTCCCTATTCGTCGCCCGCCCGGTACTTGCGCTGGAACTTCACGTCCTGCTCACGCGGCGGCTTTTCCGTCCAGCGCCAGTGGACGAGGTCGTTCTCCGTGTAGTCGGCACGCCGCGAGGCCCAGCCCGGCAACATGATCTTGCGCGTCCCGCCCCGACCTCGATCGCGCAGATCGGTGACGACGGCGACGCCGATCACCAAGGTGAGCATTCCGAGGGCTATCCAGATTCCGACCATGGTCCGCTCCCCCGCAGATCAGTCAGTTCCGCCAAGACTAGCGGCGAACGACGGTCGGGCGGGCCTCATTTTTCCCGGCACCCGAACGCCGGAACGGGGTACCACGACATGACGATCTCCCCGGTATCCACGGGATACCGGGGAGACCGGGGGCGGTCAGCCCCGGGCGTTCGGGTCGATCACGTCGCCTGCCAGCCCGGTGGCGGCGTCGCCGAGGGCACCGGTGGAGTCGACGACGCCCTGACCGGCCGCGGTGGCCGAGTCGACGGCGTCCTGGCCCGCGGTGGTGGCGCTCTCGGCGAGCCCCTGGCCGGTCTCGGCCAGTCCGCCGGCCGACTGGGTGACCTGGTCGGCGGCACCGGAAAGGTCGACGCCGGTCAGTTCGCTGACCTTGTCGCCCGCGCCACCGAGAAGCTCGGCGGCCTTTTCCTTCAGCGAGTCGAACAGGCTCATCAGGGGTACTCCTCGGATCGGTCGTGCGCAGGCGGCTGAATGTTCACCGTACAGGACAAAACGGGCACGGTGCGCGACATCGCCGGCTCCGGACAGGTGAATACCGAGGAGTGGTCAGAGACAGGGCGGCCGGTAGCGATCGATCGAGAGGCCGCGGAAATCGAGTTCGTTCGGGGTTTTGCCGACGAAGACCAGGCCTCGCGCCTCGGTCAGCGCCGAGGCGAAGGAGTGGCCGGGCGTCCCCAGCTCGGGCAGCGTCGTCCAAGCCTCGGGCTTGAAGCTGAAGAACTTCTTCACCCTCTTCCCGCCGGTCGACGGCACCTTCGTGAGCCACTTGTTCCCGCCGCTCCACTGCGAGGCTGGACGCAACTGGACGTAGAGGTCATCGGTCGCGCTGTAGGTCATCCAGAAACCGGCGGATTCCGAGAGATCGGCTTGCGCTTCGAACCGATTCCCCAGCCAGACGACGACCACGTGCCATTCCGCGTTGAGGAAAGCCACTTTGGCCGCGTAACCGCCGCGTTCGCGGACGAGCAGGCTGCCGGTCGGCGGCACCGTGGCGCCCTCACCGGAGGCGAGCCAGTGCTGCAACCGGTCGATCGACGGAGTGGCGCATTCACAGCCGTGCCCGCCGGAGGCGTTCGCGACGGCCCCCGGGCCGATCAGCGAGGACAGAAGCACCGACGCGATCACGGCGAGCGTACGACCGAAAGGAACCCTGGATCCTTTGCGCATCCCCGGAAGTTAGCACAGCGGGCGGCGATGCCCCGCTCAGCGGAAATTGTCCTTTGTGGACAATTGCTCGAGTTCGGCGGCGAACAGCCTGCCGGGGTCGAACCCCATACCGGCCAAATGCCCGGCCAGCTCCAGGGACAGGACGCCGTGGATCCGGGTCCAGAACGTCACGGCACGACGAAGTACCGCTGCGGACACCGGCAGCCCGCCCGCCCACTCGCGATGCTCGTCGAGATGGCCGTCGAACGCCGTCGGCCGCCCGTCATCCGGAGCCGTCGCGTGCACCCTGAGCAGCACGGCCATGATCTCGTTCGAGATCTCCGCGGTGTCGCCGGGCGCGCGATAACCGGGGATCGGCGTTCCGTAGACGAACAGGTATCGCTGCGGATCCGCCAGCGCCCATTCCCTGATCGCGTAGGCGACTTCGGCCACGCCACCGGCTTCAGCCGCCGCCCGGACGACGTCGGCGAGGCTTCGATAGGCGTCACGGACGAGGTCCGTGATCAGGTCGTCGCGATTGGGGAAGTACCGGTACAGCGCGGGTCCGCTCATGCCCACGTGTTTGGCGATCCCATTGAGGGACAGCGCGGAGACGCCGGTCGTACCCAGCTGCTCCCACGCGTACCGCTTGATCTCGTCGCGCACCTGGGCCCGGTACCGCTCACGCGAGGTCTTCACGGCGACTCCTTCCAGGCTCGTTCAGTTAGAGGCTATCACTTTCCCTATTGACACTCACCGACTTTGGTTATAGCTTCTAACTATCGCGATCACCGATAACAAGGAGTTCACATGACTCTCCGCCGCACCGTCGCACTCGCTCTTCCTTTGGTGTACGGCCTGCTGGGCGGCACCGTGACGCCCGCGCAGGCCGCCGCCGCCTCTCCCGTCCCACTGTCGTGTCAAGGCAAGACCATCGACACGAAGGCTCCGATCCACTATCGGACCGAGACCCTGATCAAGGCGCCGCTGAGCAAGATCTGGCGGCTTCAGACCGACGTCGAACGCTGGCCGTCCTGGCAGGAGCCGGTGCTGAGCAACGAACGCCTGGACCTGGGCCCGCTCCGCGAGAACTCGCGGTTCCGCTGGACCACGCCGGCGCCGCCGACGGCCACGACCCCCGCCACCACGCTGTCGATCACCTCGACCGTCCACCAGATCCAGCGCGGCAACTGCCTCCGCTGGAGCGGGCCCGCGGTCGGCGAGGGCCTCAGCATCGACAACGGCGTCCACGTCTGGACCTTCACCGAGGTCAAGGGCGGCGTGCTGGTCCGCACCGAGGAGAACTGGGCAGGGGCCCAGGTGGAGGCCGACGTACCCACCGCGACCCAATACCTCGGCTGGGGCCTCGAAGCCTGGCTGAAGGACCTCAAAGCCACCGCCGAATCCCACTGCTGACCGCATTTCGCGACCCGGAGGAACCGATGTCCACCCACACGCTCGACCGCGAAACCACCGTCCGCCACGCGCCGCGTTCCGTCCTCGTCTCGGCCTGGGCCGTGCCGGTCATGATCGTCGGCCAGTTCGCGATGCTCGCCGTCGTCCCGGTCGCCCTCGTCCTGATCGGCACTCTGCGCGGCACCCGGCTCAAGGCGCTCCGCTGGGGCGCGATCGCCCTCACCGCGGCCTACGCCACGCCCTTGGCGCTCTGGGCGATCGGCCCCGAACGCGCGCAGAGCCTGTCCAAGGACATGCATCCCGTCTTCGCCGCGATCATCGTGGCCGCGGGGGTGGCGTTCGCCGTGGCGTGCCACGTCCTGCGCCGGAAGCAGGCTCGGTAAAGGAAGGAATCACCCCGAAGGAAGCCTTCCGCGAAGCCCGGCGCAACGTCGCGAGCACGGCGGGGCCCAGCACCAGGATCGCCACCGCGTTGGTGATCGCGCGACCCGTGTCCCAGCCCGCCGTCGAGGTCAGCAGGGTGAACACGGCGAACCGGTGCAGGTTCTCCAGCAGCGGGGCGCCGGGCACGTAGGAGATGTGCCCGTCGTGGTACGGCACTTCGACGTCGGTGATGAACGGCCAGAACCACAGGTTCATCAGGAGTCCGAAGACGTATGCGACGAGGATCCCGTACCCCACCAGCATCGCGATCTCGGCTTTGCCGGTGACGCGGCGCGGCAGCAGTCCCGCGCCCATCCCGATCCACGCCGAGCACATCATCTGGAACGGCAGCCACGGTCCCACCCCGGCGGTCAGCAACGCCGAAGCGAACATCGACGTGCAGCCCAGCACGAAACCGAAACCGGGACCGAGCACTCGCCCGGCCAGCACCAGCAGGAAGAACACGGCTTCGATGCCCGCGGTCCCCGCGCCGAGGGGCCGCAGGGCGGCGTTCACCGCGGAAAGGACGCCGAGCATCGCGAGGGCCTTGGAATCCATGCCCCCTTCGGATATTTCGGCCAGCACGATGACGATCAGGATCGGCAGGATCCCGATGAACACGAACGGCGCGTCCGGGCCGTGCTGCATCGACTGCGGCTCGACACGGACCAGCAGCGGCCAGACGAACATCATCAGCCCCGCGAGCGACGCGAGGCCGAGCACCGTCGCCGAGCGCGGGCCGAGCCGGACCGCGGGGGCCGTCGTGGTCACGGGACCTCCTGCGGAAGCGCCGACCGGACCTCTTCGACGGTGAGCCAAGGCTCGCCGAGGATCTTCGCGATCTGCGTGGCGAACGCCGGGGAACCGCCGAGCACCTCGCGCGTCAGGCCGTCCGAGACGACCTCTCCCTCCGCCATCACGATCACCCGGTGCGCGATCGTCGCGACGAACTCGACGTCGTGGGTGGCCACCACGATCGCCTTGCCCTCGGCCGCCAGCGAAGCGATCATCCGCGCCAGCGCCGCCTTCGCGGTGTAGTCGAGGCCGCGGGTCGGTTCGTCCAGCAGCATGATCCGCGGGGCGGCCGACAGCTGCACGGCGAGCACCAGCGCGAGACGCTGGCCCTCCGACAGGTCACGCGGATGGGACGCGGGATCGATGCCCGGAGCGAGCCTTTCGAGCAGGTTCCGGCAATGCCCCGGCTCCGCACCCGATTCCGCGTCGGCGGCTTCGCATTCGGCGGCGACCGTCTGCAGGTACAGCAGGTCGCTCGCGGTCTGCGGCACCATGCCGACCAACGCGCGGGCCTCGGCACTGCTCAGCGTCTTCGGGTCCTCGCCCTCGACGGTGACCTTGCCGCCCTGCCGGGGCCCGGAGCCCTGCACCGCCCACAGCAGCGACGACTTGCCGGAGCCGTTGCGCCCCATCATCGCCAGCACCTCGCCGGCACGCAGGGTCAGATCGACCTCCCGCACCGCGACCTTCGGCCCGTACCGCACGACCACACCGGACGCGGTCAGCAGCTCCTCGCCGACGGCGGTGCTCCGCACGGTGGGAGCCCCGAGTGTCAGTGACGAAGCGCGCCGCCGGGCGTCACGCACCGACATCGGCAGCGGATCCCAACCCGCCAACCGTCCCAAGTGGACGATCGGCGGCGCGATCGGCATGTCCTTCAACACTTCCGGCGGTGTCCCGTCGACCACTCCGCCGCTGCCCGGGACGTGGATCATCCGGTCCGCGAACGGGATCACGCGTTCCATCCGGTGCTCGGCCATCAGCACCGTCGTGCCGAGGTCCTCCACCAGCCTGGCCAGCGTCGCGAGCACTTCCTCGGCCGCGGTCGGGTCCAGCGCGGACGTCGGCTCGTCCAGCACCAGCACCTTGGGATGCGTCGTCAGCACCGAACCGATGGCCACCCGCTGCTGCTGCCCGCCCGACAGCGTCCGCAGCGCGCGCCTGCGCAGTTCCGCGATGCCGAGGAGGTCGAGCGTCTCTTCCACCCGGCGTCGCATCACCTGCGGGCTCAGGCCGAGCTGCTCCATGCCGTACGCGAGTTCGTCCTCGACCGTATCGGTGACGAAGCCCGCGAGCGGGTCCTGCCCGACGACGCCGACCAGATGCGCGAACTCACGAGGCGGCCGGGAACGCGTCGTCACGCCGTCGACGGACACCGTGCCATCGAGATGCCCGCCGGTGAAATGCGGGACGAGACCGTTGATCGTGCCGAGCAGGGTCGACTTGCCCGCCCCCGTCTGGCCCGCGAACAGCACGAGCTCGCCCTCGCCGATGTACAGCGTCACGTCGGACAGCACCGGTTCGGTGCGGCCGTGATAGATGAAGGAAACGTGGTCGAGTTCGATCATGTGTGCGCTTCTTCTTCGAGTGCGGCGTACGGGGGTTCGGGGGCCGGGGTCAGGAACGCGGGCACCACGCCGAGCAGCACCCCGAGCAACGGCCCCCAGGACAGCGCCGGCCAGGACAGGTCGATCAGGGACGGGTTCATGTTCATCGGGTTCACGCTGGAGGTCACGAACAGGGTCACCGCGACCCCGATCCCGCTGACGGCGACGACGATCTCCGGCAGGTGCCAGCGATCGGGCCGGTAACGCGTGCGCCGGACCCGCTTTCCCGCCGACCAGAAGCCGATCAGCCCGACCACGACTCCCGCGGAAAGTACCGGCGCGGCGAGGTATCGGGGCGTCGAACCGTCCAAAGTGGCGTAAACGCCGACGCAAACGCCGAGCAGGCCGACGATCATCAGCGTTCCCGTGATCAGCCTGGTCCGCGCCTCGACCAGTCCCGCACGGCCGTAACCGCGCGAGTCCATCGACGCGGCCAGCTGCAATGACCGCGAAAGCGCGTCCTCCAGCACCGGGATGAGGACGGTGTGCAGGGCCTTCATCTTCTTCTTGCCCGAACCGCCGCGCAGTTTGCGGGCCCGCCGGACCCGCAGCACGCTTTCGGCCAGCTGCGGGAACACCGACAGCGCGACGATCACCGCCGTGCCCACCTCGTACAACGCCGGCGGCATCGCCTTGAGCAGGCGTTTCGGGTTCGCGAGCGCGTTGGCCGCGCCGAGGCAGATCACCATCGCCGCCAGCCGCATCCCGTCGTAGAGCCCGCCGAGCAACGATTCCGCGGACACGTCGCCGAAGAGCCGGATACCCGCCGCCCATTCCGGCAGCGGGATCTCGGGCAGCCGCAGGATGATCGTGGATCCCTCGGCGCCGCCGAACACGACGCGGAAGAACACGCGGATCGCGACGATGAACGCGCCAAGGTACAGGTAGAGCCGGAACGCCAGCGCCCACGGCGCCTCACCGCGCCGGGCCACGACGACGTATCCCGCGACCGCCACGATGGTCAGCAGCAGCCAGGGGTTCGTCGTGCGGGTCGCGGCGACGGCGAGTCCCAGCGCCCACACCCACCACGCGGCCGGATGCAGGTCACGCGGCAGGAAGTAGGACGTCACCGAACTCCTTGTGCGCGTTTGCGTCTGCGTGCCGCCAGGAATCCCGCCACGCACAGCGCCAGTATCGCGGCGCCCGCCGCCCACGGCGCCCAGCCGCTGGCTCCGGACTCGCGTTCGATCACCGCGTTGACGTCCTCGGCGTTCTCCCCACCGGTGAACGCGACGTTCGACGACGGGTCCTGCGCCTTCGGCCGCGCCGAGGCGCTCGGCCGCGGTTTGGGCGACGGCAGCGCGCCGGAACTCGGCTCCGCGGCGGGGGCTTCCCCCGCGCCCGGTTCCGCACCGGCCGTCGGCTGCGGGCCGTCGGCCTGACCGCTCCCCGGCCGCGGCCGCTGTTGCTCGCCGGGATCGCCGGTGACCGGCTTGGCCTCCTCGCGCGGCACGCACGGCTGCCCCTCGGTCCCCGGCCGCACGGCGGAGACCCGCGGGACCGGGTTGTTCTGGGCGCTGGCGTTCAGGGAGAACGACCAACCCTCGAACCCTCCCGGGGTGAAGTCCCGGTTCTTGAGCCCCCACTGGCTGTAGTCCCACGCGCAGTTGTTCGAGGCGTGCCAGTAGGACCAGTAGGCCTGCGCGGGAGGCGTGTCGACACACTGCTCCCGGTACGTCTCGCGGCCGCTGACCGGGATGTCCTCGGCCGCGGAAGGACGATTCTCGACCCGGCAGACGAACGACTCGCCCCAGCGCTGCACCCCGGCGATCTGGAAACCGGCGCCCTTGAGCGCGTCCAGTCCGGTGCCGCGCGTGGTCTGGGGATTGCAGCGGACGATGGCCGTGCCGCCGAGTTGCTGGAAGTCCACCACCACGGTGACCCCGGTGGCGTCCTTGCAGAACCCGGGATACCCCTTGCTCTGGTCGACGGCGTGCGCGGAGGGTGCCGTGGCGGCGATCAGGAAGACCGCCGCCACCGCGGGAAGAACCCTCCTCACGGGATGGCCGGGTTCCTCGGCGTGACACCGGGCGGCGGGTTGGTCGACGCCGACTTGTTCAGCGAGAACGACCAGCCCTCGAAGCCGCCGGGGGTCACGTTCCGGTTGACGGCGCCGGAGGTGCTGTAGGTCCAGGTCGAGCCGGAACCGTCCGCGTGCCAGTAACCCCAGTACGCGCCGGTGGGCGGAGTGGTGACGCACGCCTCCTTGTAGTTCGGGTTGGTCGACAGCGGGAGGGTCTCCGTCGCGGACGGGCGGCCTTCCACGCGGCAGACGAAAGCGAGCCCCCAGCGTGCGGTGCCGGCGACCGCGATCCCCGCGTCCTGCAAGGCCTTGATGCCCGTGCGGGCGGTACCCGGCGAGGCGTTGGGCGAGCAGCGGGTGATCGTCGGCGCGGCGGTCCCGCCGTTGCCGTCCAGCTCCTGGAAGTCGACCACGACGGTGACCCCGGTGAGCGCGTCGGCGCCGGTGCAGATCCCGGCGTAGCCCTTGGTCGTGTCGACCGCGTTCGCGGGTGCGGCGGAAAGCCCGATCAGTCCGATGAGGACGGACGTCACGGCCAGCATTCTCTTCATGGTGTTGCCCCCTTTTTCTTGGTGAAACGGCGAAGTACGAAAACCAGTGCGATCACGGTGAGCAGCAGCAGGACGGCCAGCCCGGCGAGTCCCCAGATCAGCCATGACGGCGGGGAGCCGGACTGCTCCGCGGCCAGTACCGGTGCGCCGGACGGATTCGCCTCGGTCAGCGGCAGCCGGATCGCGGGCGAGAGCGGCGAATCAGGTGCGGTCAGCCACGATCGGCCCGCGACTCCTTGCGCCGCGGCCAGACTGGTCGGGAAATCGGTCGCCCCGGCGGATCCCTTGGCTAGACCGCCATCGGCTTGGACCTGTTCGCCCAGTGACCGCGCCGTTCCGCTCGCGTCGAGGCCGGCGGTCTGCCGCGCGGCGGCGACGGCGGCGCTGAGCGCGACGTCCGGCTCTCCGCCCTCTCCAGTGACCATGCCCTCGCCGGTCGGCCGGACGCCGAGCGCGCCCACCGCGGAGACGAACGCCGACACGCGCCGCTCGCTCCAGCCGTCCGGGCGCCTGGACGGGGGCGCGGCGTCGGTGTGCGGACGGGCGGCGAGCGCGGTGACCGCGGCGGCGGTCGCGGCGAGGTCGCCGGAGCCGCACTCCACGGTGTCGAGATGCTTCGGGAAGGTTCCGTCGGCGCACTGGCGCGAAAGGAGCAGTTCGACCGCAGGACCGGGATCGGCCACGGTGGCGAGCACCGCCCAAGCGTGCCGCTCCACCGTCTCGTCGGCGTCGGCGAACGATCCGGTGTCGGTGAACTTGCCGTCGGTGCCGCGCAGCTTCACCAGATCGGAGCGCAGTTGCCCGGCGACGTCGGCCTTCGCGAACTCGGCGACGAGCACGAGTTTCGCGAGCGGTTCGGCATACGACGCCTCACCTTGCTCGTAGGGCGCGCCGTGGGCATAGGCCCGTACGGCTTCCGGCTTCACCAGGAACTGCGACGCGCGGGCGACGGAGTCCGGCTGCTGGTCCAGCGCTCGCAGGGCCAGCACCACGTCGGCGGTGGCGTCGTAGTCGACGTAGGTCTTGCCGTCCTCGGTCACCTCGACGTGGTCACCGCCGACGAGCCGGTTCGCCAGGTAGGCGCCGAGGCGGGCGGCCGGTGTCGCCGTGTCCGGGGTGGCGATCGCGGCCGGTGGCTGGACGACGGTGGACGCCCTGGGCGTGCCGGCCTTCTTGGGTTTGGGCGGCGGCGTCACCGACGTCGTGATGGTGGTCGTCGTAGGAGCCGGGGCGCCGCTGGTCGGCGGTTGAGCGGTGCCCCTCGCGAGCGAGTAGAACCCGACCTGCGACAACCCGAGCGAGGCCTGGGCACCCGCACGGATCCAGGTGTCGACCCCGCTGATACCCGAGGTGCGCGCGGCCTCGTAGGAAGCCGGGTTGTAGGCGATCGCGCCGAGTTCGCCCGCGAGCTTGGTGCCGGCGTCGGCGGCAGCGTTCGCCTGCGCGGATTTGAGGTACCGCACGCCCTTGTCCACCGCCGCGTCCGCGCCACCCGCGTCGGCGAGCGCCTGGACGATCATGCCGGTGCTGTTGGTGTTCGGCGCCTCGGTGCCGACGCCACCACCCCAACCGCCACCGGAAGTCTGGTTCGCTTTGAGCCACGAGACGGTCTTGGCGATCGAGGCGTCGAGTCCGGTCGCGCCCGCCTTCTTCGCGGCCAGCAGCGCCGAGAGCGCGAGGCCGGTGGCGTCGCCGTCGGCCGGGGAAAGGTCGAGCCGCTTGCCTTCGTCGCAGGTCGAAACCTTGCTGCCGCCCGGGGTGACGTGGTCGCCGGTCTCCTTCGTCGGGATGTAGGGGAAGAAGAGGCGGAAGTAGCCCTCGGAACATTGCTGGGTCAGCAACCTGTCGATGGCGATCCGGTCGTTCTCGCCCGCCACGGCGAGCCCGATGACGCCGAGCGCCTGCCCGAACGAGTTCGCGTCGTTGTTCACCGAGCCGGTGCGCTCCGGATCTTTGGAGTAGTCGCTGATCCGGCCCTTGTCGGGGCCGTTGCGCATGATCGCGGCATGGGTCTCGGCGACCAGGTCGTACCCGTCGACGTTTCGCGGGTCCCGGCCGGAAATCTGGGCGGCCAGCAGCGTCTTGGCGAGCGAGCCCCCGACGATGACCTTGTCGTATCCGGCACCGGGAACCAGTCCGTCCCAGGTGAAGTAGTCGGTGGCGTGGCCTTCGTCGTCGAGGAACTTCATGATCGGCTCGGCCTTGGCGCCGTCGCCCGACGCGTACAGTGCGAAAAGCACGTCGAGCATCAGGCCGTGGTCGGGCAGTGCGCCCCCGTTGGGGTTCTCGAGCGTGCCGTCCGGCTTCAGCTTGGTCGCGAGCCAGCGGGAATTCGCCTTCGCGGCGCCGGGATCGTTCGCGGCCGTGGCCGTCCCGGTGAGCAGTGCGGCGACCACGCCGACGCTGACGACGAACGCCACTGCGGCGAGGGACCGGCGGCGCATGACTCCTCCTAGCGGCATGACGGAGGACAGGCGCGGACGCCGCGGTCACCCCTGTTTATCGCGACAGTGGTTCGTTCATCCGCCCGTTCGGTATCCCGGCTCGCCCTGGTGAAGGGCCCACGGTTGCGCGACAGCGCCGGATTTCGACCGGCTTCCCCGTCACGGGCGGCGGTGTGCAGTTGTCGAGCCGATCGAGGTTAACACTCGATCACCTCCGGCAGGCACCGCTGACCAGGTCGGTTGCCAGGATCACATCGAAACTCGCGCTCTGGCGGTACTCTTCGGTTCATCCGATTCAGCGCGGTCGTGGGGGAAGTCCGGTGAGAGTCCGGCGCTGTCCCGCAACGGTGTGCCCTCCAGGCGAGCCCGGTCACCCACGTCGCGCGGTGTCACCGACTCCTGTCGTGGAAATGCGGGAAAGGGTTCTCATGAGACGTTTGGTTTTCGCTGTCGCCCTGCTGTGCGGCCTCGGGCTGGCCGCCGCTCCGGCGGCGGCCGCGGCCACCCACAACAAGGCGGACGCCGCCGCGGGCTGGCTCGCGAGGCAGATGGCCGACGGGGAAAGGTTCGAGGCCGACTTCGGCGGCCAGAAGTTCCCCGACCAGGGTTTGACGATCGACGCGATCTTCGCGTTCGCCGCGGCCGGGGTGTCGGACACGAACGCGGGCAAGGCGATCACCTGGCTGGCGAAACCGGAGATCACCACGGGCTACGTCGGCGGCGGCACCGAGGCGTACGCGGGCGCGCACGCCAAACTGCTGCTCGCCGCGCAGGTTCGCGGCAAGAACCCGGCGTCGTTCGGCGGCGTCGACCTGAAGGCGGGCCTGCTCTCGCTGCTCACGCCGTCCGGCCGGTTCTCCGACCGCTCCGAATACGGCGACTACTCCAACGCCCTCTCGCAGTCACTCGCCTTGCTGGCGCTGGACCGCACCGGCGACGTCCCGGCGCAGGCCGTGACGTTCCTCGCGGGCACCCAGTGCCCCGACGGCGGTTTCCCGCTGAACTTCGGCGAAGCGACGTGCACGAGCGACGTCGACGCGACCGCGACGGTCGTGCAGGCCTTGCGCGCCACCGGTGACCCGGTGAACGCCGGGGAGGGCACCTCCTGGCTGGTCACCAAGCAGCACCCGAACGGCGGCTTCGGTTTCTCCACCAACGCGCCGAACGCGAACAGCACCGGTCTCGCCGCGCAGGCGCTGGCCGGGCACCGCCCCGCCGCCGCCGTCAAGGCGCGGGAATTCCTGCGGTCACTGCAGACCGGCTGCGCCGGCGCCGAGGCGGACCGCGGCGCGATCGCCTACGACGCCACGGGCCTGAACCCGTCGACCGCCCCGCGCGCGACCGCGCAGGCGATCCTCGGCCTGGCCAGGGTTCCGCTGAGCGACCTGCACGGCGGCGGGCGTCCGCAGGCCCCGGTCCTCGCCTGCCCGTGACGTGAGACTGGCCCGTAACTCGCGTGCTCAGAGACGGAACACGCGTGCTTGAACGCCGAACTCGCGTGCTCAGAGACGGAACTCGCCGCGCGGACCTCCACGCGGCATATTACGCCTCCAGGCACGCGAGTTCCGCCTCTGAGCACGCGAGTTCCGCCTCCAGGCACGCGAGTCACGAGCAGCGTCACTCGCCGGCGGCGACGCGGCGCGCGAGTTCCACCCGGGACCGCACACCCAATGCCGTGAAGATGTTCCGCAAGTGGTGATCCACCGTGCGATGGCTGATCACCAGCCGCCGCGCGATCTCCTTGTTCGTCTCCCCCGCCGCCACCAGGCGGGTGATGGCGTCCTGCTGCGGTGTGAGGCCGGCGAGCGATCGGTGCGGCGAGTCGACGGTCTCGCCGGTCGCTCGCAGCCCGGCCCTTGCCCGTTCGGCGAACCGGGTCGCGCCGACGTTTTCGAAGCCCCGCAAGGCATCGCGGAACTGGTCGCGGGCGTCCCGGGTCCGTCGATGCCGTCGCAATAGGGTGGCGTAGGCGAGCCGGGTCCTGGCGAGTTCCATCGCGCCGCCCGCCCGCCGGTGCGCCTCGATGGCCAGGACGAAACGCTGTTCCGCCACACCGGGATCCGACGCGGTCAGCGCGTGACAGCGGTGGCTCAGCGCGAGCCAGCAGGGTTCCGCGCCCGCGAGGGTCCAGCGGTCGAACACCTCCAGCGCGGCCAGTGCGCGTTCGGGTCGCCCGGCACAGACGGCCGCCTCGACGAGTTGCGGGGTGGCCAGCACCCGGATCACCGGCTGGTCGCCGGAGACACCGGAAGCGAGGTCTTCGAGCCTGCTCAACGCGTCGTCGGGCCGGTCTTCGGCCAGGTCCAGACAGGCGTTCGCCCACGCGGCGACCGCGGCGGGCCTGCCGAGACCGCGTTCGGCGATGCCTTCGGCCGCTTCGTCCAGCTCCGGTACGCGGTCGCCGAGCAGTGCGGCGGCCAGCCCCAGCAGCGTCAGATGCTCCATCCGCAGGTTGTGCGGTGCCCGCAGGCCGTCGCGGGACGCCGCCCGCGCACAGGGGATGCGGTCGAGCGCGATGGCCGAAAGCGACAGGTAGATCAGCGCCCACGGCAGTTCCGCGTGGCGTTTGCCGAGCCGCGCGCGGCTCACGGCCGCGGCCGCGTATTCGTGCGCCTGTTCGGCATGCCCACGGGCGAAGGCCGCTTCGGCGGCCCAGACGGCCCCGGCGACGTCCGAGCCGGCCATCCCCTTGGTGACAGCGTCCTTCAGCGGAGTGACGGCGTCCTCGTGACGTCCGGCGTAAACCGAGGTCAGACCGTGGAAATGCGCGGAGACCAGCCCGTCGCCCGCCGGGACCGTCCTGGCGAGGGCCCGGTAGCCGCTCAGGTCACCACCGAGCCTGCGCGCCTCACCCGCCAGCAGGAGCGCGCCCGCCGGATCGGGCAGCAGTTCCGCCGCCGCGCCCAGTTCGTGGGTGGCGACGGCGGGATCGCCGTCACGCAGCTCGATCTCCCCGTGCAGCAACGCCACCGCGCCCGGTTCAGCGTCCACTCTGGACAGCAGCAGCCGTGCCCACCCAGGTCTGCCCGCCTGCCAGGCCGCGTCCGCCGCGGCCAGCAGCCGGGTCGCCCGTGTGGCCGGATCGGCGGTCAGGGCGGCGGCGCGTTCGAGCTGCCGGGCCGCGGCCGCGTGATCCACCGCCGGTGCCGCGGCGAGCGCGTCCGCGAGTGGCTCGGACGGCGTGGCCGTCGCCATCGCGCGATGCCAGAGCGCGTCGGGCCCCTCCTCGGCGGAGGCCAGCCGCGCGTGCGCCGCCCTGCGGTCGGCCGGGGACGCCGCCGCGTACCAGGTCGCCTTCCTCGCGGAGAAGTCCATACAGGTGGCGAGAAAACGGAGCCGTTCGTCGAGCCGCATCGCGTCGAGCTCGGCCGCGTAACGAGGCAGGCGCTCCGGCAGGATCGGCGAAACCGGTTCCCGCCCGGCCGCCTGAGCGGGTGTCAGCGAAGCCGCCAGCGCTACGAGATCGGCCGGGTTCCCGTCACCCAGTTCGACCAGCTGCGGGCGCACCCCGGCGGGCACGCCGCGGTCACGCAGCACCTGATCGGCGGCGGAAACGGGCAACGGCGGCAGCTCGACGGAGTCGAATTCGTCGGATCCGGATCGCGAGGCGAGCACCATCCCGACCGGCGCTCCCGCCAGTCGCCTGGCGGCGAACCCCAGCGCCGCCAAGGACTCCGGATCGACCCAGTGCGCGTCGTCGACCCAGCAGATCGTCGGCGCCGAAACAGCGCCGAGCCGGTCTCGTGTCTCCGCGCCGCTGGAGACCGGCGCACCGAACATCCGCTGCAGGGCGCCGTAGGGCAGCTCGCTTTCCGCTCGCAGGCCCCGCACACCGACGAGGCGAACGCCGAGGGTGGCGCGCAGCTCGGTGAGCAGGGCCGATTTGCCCAGGCCTTCCGCACCGCGGACCAGCACGGCACGCCCGGCGACCGACCTCAGCCCGCCGAAGAGGTCGTCCCTCCCCCGCAGCGGGTACACAGGCATCGGCGCCTCCTCGAGATCCCTCTCGATGAAACACCAGGCGCAAGTGTTTCACAAGGTCCTGCTCGGCACCCGTCCTTCCACGAGCGCTCCGAGCAGCGTCGACGCCGCTTCGAGATCGGGGGTCCGGGAGGCGAGGACGTCCGAGTACAGGAACGCCTCCCCCAGCCGCACGATCGCGTAACACAGGCTGTCCAGGCTGACCGCGGGCACGAAGCCGCCGTCCTCGACGTCGCGGCGAAGGAGCTCGACGTGTGCCGCGATCACTCGCGGCTGGACGCGGCCGTCCGGGTCGGTCAGCAGCCGGATCGCCAGCACCGGCTCGTCGTCGAGGAAGCGCCGGAACCCGGCACTCGCCGCCAGCACGGACCGGTACTCGCGCATGATCGAAAGACAGCGCAGTTCACCGGCCGCGTTGCGCACCACGTCGCCCTCTTCGCGCTCCCAGGTGCGCGCGGCGGCCGTCAGGGTGCGCTCGGACAGGTAGTAGAGGGCATCACCGAGCAGGTCTTCCCGGTTTCCGACGCGGCGGAACAGGGTGCTGCGCGAGATGCCCAGATCCTGGGCGAAGGCGGAGGTGTCGACGCGGACGCCGCGATCGATCCACCGCGCCGCGGTGCGGACTATGTCCTCGGCTGAGGGGTTCACGATCGCCGATCGTACGGGCGACCGGCCCGGCGGGAACTCCTCGCGGATCAAGACTGGCGATTTCACCGATGCAGCCCACTCCGGCCGTTTGCCACAGTCCATCACCACGGACCGTGTTCAACGGCGAACGGAGACGGCACCATGCGTAGTACGACCCGGATCCTTTGTGGACTGGCCACTGTCGCGGCACTCACTGTCGCCCCCGCGGCCTACGCCGCCGAGAACCCCTACGAACGAGGACCCGACCCGACGGAAAGCAGCATCGAAGCCTCCCGCGGCTCGTTCGCGGTATCCCAGACTTCCGTGTCGAGACTGGCCGTCACCGGCTTCGGCGGCGGAACCATCTACTACCCCACCAGCACCGCGCAGGGCACGTTCGGCGCGGTCGCCATCTCGCCGGGGTTCACCGCGACCCAGTCGAGTATCGCGTGGATGGGCCCGCGGCTGGCGTCGCAGGGCTTCGTGGTGTTCACGATCGACACCAATACGATCTACGACCAGCCCGACAGCCGCGGTGACCAGCTGCTGGCCGCGCTCGACTACCTGACCCAGCGCAGCACGGTCCGGTCCCGCATCGACACCACGCGGCTCGCGGTGGCGGGCCACTCGATGGGCGGCGGCGGTTCGCTCGAAGCCGCGCAGGACCGGCCGTCGCTGCAGGCCGCGGTGCCGCTCGCGCCGTGGAACACGCAGAAATCCTGGTCCTCGCTGAGGGTGCCGACGTTCATCATCGGCGGCGAGTCCGACTCCGTCGCGCCGGTGGCGTCGCACTCGATCCCGTTCTACACCAGCATTCCCGCTTCGGCGGAGAAGGCGTACATGGAGCTGGACAACGCGAGCCACTTCTTCCCGAACACGGCGAACACGACCATGGCCAAGTACACGCTCTCGTGGCTGAAGCGGTTCGTGGACAACGACACCCGCTACGAGCAGTTCCTCTGCCCCGCCCCGGACGACCGCACGATCAGCGACTACCGGGACACGTGTCCGCACGCCTGAGTGTCATCGGTCCCGGCGCGCCCGCGCCGGGACCTCCTCTCTCCGTTGGGAGTTCTTGCGTGACCCTGTCGACCTTCGAGATGTCCGGCGTGTCGGTGACCTTCGGTGGTCTCGTCGCCCTGTCGGAC
Source organism: Amycolatopsis sp. NPDC043889 (assembly GCF_056435645.1). Taxonomy (NCBI): domain Bacteria; kingdom Bacillati; phylum Actinomycetota; class Actinomycetes; order Pseudonocardiales; family Pseudonocardiaceae; genus Amycolatopsis; species Amycolatopsis sp. NPDC043889. The sequence continues at coordinate 90,686 of NZ_JBWKEC010000032.1, forward strand.
GTCTCCCTGACCGTCGCGCCGGGCCGGGTGCTCGGGGTGATCGGCCCGAACGGGGCGGGCAAGACCACCCTCTTCAACGTCGCGTGCGGTTTCGTCCGCCCGGATACCGGCACGCTGACCTGGCGCGGCACGGAACTACGGCGGCTGCGCCCGCATCATCTCGCCGGCCTCGGCATCGCCCGCAGCCTGCAGGAACTCGGCCTGTTCGACCGGATGACCGTGCTGGAGAACGTCCTCGCGGGGGCGGGCAGGCACGCGAAATCCGGCTTCTTGTCCTCGTTGCTGGGGTGGGCGAAGGACGAGAAGGCGCTGGCCGAGCGCGCGATGATTCAACTGGATGCCTTCGACATCGCCGACGTCGCCCATCGCTATCCCGCGAGCCTTCCTTACCCGGTACGGAAGCGCGTCGCGCTGGCGCGAGCGCTGGTGAGCGAACCCGACCTCCTGCTGCTCGACGAACCGGCGGGCGGCCTGTCGTCGGCGGAGATCGCCGAGGTCGGCGAATTGGTCCGCGGGCTGACCGAACGCATGTCGGTGATGCTCGTCGAGCACCATATGGATCTGGTGATGGGCGTCTGCGACGAGATCGTGGTGCTGGACTTCGGCAGGGTCATCGCCCGCGGCACCCCGGACGAGATCCGCGCCGATCCGGCGGTCCAAGCCGCCTACCTCGGCGAGGAGGTGGCCGGTGCTGACCGTTGAGAACCTCTCGGCGAGCTACGGCCCGGTGCGCGCGCTCGATTCCGTGAGCCTTTCGGCCGCGGAAGGCGAGATCACCGCGGTGCTCGGCGCGAACGGCGCGGGCAAGACGACCTTGCTGCGCACCATTTCCGGGCTCGTGCCGCCGTCTGGCGGCGGTATCTCGCTCGCGGGCCGGAATTTGAGCAGAGTGTCCACAGAGGACCTTCCGGCGCTCGGGCTCGCGCACGTCCCCGAAGGCCGCGGCGTGCTGGCCGAACTGACCGTCGAGGAGAACCTGCGGCTCGGCGCGCTCGGGGCACGCGGGCGCGCGACGGCGGCCGACCTCCGCCGGATCTACGACCTCTTTCCGGCGCTGGCCGACCGCAAGAACGGACTCGCGCACGTCCTTTCCGGCGGGGAACGGCAGATGCTGGTCATCGGCCGCGCGCTGCTCTCCCGGCCGAAGGTGCTGCTGCTGGACGAACCGTCCTTGGGGCTCGCGCCCCGGATCGTGGCGCGGATCTTCGGCCTGCTGCGCGGTCTCGTGCACGACGAAGGACTGGCCGTCGTGCTGGTCGAGCAGAACGCGCGCAGCGCGCTGTCCATCGCCGACCACGGCGTCGTGCTCAACCTCGGGCAGGTGGTCGTCCGGCGGGACGCGGCCGCGCTCGTCGCGGACGACGACCTCCGGCACGCCTACCTCGGATTCTGAAAGGGAGCCCTGTGCAGCAACTGCTGACCACCGCGCTCACCGGCCTGACGCTGGGCGTGGTCTACGCCGCGTTCGCGCTGGCGCTCGTGCTCATCTGGCGGGCGACGCGGATCGTGAACTTCGCGCAGGCGCCGATGGCGATGATCACCACCTACCTGGCACTGGTCCTGATCGACGCGGGCTGGTCGTACTGGGCCGGTTTCGCCGTGGCCCTCGCCTCGGGACTCGTGCTCGGCGCGCTGGTGGAACGGTTCGTCGTCCGGTTCGTCGACGGCAAGGCCGAGATCAACGCCGTCATCCTCACCCTCGGGCTGTTCATCGTGTTGCACGCGCTGGCGGCGCTGGTGTTCGGCTCGCGGTACCGGTCGTTCCCGGCGCCGTTCGGGCTCACCGGGTTCCAGGTCGGCGACACGACGATCGCGCTGACCGGATTCGGCGTGTTCACCATCGCCGCCGTCGGCGTGGTGCTGATCGGGCTCGTGCTGCTGTTCCGCGGTACCGATCTGGGCCTGCGGATGCGGGCCGCGGCCTTCGACCGGGAGGTGGCCCGCCTGCTCGGCGTGCGGGTCGGGCGGATGCTCACCCTGGGCTGGGCGCTGGCCGCGCTCGCCGGTTCGCTGTCCGGTCTGCTGATCGCCGGCGGCGGTCTCGTCCATCCGTCCTATATGGACGGTGTGGTGGTGTACGGTTTCGTCGCCGCGGTCCTCGGCGGGCTGGACAGCCCGGTCGGCGCGGTCGTCGGCGGCGTCGTCCTCGGCCTGTCGTTGAGTTTGGTGAGCGGCTACGTCGGCTCGGAACTCGTCCCGCTCGCCGCGCTGGCGCTACTCATGGTGGTGCTGCTCCTGAAGCCCGGTGGCCTGTTCGCGAGCGTCCGTGAACGGAGGGTCTGACGTGCCACGCCGCTCTCTGCTGGGCGCGCTCGCCGCGCTGCTCGTCGTCGTACTGGTACTGGAGAACTCCGGGCCGTTCTTCACCTCGCAGCTCACCACGATGGCGTATTTCGCGATCGCGGCGGGCGGCCTGACCGTCCTGACCGGACTCAACGGGCAGCTGTCGCTCGGGCACGGCGCCTTGATGGCCGTCGGCGCCTACTCGACAGCGCTCCTGTTGAAGTCGGAATTCCTTCCGCTGCCGGTGATCCTGGTGCTGGCGATGGTGATCACGCTGGCCGTCGGAGCCCTCGTCGGCGTCGCCGCGGCCAGGCTGCACGGGCCGTATCTCGCCGGCGCGACACTCGCGCTCGCCGTCGCCGTTCCCGGGATCCCGTTGTTCTTCGGTGAAGTGCTCGGCGGTGAGCAGGGCTTGCCCGTGCGCATGCCAGAAATCCCCGGCCGGCTGGCGGACGCCGCGTACTTCGTCACCGGCCACGAACTCACCTCGATCCGTTATCTCGCCTACCTTTCGTGGCTCGCGGTGATCATCGTGTTCGTGCTGCTGGCGAACCTGTCCCGCGGCCGGGTCGGACGCGACTGGCGAGCGGTACGTGACGAGGACGTGGCCGCCGAACTGGCCGGGATCGACCTCGGCCGCACGCGGGTGCGGGCGTTCGTCGTCAGCTCGGGATGCGCGGGGCTGGCCGGAGCGCTGATGGCGTTGTCGGCGCGGCTGGCGGCGCCGAGCGGGTTCGCGCTGACGTTGTCGCTGCTGCTGGTGTCCGCGGTGGTGCTCGGCGGTCTCGGGAGCCTGACCGGAGCGCTCGCCGGCGCCGCGCTGCTGACCTTCCTGCCGCCTCTGGTGACCGGCGCGGGAACGGATCTTGGCCTCTCCGACGTGCAGGCCGCGCATCTGGCGCCGTTGATCTACGGCCTGGTCACCGTCCTGATCGTGCTGCTCGCACCCGCCGGTCTCGCCGGCGGGCTGCGGAAACTCATCCATCGGAGGAGAACTTCATGAAACGCTGGACCAAGGCCGTGACCGTCTTCCTGGCCGTCACGGTCACCGCCGCCTGCGGCGCGGGCGGCAGACCCGAGGGCGAGCAGAAGGGCTCGACGGTCGGCGTCACCGACACGACCATCAAGATCGGCGCGCATTTCCCGCTGACCGGCGTCGCCGCGCCGGGCTACAGCGAGATCCCGAGCGGTCATCAGGCCTACTACGACTACGTGAACGCGAACGGCGGCGTCAACGGCCGCAAGATCGAGTTCGTGGTGAAGGACGACGGCTACAACCCGACCACCACGAGCGCGGTCACCGACGAACTGGTGCTCAAGGAGGAGATCTTCGCGATGGTCGGCGGCCTCGGCACGCCGACGCACAGCGCCGTCGTCGATTTCCTGAACAACTCCAAGGTGCCGGACCTGTTCGTGTCGTCGGGTTCGCTGCGCTGGGGCGACGATCCGAAGAAGGCGCCGTTCACCTTCGGCTGGCAGCCTGACTACGAGATCGAAGGCAAGATCATCGGCGACTGGGTGCGGAAGAACCTGCCGGACGCCAAGGTCGGCCTGTTCCTCCAGGACGACGACTTCGGCCGCGACGGCGAGAAGGGCGCCCGGCGGTACCTCGGCCAGCAGATCGTGGAGGTCGCGAAGTACTCACCCGGCAACACCGACATCGCGCCGCAGATCGCCAAACTCAAGGCCGCGGGCGTGGATCTGGTGCTGGGCTTCACCGTTCCGTCGTACACCGCGCTCTCCCAGCTGGCGTCGCTGAAGATCGGTTTCAAGCCGAAGTGGGTCTACAGCAACGTCGGCTCCGATCCAGCGCTCGTCGGTTCACTGCTCGCGCGGTTCTCCGAAGGCAAGGTCACCAACGGCGCGTCGCTCATCGACGGCGTGGTCACGACCGAGTACCTGCCGGGCGTCGACGCGCCGGACAACGCGTGGACAAAGCTGTGGCAGAACGTCTGGAAGGCGCACGGCAAGGGCGGCGACCTGACGAACTACCGCATCTACGGGATGGCGCAGGCGTACACGTTCGTCCAGGCGTTGCAGGCGGCTGGAAAGGACCTGACGCGCGAGCGCCTCGTCGAGGTGATCCAGCAGTCCGGGAAGACGTTCGAGGGACCGGGTCTGGCGCCGTTCCGCTACTCCGGCGACAGCCACCTCGGCATCTCCGGAATGTCGGTGGTCGAGCTCAGGGGAGGCGTCGGCAAGGAACTGACGCCGGTACTGGTGACCGACCTCGGCGAGGCCCCCATCAAGGCGGACGACTCCGCCGCTAACGACGGGCCGCCGCCCAACGGGATCCCCGGTAGCTGAGTCACCCTGCGGGCAGCACGCGTCCCCGCACCTCGCCGAACCCGATCCGCGAGCCGTTCGCCCCGGGCGCGGTCCCGGTGATCACGACCTCGTCGCCGTCCAGCAGGAAGGTGCGCTCCTCCCCCTTGACCGTGAGCGGTTCCTTACCGCCCCAGGACAATTCGAGGAACGCGCCGCGCTGGTGCTTCTCCGGCCCGGAGATCGTGCCGGAACCGTACAGGTCGCCCGTGCGCGAGGAAGCGCCGTTGACCGTCAGGTGCGCGAGCATCTGGGCGGGCGACCAGTACATCTCGCGGAACGGCGGGCGGCTGACCTCCTCGCCGTTCCATGCGATGACGAGGTCGATGTCGAGCCCCCACGGGTCGCTTTCCCGCAGGTACGGCAGCGGCTCCGGGTCCGTCTGGCCGGGCAGGGGGATCCGCGCGGTCTCCAGCGCCAGGATCGGCACGACCCAAGGAGAGATCGACGTCGCGAAGCTCTTGCCGAGGTGCGGGCCCAGCGGGACGTATTCCCACGCCTGGATGTCGCGGGCCGACCAGTCGTTGAGCAGGACCGCGCCGAAAACGTGGCGGGGGAAGGAATCCGGGTTGATCGGGTTGTTCAGCGGGGTTCCGGTGCCGACGATGAAGCCCATCTCGGCCTCGATGTCCAGCCGCGTGCTCGGCCCGAACACCGGCGCCGCTTCGGCCGGGGCCTTGCGCTGACCGCTCGGGCGCACGATGTCCGTACCGGAGACCAGGACCGTGCCGGACCGCCCGTGGTAGCCGACCGGGAGGTGCTTCCAGTTGGGCAGCAACGGTTCCGCGTCGGGGCGGAACAGCCTGCCGACGTTCGAGGCGTGGTGCTCGGAGGCGTAGAAGTCGACGTAGTCCGCGACCTCGATCGGCAGGTGCAGGGTCACCCGTTCGATCGCGTGGACCGCGCCATCGGGGACCTCGCCGGCGACCAGGTCGCGGATCCGTTCGCGGACCGCCACCCAGCGGTCGTATCCCTGCGCCATGAACGGGTTCAGCGTCGGCGCGGCGAAGACGTCGTCGCCGAGCGCCGCGGCCAGGTCGAGAACGGAGTCGCCGACGCGCACGCCGACGCGCGGGGAATCGCCGTCGACGGAGAACACGCCGTACGGCAGGTTGTCGATCCCGAACAGCGAGCCTGCGGGGATGTCGATCGTGGTCATGCCTCTCCTCGGGGCGCCTCGAGCAGGCCGAGCCCGGCCAGTTCGGTCAGGGGGTCGGTGATGCTGCAGGTGCCGAACGACGTGAAGCCCGCGCGGAGGGCGGCGACGCGATCCGCGTCCAGTTCCCGGAGCTGCTCGGCGATGACGGCGCCGTCCCGTTCGGCGAGAACGGCTTCTGGGTCGCCATCGGTGTGGACGGCGTCGGTGGCGAGCATCAGGTTGAGGAAGCCGTGCTGTTCGAAGCCGGTTTCCGGATCGGTGTTGCGGAGGGCATGGTGCAGCCCGGCGGTGGCCTTGAACGGAACGCCCGCCCCGACGGCCGCCCGCACCGCGGCGGCGAGTTCCGCTTCGCCGGGGTACAGATCGGCTCGGACGCCACCGGTGCGGAACTTCGCGCGGCGACCGGTCCCGGAAAGAGCGGTCAGCAGCGGGACACGTCGGTCGTCGCGCGGGATTTCGACGAAAACCGGTGCGGTGGCACGGGAAATCGCGGCGAGCACCTCGTCCGGGCCCATCCCTTCCGGGACGGCGATCTCCAGCGCGTCGAGTTTCACCGGCAGTGACGCGACGGCTTCGAGCACGCCGTCGAGCTGCGCGGGCCCGCCGGGCAGGGTCACCGAGACCGGCAGCGGAGTCGCCCGGTCGCCCAGCACTTCGGCGAGGTCGCCGAGCGCGGTGGCGGCGACCACCAGCGGCCCGACGAGGTCGGCGTACCAGGCGGAGACGTGCTCGTCGTGCGCCGTGACGGCGTCCGGCAGCGGGGCCAGCCCTGGCGGGAACACCGCGGCGTCGTCGCACAGCCCGGCGAAGAGCGCGGGAATCCGTCCGCCGTCCACCATGGTCTCCTCCTCGCCGATTTAGTTCACGCTTTTACTATCCATCGAGCAGCGTAGTCCGGTCTTCCTCGCGACGGAAAGGCCTACTTGCGGCTCCGGGTGCCGAACTCGGCGCGGCTCGTGATCAGCTTGCCCAGCAGCATGACGAGGATGCGCTGTTCGGTCTCGGTCAGCGCGTTCGTCCAGCCGAATTCGCGCTCGTTGTGCTCGCGGAACACCGAGACCATCTCCTCGTGCCCCGCCTCGGTCAGCGACAACTGCACCGAACGGCCGTCCCGTTCGTCCGGGACGCGGTGGAGCATCCCCTCCGCGACCAGCGTCTTGACCAGATTCGACACCGCCGCCCGGCTCATCCCGGTCAGCCGGGCGGCACTGGTCGGTTCGAGCGGACCGGCGAGCCAGACCACGAACAGCAGCCGGAACGCCGACCACGACCGGCCGCGCGGCCGGTGCACCGCGGCTTCGAGATCGTAAGTCACCAGGTCGGAGGCACGATTGAGGGTCAGCAGGACCTCGGTCGCCAGCTGGTGCCGGAAGCCGTACTCGTGCGCGAGCCGCCGGTTCGCCAGCGCCACGAACGACCAGAAGTCCAGTCCGGCCGCGTCCACGTCTTCCATCGCCGAACACTAACCCCGCACCGCGAAAATGGTCAAAGTCGAAAGTATCAAAGCGTAGTCGACCAGCGACTCAGCATCGGTACAGCTGGTCGTGAATGGCGATTCGGGTCAGGGCCGAGAGCGTCTTGGGTGCCTACTGGATCTGACTGGGGCTGATCATGTGTCCGTGAAGGCCTCCTTGCCTACCCTGAGGGTAGTGAAGGAGGCCTTCACGGACCTTCAGGGTCGCCGCTCTCGTCCC